>JAJAYP010000189.1 GCA_026786185.1 Gemmatimonadaceae bacterium
CGAGATCGTGACGACCGCCGAGCGCTCGGCGGATATCGGCTCCGACGAGGAGCCCCGCCGTCGTCGTCGTGGGGCCGAACAGTGAATTCTCGATGGGAATCAGCGTAAACGCGGCACCCGTGCGCCTCGAGATGGCGTCCAGTAACTCAGGCATGAGGGGCGCCATCGACACACCCGTCACGATCCCGATGCGCCGGCCGGGCATCAGAGGAAGGCTCGACAGGCCTGCGTGCACACGCTGACGAAGCGACGCGACCGCGCCGACGCCATTCTCGATCTGGGAGAAATCACCGTAGTGCTCAGCGTCCGGAAGGGCGTGATCGGAGAGGAGATAGAGCTCATCCGAGCCGAACACCCAGCGGTCGCCGCGTTCGGAGAGCGCCCGGTCTTCCCAGCGCTCAACGGCGTCGAGAATTCGGCCCGCGTTCTCCGCGTCCATGGGTCGGCCGTTGTAGAGGTGGGAGAACTGCGTCACGCCTACCGGTACCAGCGCCACGCTCAACACGGCGTCGCCGAGATTCCACAGATCGGCCAGTGACGCCTCGAGGATTGCTCCGTCGTTCAGACCGGGCACGATGACCATCTGGGCGTGGAACTGGATGCCTCCCTCGGCCAGGCGCGTCAGCTGATCGACGATATTCGGGACGCGCGGGTTGTTCAGCAGGATCTTGCGCGCCTCCCAGGGTGTCGCATGCACCGACACGTACAGGGGCGACAGCCGATACTCGAGAATCCGCTGAATATCGCGTTCCTTGACGTTGGAGAGCGTCGCAAAATTGCCATAGGCGAACGACAGCCGGTAATCGTCGTCGCGGACGTAGAGGGGCTTGCGCAGTCCCTTGGGTAGTCCCTCGATGAAGCAGAACTCGCAGCGATTCGCGCACCGGCGAATGGTCAGGGGCTCGAGCTCCACCCCGAGTGCCTCACCTTCGGGCCGCTCGACCTCGTAGACGACTGCCTCGCCGCCGGGCAGGCGTGCCTCGATCACCAGTTCGTCGTCGGCCGTGAGGAACTCCCAATCGAGGAAGTCAGCCAGTTCGCGGCCGTTCACGGTCAGGAGCTCGGTGCCGGACACCACCCCCATTTCCTCACAAATGCTGCCCGGCAGAACTCGACTGACACGAACCATGAATCCGTGGCCTCCAGGCCTCCAGCTGTGCGACGGGGGAAGACCACACGAAGTGAGAGTCTTCCCCCTTCAGACCACGTGGCCGCGTCGAACCTGCATCTCATGCAAGGTAGGAGCTCAGGGCGCCGAAATCAAGCAGGATACAGCACTTAGGCCACATGCGGCAAACGATTTTCTGTCCGACAACAATGCAAAAGGCGCCCGCTCCGGAGCGGACGCCTCTTGAGTGCCGGACCGACTATTCGACGATGGAGTAGCGGTACGCTATCGCACTGGCGGCCGCGATCTTGACGGTGAAGTTCGCCGTCTTGCCGGGCGTGAGGGCCTCGGTCGTGAGCGAGCTCGACCCGATGACGGCTCCAGCCTTGTCCAGCGCATCGAACTTCAAGGTGACGGCCTTCGGAGCCATGCCTGCGGCGGCGGGCTTCGCGGGTGCCTTGCCCCGCACCGGACGCGCGGTGGCTGCCTCGGCGTTCATCTTGTCACGACGGTCGAGAATGGTACCTCCCACCACGATCTGATTCTCGGTCGGCGAAAACTCGGTGAAGGTGACCTCGATTGGAAGCTTGTTCCCCTTCGTGTACCAGGTGAGCGTGGAATCGTTGTATGCGGCGGCCACGGCGGTCCGCTTCGCCTGCTGCGCGGTCTTCGCCATGGAGAGGTAGGCGCGCGCTCCGAGATTGTAGTTCTCGGGATTCGCCGGGTCCACGGCGATCAGGCGCGTGACGATCGGCGTGACCTTGTCGTTCTGCTCGAGTGTCAGGTACGTGACGGCAAGGTTGAACAGCGCGTCGCGGTTGAACGGATTCTGCGTCAGCGTGCCCTCGAACAACCGCGCCGCATCGGCCGAGCGATTGCTTCGCGCGGCATTGACGGCCGAATTGAGCAGATCCTGATACTCGTACGACCCGGGGTTGGCGATCAGACCTTCGTAGCTCTTGACGAACGCCGCGGTGTCTCCGGCAAGGAGGAGCGCCGTCTGGTAGTTCTGGCGACCACCGAAGAGATACGTGCCCTTCGTTCCGGGAGTGGCCACAAGCTGCGCGTACACTTCGGCCGCTTTCCGAGCCGCGGCCGCGCGATCCGCCGCTGCGGCCGACTGCGCGTGGTTCAGGTAGACGTTGCCCGCGTTCGCCAGCATCTGCCGGCGGACATCCCGATAACTGGTGTCGCGGCCGGCCACGTCCGCAGCGCGCATCCAGTATTCGAGTGCCTTCACGTTGTCGTTGCGCTTGGACGCCACGCTCCCGAGCACCATGGTGCCGTAGGGTGACGCGGGGTAGAGCCGGTTCGCCTGGGTTGCGTAGTACTCCGCGGAATCGAGCTTGTCGGCATTGAGCGAGTTGATCGCGCCATTGGCGACGTCGAGATAGTACTTGTGTCCGCCCCGGTAGAACGCCGTATTGTCCAGGCAGGTGGGCTTGGCCGCTTCCACGATCCGGAACGCAGAATCGAGCGCGCCGACGAGGTCGATCGTCGCGTCGGGATTGGTAGTGAAGCCGAGATCCCGTCGCTTGGCCGTCGCACCAGTGCCAGGCTGATTCAACCACAGGCTCAGCGCTTCGCCGAGGATGTAGGCGCGTGCCACTGGCTCATCGCCCGACTTCTCGGGCGACTCGACCATCTTGACGGCGTTCTTGAGATTCGTCGCGGCGAGGGGCGTACCCGTCGCCTGCCGCGCCACATCGAACGCCAGCGCCGCGCGCGCAGTGTTCCCCTTCATCGCGTCGCCGATGTCGCAGGCCGACGCCTTCGCGGCTGCCTGGGCACCTAGCACATCGGACGAGACGGCCAGTGTAGCACCGATGAGCAGAATTCTACCGAGCAGAGCCATCAGAGTTCTCCGGAAAAGAGCGTGGCGTGCCGGTGCCATCACCGGTGCGCGTTCGGGTACCCGGCCGCGCTACGTGCGTTCCGCGGCCTGCAGGGCAAGCTGATAAATATCGGCATGCCGCCGCCCGGTCGCCAGAGCGATGCGTCGAACGTCGTCGTACTCGGGCTTCACGCGTGATCCGCCGTCGGGAAGCGTGACGACCTTCACGTTGAGTTGGTGCCCGAGCACGCGCACCTCTCGCATGGTGCGCGCCAGCGCCACGCGATCCAGGTCGGAGCGACGGACACCGATCGTCGTGGTCTCAATGAGAAGGTATGCCTCGAAGCGGTCAGCATCCGCGGGCCGGCACATCACCTCCACGCGCGTGCCGGCCCTGCCCTTCTTCATGACGGCCGCGAGCAGGACGACGTCCAGGGCGTCGTCGCTCCGAAGCTGCTCCACGACCGCCGCCAGGTACTCGGGCGACATGTCGTCCACGTCACAGGTGAGGACGACGATTCGTTCACGATTGGCCGGATCAAGCCGCGGGACCGTTGCGACGTCGGCGAGAATGACACGCAAGGCGTTGGCGCGCCCTGGAAAATCCTTCGAGCCGGCGCCGTACCCGCTCCGCATGGGCACGTACTCCGCTGGCGGCGCACCGGAGGCCAGCACCCGAACGAGCGCAGCACCGGTCGGTGTCACCAGCTCTCCCGCTCCCTCCGGTCCCGGCCGCACCAGAAATCCCTCGAGCAACTTGAGCGTGGCGGGCGCAGGAACCGGAAGCAGTCCATGCGCTGCGCGCACCGTGCCATCGCCCGTGCGCAGCGCTCCGCACCGCACGTCGTTCACGCCGAGGAGCTCCAGGCCCCAGATCGAGCCCACCACGTCGAGGATGGCATCCACGGCGCCCACTTCGTGAAGGTGGACGTCCTCCGCCGGCATGCCGTGGATCTCCCCTTCAGCCGTCGCGATGGCCATGAACGTCGCGTCGGCGAGTTGCCGCACGCGATCGGGCGCGCCCGACGATGCCACGAGTTCGCGAATCTGCGCGATGTGGCGTCCATGCGGCTGTGGCGGAATGTTGAAATCCACCTTCCAGCACACGAGCTCTCCGCGCAGCACCTCGCGAATCTCGACCGTCACCTCGCGCAAACCGAGGCGAGCAGGAAGCGCGCGCAGCCATGCCGGATCGAGGCCCACGCCGAGCAGGGCGCCGAGCATCATGTCGCCGGCAATACCACTGAACGGATCGAGGATTGCGGTGCGCATGGCGACAAAGCTAGCAAGGGACGCGACCGCGTGACGCTACCGCGCGATGGGTAGCTCGACCCGGATTCGCGTACCGACACCGGGGTCGCTCTGCACGTCGATCGCCCCTCGATGCGCGTCGACGATTCCCTTGACGATGTAAAGTCCGAGCCCGGCGCCTGCCCGTGACGTCTGCGTCGCCTGCCAGAACCGATCGAACAGGTGTGGCAGGTGTTCCGGTGCGATGCCCGCTCCCGAATCGCGCACCTCGTAGACGACGCGACTCTCGTGCATCTCGCCACGGAGAGAGATCGTCCCGCCGGCGGAGGTGAACTTGACGGCGTTCCCCACAAGGTTCGCGAAGAGCTGGCTGATACGGCTGCGGTCCACGGCGACATCGACGTCCGGGCCATGCCACTCGTGCTCCAGGGTCAAACCCTTCGCCAGGATACTGGGCGCTTCCTCGAGCGCAGCATCGCTCAGCAAAAGCGAGGCGCTCGTCGGCACCTCGGCGACGGCGAGCGTGCCCGCGTCGATGCGCGACACGTCGAGCAGATCCTGGATGAGCGCGTTGGCGCGCTTCGTCGCCCGGCGCATGATCTGGAGCTGTGCCACCAGCGGCACCTCGAAGCCCGGCGTACCGAGCACGTCGAGCAGGAACGAGGTGCTCATCTGGATCGTGTTGAGCGGATTCCGCAGGTCGTGGGACACGATCGCGAGCACGTCGTCACGCGCACGCGTGGCGCGCTGCGCTTCGCCGTACAGCAGCGCGTTGTCCACGGCAAGCGCCGCACGGCGCGCGAGGTCTTCGATGAAGAGGAGATCATCGGCCGACGACAGCCGGGCACCCTCGAGCGCCAGGAACTGGAGCACGCCAAGCACTCGTCCGCGCGCGACGAGCGGCACGACGAGCATGGTCGTCGCACCCCGTCGCTCGAGCGCCGCGATCAGGGGGGGATCACGCGCGACATCGCCGAGGTCGCGCCACTCGGCGGCGACGATCAGTTGCGATGTCCGCTCGGCGATCGCGCGAGTGAGCGATGCGGAGGGCGACAGTGGGTCCGATGCGCCGTCTTCCGAGGGCGCGACGGTCGCCACGCCATCGAGCGCGTGCGCGATCTCCACACGTCGGCGACGACCATCGGCATCGAGGAGATCGACCGCGCATACGTCGGCCAGACGCGGCACGGCCAGGCGCGCGAGCTCGCGCAGCACTTCGAGCGAGTCGAGCGACGAGGACAACAGTTCGCCGGCATCCGCGAGAAAGCGCGCCCGCCGCTCCGCGTCGCGCACCACTTCGCTCGTGCGGACGAGGTCGGAGTAGCTGGAGACCAGCAGCTCGAGGATCTGTTCCTTGGTCGCACGGATGGCGAACCGCGTGCCGAGCAGCTCGACGGAAATCTCCTCCGGTGGTGGGACGTGTTCGCTGCTCGTGCGCGCAAGCACGGCGCGAAGTCGCGTGAGCAGCCACTCGGGCTGGTAGGGCTTCGTGACGTAGTGATCCGCCCCGCAGGCGAGTCCGCGTACGATGGCGAGCGGATCGTTCAGGCTCGTGAGCAGGACAACGGGCGTATCGGCCGAGGCGGCGGTCGCCTTGATGCGGCGACAGAGCTCGTACCCATCCATGCCGGGCATGACGACGTCGCTGAGCACCAGGTCCGAGCGCTCGCGCGCGAGCTGGGCGAGCGCCAGCTCCGCACTTCGGGCGATGCGGACACTGAATCCCTCGCTGGTGAGCAGATGCTCGAGGGCCGCAGCCTGCGTTGCGCTGTCCTCGACGATGAGGACGCTCGAGACGCCCTCGCTGCGGGTGGGCGGACGCGATGGCGTCACGAGGTCAACTCCACGAGCTGGTTGGCGATCTGCGAGATCGGCAGCACGCCGTGCACCACGCCGGCGCGCACGGCCTCGGCCGGCATGCCGAAGATGACGCTCGTGGCCTCATCCTGCGCGAGCACGTGTCCGCCTGCCGCGAATAGGTCGCGAAGCCCGTCCACGCCGTCGTCCCCCATGCCGGTCAGGATGACGCCAATGGTTGACGATCCCATCGCGCTTGCGGCGGAGCGGAAGAGGTGCGTGGCGGAGGGTCGGAACGAGCCGACCGCCGGCCTGCTGTCGATGAGCAGTCGCATCACGCCGTCGGCGCTCACCTGAATGCCCAGATGATGATCGTCTGGTGCGACGTACACCGTGCCCGCCCGCGCGACTTCGCCGAGTGAGGCGACCGCCACCCTGAGCGGGGTGCCGCCGCCAAGCCAGTGTGCGAGTCCCTGCGTGAAGCCGCGCGCAATGTGCTGTACGACGAGAATCGGAACGGGAAACTGCTTCGGCAGCGCTGCGAGAATGGTGAGGAGCGCAGCGGGCCCGCCGGTCGAAGCGGCGATGGCCACCAGTCGAATCGGCCGCGCGAGACGAGCTCGCGGCAGCGGAGTGGCCACGACGGGTGATGACGTGGGTGTGCCGTGTCGCCGCACGAGCTTCACCTGGGCCATCGCCTTGACCATGTTCACGAGGTGTCGCTGTTCTGCGTCGTGCGGCAGGACCTCTGGCCCGCGAGGCTTGGGCAGGGCGAGCACCGCGCCGGCACGGATGGCTTCGAGCGACAGCTCCACATCGTTAATCTTCGTCGTCGTAGAGACGATGATGATGGGTCGCGGCGAGCGCGTCATGATCTCCTTCGTCGCCTCGAGACCATCGAGCGTCGGCATATGGACGTCCATCGTGACGACGTCCGGTCCCAGACGCGCCGTCATCTCGACGGCTTCGCGCCCATCTCGCGCCTCGCCGACGACCTGGATGCCCGGCTCGGCGGAGAGGAGCGCGACGAGCAGGGCTCGGGCCGTCGGCGAGTCGTCGGCGACCAGTACCCTGATCACGGTGCGATCTCCGGCGGTCGACCGAGCAGCAGACGCACCGTATCGAGCAGATCCTGCTGGTCGAAGCTGGACTTGGCGATGTATGCGTCCGCGCCCGCCTCCAGCCCTCGCGCACGATGTTCCGGTTGATCGAGCGAGGTCACGAGAATCACCGGAATGCGGGCAGTTCGAGCATCTGCCCGCATGCGCTCGCAGAGGCCGATGCCGTCGAGGCGAGGCATCTCGACGTCGCTCACGACGAGCGCGAAGGTCGTGCGCTCGAGCGCGTTCCACGCGTCCATTCCATCGACGGCCGTGGTCACATCGTATCCGGCACCTTTCAGGACGCTTTGCTCGAGTGTACGCGACGTGATCGAGTCGTCCACCACCAGTACGAGCGGCCGGAGGACGGCAGGCCGGATACGCGGGATCGCACCCGGTGCGCCACCGCTCGCAGCGCGCTGCGTCGCCGACGTGACGAGTGCCGGCACGCTCAACACCAACACCACGTGTCCCGCCCCGATGACCGCCGAGCCGACGGTTGCGTGTGCGGACTCGGCGTTCACGTGCTCGAGTGGACGCAGCACGAGTTCGCGTTCATCGAGGAGATCGTCGGCCGTGACAGCGATTCGCTGGCCGGCAACCTCGAGAATCACCACCTGCACCTGTTCCGTCCATGGCGAGGCGCGATACGGCGGACCGAGCAGACTCGCAAGTACCAGGACCGGCATCGGCGCGCCGGCCGTGACGAGCAGGTCGCGTCCGTCCACGCGCGTGATCGCCGACGCCGGCACGCGCTGCACGCGGGTGACAAACGCGCTCGGCAGCGCAATCGTCACGGTGCCCACCCGCACGAGGAGCGCGCGCATCGTGGCGACGCTGAGCGGTACATCGAGCACGAACGTCATCCCCCTGCCCGCCGTCGATGTCACGTCGACGGTGCCTCCGAGTCGCTCGACCGCGACGCGCACGATGCTCAGTCCGACGCCCCGTCCGGACAGGGTGGTTGCCGATTCACGGGTCGAGAAGCCGTCGTCGAATATGATTCGCAACAACTCATCCGCATCCGCGGGTATCGGGGCCCCCTGCCGGACTCCTGACCGGCGTCGAATGGAGTCGGCATCGATGCCGGCACCGTCATCGCCGAAGAGCAGCCGCAGCCGGTCGCCTCGCAGGCTGGCCTCGATGATGATCTCGCCTAGCTCCGCCTTGCCCGCGGCTCGTCGCCCCGCGGGCGACTCGAGTCCGTGATCCACCGCGTTGCGCACGAGATGCAGCAAGGGCTCGCGCAGCGCCTCGAGGACGACTCGATCGGCCTCGATCGCACCGCCCGTCGTCGTGACCCGCACCTGCTTGTTCAGCTCTCGCGCGACATCGCGCGCGACGCGCTCCACCACGTCCGTGAGCTCGCGCAGGGGTCGCTGGCGCACGTGCCGCACGGCGCCGTCGAGCCGGCCGTGAATGGCCTCGAGCGATCGCGCGTCTGCACCGGCGCGCCGCACCAGCGCGGCGAACGCACTGTCGATGATTCGCGCGTCCTCCGACATCAGGCGCGGCAACTGCTCGCGCAGACGAGCGCGGACGATGGCCACATCGCCGGCGTGGTCGCCAAGGCACGAGACGAGCACGGCGAGCTCCCCGGTGGCCGACGCAATCGCCTCGACGTTACTCACGCTGATTCGCATGGATTCGTCGCGTGGGGCACTCGGGTCGGTCGCCAGCGGAGGCGGCGACGGCGGCGATACAGCGGGCGGCATCTGCGCAGCTGGAGCAGCCGTCGTCGCATCGGCCTCGCGCACTGCGACCGGCGGTGTCGAGAGCGGACGTGTGGCCGAACGAGGGCGCGCATCCGTGGGCCCGGTGACTGTCCCGCCACGCGCGCGCTGGATCAGCGCCGCGAGTGTTGCGCCGGCCAGCGGCACGCCTGCGGCAAGCCGCTCGCGCGCCTCGGCGAGCGCGTCGACCGATTCGACGAGCAGTGCGAGCTGATCGGCCGAGAGAGGCGTTGCGCGTTCCTTTGCGTGGGCCAGACCTCCCTCCAGGACGTGGCACAGCTGCTCGATCAGCGGGACCCCCGCCGCGCGCGAGGCACCCTTCAGGGTATGCATCACGCGAAAGATCGAGCGAAGACGCTCGGCATCGCCGGGCGTCCGCTCGAGCGCCGCGAGGTCGTTCCCCATCTGCACGACCTGCTCGTCGAGCTCCTCGACGAAGATGGCGAGGAGCCGAACCGCCAGCGCGTCACCGGACATCGGGAATCCTCATCCGCGCAGGCGCGCGCCGACGAGATCGACGAGCCGCGTGCCCAACTCGTTCAGGTTCTGCGCGGCCTGCTCCGACTGTCTCATCGACGTGAGACTCTGATGCGTGGCCTCGTGGATGTTGCCGATTGCCTGCCGGATCTGATCCATCCCCAGCGCCTGCTGACCAGCCGACGCACCGATCTGCGCCGCGGCCTGCGCCGAATCGTCGACGACGACCGCAAGCTGCGCGAGGAGTACCCCTGCCTGCTTCACCTGCCGCACCGTCGCGTCGGTCTGCTTCGTGCCCTGCTCCGTCGACATCACTGCGGCACTCGTGGCGCGCTGGATTTCCGCCAACAGGCGTCGCACCTGCCCCGTGGACTCCTTCGCTTCGCCTGCCAGCGTCTTGATCTCCGCCGCCACGAGCGCGAAGCCGCGCCCATGCTCTCCGGCGCGGGTCGCCTCGACCGCGGCGTTCAGTGCCAGCAGCTTCGTCTGCTCGGCGATATCGCTCACCGCCGTCGTGATCTCGCCGATGGCCTGCGCCTGCTGTGCGAGCGCGACGATGCTGCTCGCCATCGCCTCGACCTGGGTCTGCAGCAGCTGCATTCCGCTGATGGATTCCTCGACGGCCTGCTTTCCGGCACGGCCGGTGTCCGACGCGCGCTGCGCCGCCTCGGCGACGTAGCGGACGCGCTGTGCCGACTGCGCTGCGGTCTGCGCCACCTCGTCGACGGTCGCGACCGTCTCGGTGACGGCCGCCATCGTTTCATTCGTGCCGGCCGCCTGCTGGGTGGTCGCCGCCAGGATCTGCGCGCTACTGCTTGCGATGACGGTTGCGGTTTCCTGAAGCGGACGAGTGATGGCGCGACTGAGGAGCCATGCCGCGAGCCCCCCGATGACGAGCGCGGCCAGCATCGCGGTCAGCACGGTTCCTCGCGCGCCGTCCGCGCTGGCCTTGCCAACGCTCGCGACGGAATCGCCTCGCGTCGTGGCGTCGAGCACTGCGACGCGCACGATCGAGTCGAGCGCACGCTGATGCGGCTCCACCCGCGTTGTCCGGAGTTGCAGCGCCTCGTCCCGCCGTCCGGCACGCTGGGCCTGCGACACGGCGGTCATCTCCCTGATCACGTTGGCAAACATAACTTCCACGACGCGCCACCGCTCGCGCTCCTCCACGCTGGTGACGTCGCGTTGCAGCGACACCACCAACGCGCGCGCGACACCCGCCACGCTGTCGCGTACGGCGAGATAGCGTTCCCCTCCCTCTAACATGAACCGCAACTGCGCGAGGCTCGCGCCGCGGAGCTCGGACTCGGCGCGTAACGCGGGAGCGACCGTTTGCCGACGGAGTGCCATCGCGCGTTCATAGGCCGTCGCCGTGTTCTCGAGCGCGGATGATCCGATGAGAGCGATCACCGCTACGAGACCCAGCTCGATGGCCAGGGCAAGCGTGATTCGTCGCGCGATCGTCCATTTCATGCGGTCCTCGTACTGTCAGGGGAATGCTGCAGTGACTCGCGACGGTCGCGCACGAGCGACGACGCGTCGATGACGAGCATGGCATCCGCGGTGATTCCGAGGAACGCCACGCGTCGCATGCTGGGGCTGGCGGCCGTGATCGACTCGCGAGGGACGACGCGGACGTCGTCCACCTCGTCCACCAGCAGCGCCACATCGGCCCGTCTGGCGTCGCCGAGCACGACAAATCGGGAGTCGGCACCGACGACAGGCTCGCCAGCGCTGATGCTCAGCACCGTGAGAGGCCGACCGCGCCACACGGCTACGCCGTACACCGGAGCGACGGCACGCGGCAGCGGTACCGGCACGCTCGCGCGACTGATCGCGGCGATCCGGTCGATCGGCAGCGCCATGCGCTCGCCGTTTACCGACACGACGAGCAGGTGCAACTGGTCGGCAACGGCGTCCTCGCTGCTCTCGACGGGTGCTCGCGCCAGCGCCCGAGCGCGACGACGGAGGATCTCCCCGTGCTCGATCATCGGATATCCTCGGCGGTCAATGCGCGTAGTCGCTGCTGGGCCAGCTGCCGGAGTCGTGCAACCGGGACGCCGTCGCTCGCCGTGATCAGGCCCGTGTCGGCATAACCGGCGAGCAGATCCGTCGCGTTCTGGAAGGCACGTTGCGCTCCCGCGCGATCGTCGAGATTCGTGAGCGCCGCGCCGAGGAGCATGTGGCCCATGATAAGCGTACGATCGAGGTACAGCGCACGACGTGCATCACGAGCGCCGTCGGCGCTGCGTCCAGACTCGATCTGCAGCATCCCATGGAGATAGTGGAGTTCCGGAACCAGGCGATGACGATCGATCGCCACCGCACAGCTTTCTCCGGCCTCGGTGAGCTTTCCCGAATTGGCAGCCGATCGAACGCGAACGATCCATGCAGCGACATCCTCGGGATCACGAAGCACCGCGTCCTGCGCCAGGCGTTCGGCGGTCGCGTAGTCTCCGCGTGCATAGGCCTCCGCCGCCGACTCATGCGCTACGACGTCTGCCGCGACCTGACCGTCCGACACGGACGCGCGCGTCGGTACGAGCGGCACCGCTGCCGGAAGGTCTGCCCATTCCGCCATGATGGACGCTGCAGACATGACCTCGGGCGTGCGCGCCGGCGGCGCAGCGGTAGCGGACAGCCATCGCCTCGGGTGCGAGGTGCCGCGCGAACGCGCGTACGGCCGATAGGCAGTGCCTGAGGCCGTCATCACCACCTCGCACTCGACGAGGTCGATGAGCGGAGGGTCCGACGCACCAAGCACCAGCCATCCCGTCGGTCGCAGCGCGCGCAGCAGACGCTCCGCGATCAAGACGACGGTGTCCAGGTCGAAGTAGATGAGCACATTGCGGCACAGGATGAGATCCTGATCCGACGTCGCGGATGCGATCGACGGGTACGCATCCGAGGCGAGATTGAGCTGCCGGAACTCCGCGGCGCGCAGGATCTCGTCATCGAGGAGGAAGTGTGGACCTTGACGGCGGAACCAGCGATCGAGCCGCGTCTCGTCCATTCCGCGAAGCGCCCATTTCGTGTAGCGACCACGTCGTGCAGCATCCAGACGAGGCAGCGCGATGTCCGTGCCGAGCAGGGCGATTGGCGATTGCCAGCCGAGCTCGCGCAAGAGGATCGCCAGAGTGTACGGCTCCTCGCCCGACGCGCAACCGGCGCTCCAGATGCGCCTCGGCGTATCGGACGATTCGGCGCGCCATGCGGGAAGAATCTCTCCTCCGAGCAGTGACAACTGCCCCTCGTCCCGGAAAAAATAGCTCTCGCCGACGGTGAGTTCGGCCAGCAGCGCATCCTGCACTTCTCCGGCGACTGTCACGGCGTTGTACAAGTCCACGGGCTCGAGCAGGCGATACGCGCGCATGACGCGGCGCATCGCGGTCTCCGCCGACGGCTGGCGGCTCACGGAGAACACGAGCCCCGCGACAGCGGTCGCGACGTCCGCGACGCGAGCCAGGTCCGCGTGCGACCAGCCGGTGACGAGCGCCCGAGCGACTGGTGCGATCGATGGTCCGCCGTGCCTCGCTGACATCAGGACGATGTGGAGAGCGCCTCTTCCGTCGCCTCCAGCTCGGACTGGGAGAGAAACGCCGCAGGATCGTAGATCACGAGTGCACCGTCGGCCGTCGCGGCCACGCCCGCCAGGACCGCTGTACCCGCCAGCGATGCGCTGAGCGACGCAGGTATCGCGATCGACGCGTCATCGATCTGCGCCACGTCGTCGGTGTCGTCGACACGGATGACGGCGCGCCGGGTCGGCAATCGCAGCACGATGAGAAAATCTGAAGGGTCGATGGCACGATGCGGCAGACCAAGCCTCACGCGGAGGTCGATGACCGGCAGGAGCACGCCACGCATGTTGATCGCCCCTTCGATGATCGCGGGGGCGGACGGAAGCGGCGTGAGTGCGACGGCACGAATGATCTCCTCCACAACCGAAACCGGCACGGCGATGCGCACGTCGGCGACGCTGGCCAGGAGGTAGGAAGCGATCAAACGGTCACCGCAGCGCTGAGACGCCGTGTTGAGTGCATTATGGAGGCCACGCTTGGCCGCCGGTCACGTTCTCGACGGATCGCCTGCATTTCCGTGCGCGCGCCGTCTCAGAAGCGATACGACGCCCCGCTCCCCGTGTTGAACAGGACTACCTCGGCGTCCGCGGCGATGCGGCCGGCACGCACGAGCAACTCGAGGACGGCGAGTGCGCAGCCCCCCTCGGGTGCCGCATCGACGCCCGACGCGAGGCTCAGGCGCATGGTGCCCTCACGAATCGCCTGCTCGCTCACCGACGCCGCGTCGCCCTGGCTCTCGTAGAGCGCGCGCAGGATCAGACGATCGCCGAGCGGTCCAGGCACGCGGAGTCCGCTCGCAAGCGTCTGCGGATCTTCCCACGGCGTGGCGCGGTCCGCGCGCTCGCGAAAAGCGCGAACCATTGGCGCGCATCCATCCGCTTGCGCCACCACCATGCGCGGCATGCGCACATCACGCGCGAGCCAGCCACCGTCGCGCATCTCGCGAAAGACCTTCCACATGCCGATGAGTCCCGTGCCCCCGCCCGTCGGATAGATCACGTGGGTCGGCAACGTCCATCCGAGCTGCTCGGCGAGCTCCAGACCCATCGTCTTCTTCCCTTCGATCCGATACGGCTCTCGCAAGGTGGAGACATCGAAGAATCCGCGTTCTGCGGCGAAGGCGCGGGACTGCCTTCCCGCATCGCCGATGTGTCCGTCCACGAGCTGCAGGTCGGCACCCAGCGCACGGATCGTGGCGAGTATCGGCGGCGGAGTGCTGGCCGGCGCGTAGACTCGCACCGGAATGCCCGCCGCGGCGCCATACGCAGCCAACGCCGCTCCCGCATTCCCCGCCGTCGGCACGACGAATCCGGGCACGCCCAACGCCTTGGCGCGTGTCACCGCGGCGCTCATGCCGCGTGCCTTGAATGACGCCGTGGGGTTGAGCCCCTCGTCCTTCACCCAGAGCCGGGCGATTCCAAGCTCGCGTGCGAGTGCGGGGACCTCGTGCATGGGTGTAGCGCCTTCGCCCAGTCCGACGGGTCGCTCCCCGCTGCGCAATGGGAGGACGGCGGCATAACGCCACATGTCCCAGCGCGCGGAGATGGTGTCACGAGACGGCCATGGCGAGTCGTAATGTACCAGGAGCGGTTGTCCGCAGCGCGGACAGATCGATGCCAGTGCGTCGCCCGGCTGTGCATGATCGCATGCCGAGCAGTCGAGATGCCATTCGCTCACGAATCGTCGGGGTCGGACGTTTGGACGGGCGCTACTGTTTCTGCCGCCGTTGCCTCGGGCGCTACGGGCTCTTTTTCGGTCGTGTCGGGTGCTACTGGCTCGGTCACGGCCGACTCGTACGCTACGGGCTCACCGGTCGATAGTACCGGACCCGCCACGGCATCGCTCGCACGAAGCGCGTCGAGCACGCGACGGGCCCCCTGCACCGAAAAGCCGGGAACGGCGGCGATCTGCTCGGCCGTCGCGTCACGAATCGCCTGCACACTACCGAAGGTCGTCAGCAACAGCCGGCGGCGGCTGTCGCCGATGCCGGGAATGCGCAGCAGTTCGGATGTGATCGTCCGGACGGCGCGCCTCTTTCGCTGAAACGTGATCGCGAACCGGTGCGCCTCGTCTCGCGCCTGCTGCAACATGCGAAGTGATGGCGATCGTCTGGAGAGACGGATGGAGTCAGTTCGCCCAAGGACGAAGATCTCCTCCTCGCGCTTGGCGAGGCTGACGATGGGCAGCGATGCCAGTCCGAGTGCGCGCAACGCGTCCGCGGCCGCGTTCAGCTGGCCCTTGCCGCCATCGATGACCACCAGATCGGGCAGCGGCTTCTCCTCCGCGACGCGACGCGCGAAATAGCGGTCGACGACCTCGTGCATCGACGCGAAATCGTCGATGCCCTGCACCGTTCGCACCTTGAACTTCCGATATTCGTTCCGATAGGGGCGGCCGTTCTGAAACCAGACCATCGACGCCACGGTGTCTGTCCCCTGTGCGTGCGAGATGTCGAAGCAGACGAATGCGCGCGGCACGGTCGCGAGTCCCAGCTGCCGCTGGAGCTCGTACACCGGATCGCCCGCGCGCTCATCGCTCGCCGGGTCGTCGCCCGTGAGACGCGCCTCCTCGAGCAGGTGCCTGGCATTCTGTTGCGCATGTTCGACGAGCTCGCGCCGCGGCCCGCGCTGCGGAACGTGGATCCGCGTTCGCTCCAGCGACTCCTCGAGCACCGTCCGCTCCGCGACGTCAAACGGCAGGATGAGCTCGTGCGCCCGCTCTTCCAGCAGGCGATACGGTCCAGCGAGGTAGGTCTCCAGGACATCAGCGTCGGCCTCACCATCCACGTTGGCCACGAACTGATGGTCGCGCGCGAGGAGTCGACCGCCTCGAATGCGCATCAGCGCGATGACCGCATCGTCGCCATCGCGTGCGTAACCGACGACGTCGCGATCGCCTCCCTCCACCTCCATCACGATCGTCGGCTCGCCCATCGTCTCCAGATGCGCCAGCGCATCTCGAAACTGCGCCGCCCGCTCGAAGTCGAGCGATTCGGCCGCCAACTCCATCCGCTCCCGCACTTTTCGGACGACTTCGTCCGGACGGCCGCCGAGGAAGTCGACCACTTCGTCGATCATCGCGCCGTACTCACCCTGCGTCTGCGCGAGCACGCACGGTGCCTTGCATCGGCCAATGTGATAGTCCAGACACGGCCGCTCGGGCATCTGTGCCGGCATGTCGTAGTTGCACGAGCGCACCGTGAACAGTCGCTTGACCACGTCGAGCGCTCGGCGCATCGCGCCCACATCGGTGTAGGGGCCGAAGTAGCGCGCGCCATCGTTCTGCAATCGTCGCGTCACCCACACTCTTGGAAATGGCTCCTGCACCGTGACCTTGATGTACGGATACGACTTGTCGTCACGCAACGCGATGTTGAAGCGCGGCTTGTACTCCTTGATGAGGTTGGCCTCGAGCACGAGCGCATGCGCCTCGGTCGGGACGACGATCGTGTCGAGCGATTCCACCTGCAGCATCAGGGCGCGGGTCTTGACGCTCTCGCGATGGTCGCTGGTGACGTAGCTGCGCACGCGCGACCGCAGCCGTTTCGCTTTCCCCACGTACACCACGTGTCCGCCGGCATCCCTCCAGAGATAGACGCCGGGTGACTCGGGGAGATGCGGCACCTTGTCGAGGATCGACTGCGCGACGGGCATGACGAATACTACCCCGCCGGACGGGCACGCGTTCGCGTCATCGGCGTCGCAGTCGACCCGCGAGGGCGCGCGCTTCGGGCACGCCGAAGGCAAGCGTCGCCGCTCCGTAGATGGCCGCGAAGACGAGCAACGCGATCGTCCCGCGAAGGGTCTGGTGCCGCCCTCCCAGCAGGTACATCGCACCCCATCCGCCGGCGGCGCCCAGCGCGCCCGCGCCCCACAGACGCGCGAGTGCCATCATCGGGATCCCCGTCTGACCGATCCGCGCGCTCAACGCCCGCTTGAGCAGCAGGAACTCCACCCAGCCGGACAGGCCGGACGAGATGGAGAGGCCGACCGCACCGGTCCATGCCGGCAATCCGAGCAGCCGCGGCACCGGAAAGGCCAACAGGTAGCCGAGCAACGCGGCGATCACGATGCGTGCGACGGCGAACCACAACGGCGTCCTGGTGTCACGCAGCGCGTAGAACGTCGAGGAGTAGAGCCGGCCGAGCGCGCTCGCCAGCAGCCCGATGGCCGAACCAGCGAGAATGGCCCAGGTTCGGATGGTGTCGGCCCGCGTGAACTTCCCGTGCTCCAGCAACACGCCGGCGATCGCTTCGCCGAGTACCAGAAATCCGATGGCCGACGGCACGACGAAGAAGGCGACGCGCGGCAATGCCGCGTTCAGGCGCGCGCGCACGCGCGCGAACGCCTCCGCGCCTCCTCCCCCATCCCGTGACATCTCCGGCAACTCGGCTGCAGAGACGGACATGCCGAAGAGACTGATGGGCAGCATGTAGATGGTCTGCGCATTCTGGAGCAGAGTCACCACGCCATCAGCAGCGATGTGACTCGCGAGGCGCGTGTCGATGAACGCACTGAGCTGCACCACGCCGCGGCTGACGAACGCCGGCACGAAGTTGCGCACCACCTCCTGGACCGGCGCAAAGCCGACGTCCGGGCGGAAGTGTGGATGGCGCAACAGCTTGAACACTGATGGAAGCTGAACTCCCATCTGCAGCGCCGCGCCGAGCACCGACGCCCACGCCAGCATGACGGCCAGATCGACTTCGCCGCGACGCGGACCGTAGAACAGCAGCGCAGCAATCATCGCCACGTTCCAGAACACGGGCGCGGCGTACGAGAGGAAGAAGCGCCGGTGGCTGTTCAGGATGCCCAGGCACCACGCACTCATGACGAAAATGCCGGCACCCGGAAAGAGAATCCGCGTGAGGCGAATGGCCAGGGACAACTTCTCTCCCGTGAATCCCCCAACCACCAACTCCACCACGAACGGCGCGAGCAGGATCCCCAGTGCGACGATGACCGCGGTGACGAGTGCGAGGATGGCGGCCACGGCGCCGGCGATTCGGTCCGCCTCCTTCTCGTCACCGCGAGACAGCGCCGAGGCGTATACCGGGATGAACGACGCGGAGAGCGCGCCCTCGCCAAACAGGTTCTGAAGAAAGTTCGTCAACTTGAACGCGCCGTTGAACGCGTCCGACACCAGTCCTGCGCCGAGATACTTTGCGATCAGGCTCTGGCGCAGCAGTCCGAGGAGCCGTGACAGGAAGATGCCGGCCGCGATGAGCGCCGAATTGCGGCTGGAGCTGCGTGCCGACGTCGGCTGCACTGGAGAGGTCACGTGGCTGTCCCTGATGAGCGCTCGCCGAGCGCTGGGTCGACGAGTCGCGCGGCGTGCGGACCGGCGGCACGGCGCATGTCCGCCAGCAATTCGCACCCGCTGCGGGTCAGCAGCGGGATGGCGTTGAGGACGCGCTCCTGTCGCCCGCCGTTCGGTCGCAGCGCACCACGCAACGTGGCCACGTCGCGCATTCGCGCCGCGTCGCGCCGCTTGATCGCCGCGACGATTCGGCGTTCGAGACGGTCGAGACGATGTCCAAGTGAGCGGGTCGCTCCCTCGACTGCGGAGGTCAATCCCAGGGCCTCGCTCTCAACTCCCACCCCGCTCGACAGCGACGTGATCGCTGCACGCATCCCCTCGAGTGCGCGACGCGCATCGTCGCGCATGGCGGCTCGCGCAAGGCGCCCTTCCACCGCATCGACCTCGTCGAGGTCAGCGATCGTGATGCCGACGCGGTCGAGGAGCGATTGCACGCGCGCCTCGACGATGGTGCATGACCAGCGCGGCACGACGACCGGACTCGATACACCCATGGCCGCCGCCACGGCGGTAATCTGGGCGAAGTACGCCAGCTCGCCCGGCCCCGCGACATAGGCCACGGTCGGCAGGATCACGCGCTCGACGATCGGCCGAAGCAGGACGTTCGGCGTGAGCCCCTCGTGCGGCGTCCCCGCTTCCGCGATCGTGAGGCGCCGCTTGCCGCTGCCTTCGTGCGCGAAGACCAGCGCGAGGCCCGCCACGTCGTCAACCTGCGGCTCGAGACCGATGCCGCGAATCTCCTCCGCGCGGGCGGAGAGCGCGGCTTCGATGTCCGACGCCCGATCGAGCGCCACCCGGATCGTGGACTCGCCCGCCAGGCGCACGGCGTCATGCGATGCGTCGAGCACCGGCATACCGAGCGGCGCCAGCAACGTGCGCAGCAACCTGACGAATGCCTCGCCATGGCTGCGCGCCGGAACGCCGTACGCCTCGATGGCCGCGAGCAAGGCGCGCGGGTCGGCGGCACTTCCGCTGGATTCCTCCAGCCGACGAGCCGCGTCGCGAAGGTCGCCCAGCGGAGCGCGCGACATGGGCGTACCGGGGCCTGGTGCGAGCGAGGCCCGCAGCTCGTCCACGCCCCCGGTTCGCGCGACGAGCGTGACGGCCGCTTCAGCGAAGTCCGCGTCGTCCGTGGCGGCCCAGAACAGTGCCGCCGTCGGGATGCCCGTGCGCGCCTCCAGCTCGTCGGCCAGCGCGAGCGCGCTCATCGCCTTGCTCCATGTGTATAGTGGCCCGCCGAACAGCCCCGGCTGCTGCCCCGTCGTGACTACCACGCCGCCCTGGCGAGTCACCCGCTCCAGTCGCGCGGCGGCGGCACCGGTCGGCATGATCGCGGGCAGCAGTGCGTCCCAGCGATTCGACCATCCGGCTTCACTGGCGCGCGCGCCCGCGAGCGCTCGCCATTCTGCGGTCGACCGTGGCCGCACACCCGCCCACGCCGCAGGCGCGTCATCGCGCTGCAGCAGCATCGCGAGGCGTGATCCGCCAAGTGGTTCCGTGAGAATACGGACGTCGGTCACGAGCGGCGTGCGAAGAGGATGGTGCGCGGCGCATCGGGTCGCATGGCCGTGCCATCATAGTCGCCGAGAACGGTATCGACCACGAATCCCGCCTGCGTACACAGCGCCACGAGCTCTGACGGCTCGAACAACCGCACCCGTTCCACGAAGGTCCGCCCCAGCTCTCCAATGGTGATCGTCTTGCGCACGAATCGCCCGTCGGCCGAGATCTCGCGCTCCTGCTCCACGGTCAGGGTGCCGGCCGTGCGCTCGTCGCGAGGCACCAGCGACCGTCGCACCTCGTCCGCGTGAAGATAATCGAGCACGAACCAGCCGCCTGGCCGGACGACCCGTGCCACGTCGACCAGGACACGGAGATGCTGCGCATCGTCGCGGAAGTATCCGAAGCTGGTGAACAGGTTGACGACGAGTCCGAAGCTGCCGTCGGCGAACGGAAGCTCCCGCATGTCCGCGCGCACCAGCGGTGCGGTCCGATCCTCGGCGCGGGCCGCGCGCAGCAGCGATGGGGACAGGTCGAGTCCGACGGTCCACCAGCCGCGCTCGCACAGCATGCGCTGGTGGCGCCCGGCGCCACAGGCCAGGTCCAGCACTGGCGCGTCCATCGTGGCGCCCATGCGATCCGCCATCAGCGTGACGACTTCGCGTGCTTCGTGATGATCTCGGTGCTCGTAGAGCGCGAGATACTCCGCACCGAACCAGTCCTCGAACCAGTCGTCAGGCACGAGTGCGCGCGCGGGAAGTGCCGTGCATCGTGCTCATGCCTTGTGATACGGTTCGCCGCGCGCGATCGTGCCCGCCCGGTAGAGCTGCTCCGCCAGTACGACGCGGGCCACCTCGTGCGGCAGCGTCCAGGGCGCCATCTGGATCGTGCGAGCCGCCTGCTGGCGCACGTCGTCGCTCAGGCCGAACGCACCGCCGATCACGAAGGCCACGTCCCGGGCGCGATCGCGCTCCGCCGAGAGGAGCGTGGCGAACTGGGTGGACGTGAGTCGCTCACCCCGTTCATCGCAGGCGACGAGGAGCGCGCCGGGCGGCAGACGCTCGAGCAAGCGAGCCCCCTCGCGCGCGCGCGCATCAGGCGCCGCCACCCCGCGCCCGCTCGCCTCCCGCACCTCGACCACCTCGAGCGGCCAGTATCTCGCGGCCCGGACTTCGTAGTCGGCGATCGCCGCCGCGAGGTGCCGATCACGTGGCTTCCCCACGACGGCGACCACGAGTCGCACTCGTCGCTACGCGTAGATACCACGCAACCGATGAACGGTCGCCACCCGGCTGATCGCCAGCATGTATGCGGCGGTGCGCATGTCCACCTTGTGCTGCACCGACAGCTTGAGCACGTCGCCGAAGCTGCGCGTCATGATGTCGGTCAGACGTTCGTTCACCGACTCCTCCGACCAGAAGTATCCGCCACGATCCTGGACCCACTCGAAATACGACACCGTCACGCCGCCTGCATTCGCAAGAATGTCGGGGATCACGAAGATCTCCTTCTCCACCAGGATGGAGTCCGCGCCGGCCGTGGTGGGCCCATTCGCTCCCTCGCAGATGATCTTCGCGCGAATCTTCCCGGCGTTCTTGCTCGTGATGACGTTCTCGAGCGCCGCGGGCAGCAGGACGTCCACGTCGGCCGTCAGGAGCTCCTCGTTGGTGATCGGCTGGCCGCCCGTGAAGCCCTCGAGCGTCTTGTGCTCCTGCACGTAGCGGATCGCCTCCGGAATGTCGATGCCTTTCGCGTTCCAGTAGGCGCCCGTCCGATCGCTGATGCCGCGGACGACGCAGCCTTCCTTCGCGAGAAGATCGGCCGCGACGGAGCCGACGTTGCCGAACCCCTGCACCGCGAGCGTCGTCCCCTTCACCTTCATGCCCAGGTGCTTCAGCGCCTGCTTCGTGACGATCATGCAGCCGCGCCCCGTCGCCTCACGACGGCCCAGCGAGCCGCCCATCTCCACCGGCTTGCCGGTGACGACGGCCGTGACGGTATGTCGCACATGCATGGAGTAGGTATCCATGATCCACGCCATCACCCGCTCGTTCGTGTTGACGTCCGGCGCCGGCACATCCGAATCGGGACCGAGCGTATGGATGATGGCCGCCGTGTACCGGCGTGTGAGTCGCTCGAGTTCTCCGGCGCTCATCTTGAGCGGATCGCAGATCACGCCGCCCTTGGCGCCGCCGAACGGCAGATTCACGACGGCGCACTTCCAGGTCATCCAGGCGGCGAGCGCCTGCACCTCGTCCAGGTTGACCTGCATGTCGAACCGGATGCCACCCTTCGCCGGCCCGCGCGACGTGTTGTAAAGCACGCGGTAGCCGGTGTAGACCTCCACTTCGCCGTTGTCCATCATGACGGGCACGGACACGATGATCTGCTTTTCCGGGTGTCGGAGCACCTTGTACAATCCCGGTTCGAGATCGAGCAGCTGCGCGGCTCGATCGAATCGTGACATCATCGCCTCGAACGGATTCTCCTCGTTCAGGAAGCGGTCCTTGTCCGGCATGACGATTCTATCGGTCGGCAGTCGAAGGTCGGTGGCCATGGGCGGGAGAGCTCGGACCGGCGGTGCCGGCAGTTGAAGGAGCGGCGACGCGCGCCGCGAATATGGCGCTCAGTGATGCGTCGAGCGCCGTCCCGCCGCGCTCGAACACGACATGCTGCGAAACATACCACAAGGCTGGCGCCGAGGGAGGCCAGAGAGGGCCGAGCTTCACGGCGTCCTTCAGCGTGCACACGACTCCGTCACGACCCGCGCTCGCGCGTGCGATGCGAGCGACGTCGCGCGCGTCGTAGGCGTGGTGATCAGGATAGGCGAGGCATTCGAGTACTGCGCCCGCCGACGCGAGTTGCGCGAAGAACGACGCAGGCGCGCCGACGGCGGCAACGGCGAGGACGTGGCGGCCCTGCAGCCACTGCAATGGCTCACGCGCTCCAGTGGATACTTCCACGAGACCGTCGGGTGCGAGATGACACGCCGCGACGTGGGCACCATCACGGAGCGAGGGCACAAGTCGCGAGAGCAGCTCGTCGGCGCGCGCCGACGTGGCGTCCTTGCGCGTCACGATGAGGACGTCGGCCCGCCGCAGGGCGCGCGCCGATTCACGCAGCGGCCCGGCCGGCAGCGCGCGAAGTCCGACGCGCCACTGTTCCGCCGCGACGAGTACCCAATCGGCGGCGCGACGGATACGGCGATGCTGGAAGCCGTCATCGAGAATCGCGCAGTCGGCACCGGACCGGTGCGCCTGTTCCACCCCGCGCACGCGATTGGCGTCGGCCACGACGATGAGGCCGGGATTCAGGCGTGCGTGCACGAGCGGCTCGTCGTCGCCGTAGCCCCGCATCACCACCGCGGGCCGCGCACCGCGAGCCGCCAGGTTGGCTGCCGCCCACGCGGCCACCGGCGTCTTTCCCGTCCCGCCCACGCTGAGATTACCAAGGCTCAGCACGGGAATCGTCGGGGCGTGCGAGCGGATGAGTGCATGATCGTACATCGCATTGCGAATCGCGACGGCCGACCCGTACGTCCACTCCGCCGGCGCGAGCGCCGCCCGCGCGAGTCGCGCGCCGAGACTTTCGCCGTACCAGAGCCCCTCGATCACCCTGGGAATCATGAACCGGGCACCGCGTCGAGAATGACCTGCAGCCGCGGTGCGGCGGCCGCGGCATCTCGCGGTGAGGAGGCCGCGACGCTGGTGAGGGGGCCAAGGCTCACCCGCACGCGCGCAAACGGTTTTGGAATGAGGAAACGGTCCCAGCTCCGAAGCCGCCATGCCCGCGACGCCTGGGCCCGGATCGGCGCAATCAGCGCGCCCGTCCGGTACGCTGCGATCGCGGCGCCGGGCGCGAACACACGCGCGGGACCGCGCGGCCCGTCCGGAGTGATCGCGCCGTCTCGGCCTGCATCGATCTCCCGCATCAGTCCGATCAACGCCCGACTGCCCCCCTTCGACGACGAACCGCGAACCGTCGAGTATCCGAGCGACTCGGCGATCTGCGCGACGATCTCTCCGTCCCGATGCTCGCTGATGACGATCGCGACATTCTCGCCCCGCTGATGCCAGAGCAGCGGAAGCAGCTCGCCGTGCCAGAGCGCGAAGATGACGCGCGTGCCGGAGCGACGCGCCTCGGCGAGCGGTCCCCCGTTGATCGTCTCGACGCGCCATGTGGTCGCCAGCAGGCGAATCGCCCACACGCCCAGTCGGACGCTCCAGCGAACGGACCCGGCGGTCGTCATCGCGTGGGCATGCCGACCGCGCGGGCCGCCAGCTCGAGCGCCATTGCCGCGACGTGCGCTGCGGCACCCGGCTGGCCCAGCGTGTCACGCACCGCCGAGAGTTGTGACACCAGCGCCTTGCGCTGCACGCTGTGCGGATCGAGGAGCGGCTGGAGGGCATCGGCCAGGGCGCGTGGTTGCACGGCGTCCTGTACGAACTCCCGCGCCACCTCCCGTCCGGCCACGATGTTCACGAGTCCGATGTACGGGATGCGCACCAGCCGGCGGGCGACCGCGTACTCGATTGCACTCGTTCGATAGGCGATGACGAGCGGGCAGAGCGCGATCGTGGCCTCGAGCGTCGTCGTCCCGCTCTTGCAGAGCGCGGCATCGGCGGCGCGAAGAATCTGGAACGACGCGGAGTGCACGAGCGGAAAGGGACACCGCTCGAGCGGGATCGTCACGTGTGGCGCGGAGCTCACGACGACCCGCAGCAAGGGGTCACGTCGCTGAAGCTCGAGCGCGGTCGCCACGAAGGGATCCAGGTGGCGCGCGATCTCCTGTGCCCGACTGCCGGGAAACAGGGCGAGCAGCCGTTCCCCCGGGCCGACACCGAGTGCCTCGCGCGCGGCTGCGCGATCCGGAAGTGCCAGCGCGCGATCGAGCAGCGGATGACCGACGAACGTCGCATCGATCCCGTGCTCGCGAAGCAGGCGCTCCTCGAACGGCAGGATCACCGCCGCCTTCGTCACGGTGCGGGCGAGCGTGGCGAGACGTCCCGGCCGCGACGCCCATACCTGCGGCGTGATGTAGTACAGCACCGGCACGCCGGCGGCGGACGCCATCGCGGCGACGCGCATGTTGAAGCCCGCGTAATCGATCAGGATCACCAGCGCCACGCGACCGCTCCGGATTCGCCTTCCCACCTCCCGACGCAGCCGGAAGAATCGCGGCACGTGTTTCAGCGGCTCGATGAAGCCCATCACGGCGAGCGATCCCGTATGCGCGAATAGCGCGACTCCCGCCTCGCGCATCGCATCGCCGCCGATGCCGGTCAGCGCGTATGGTGCTCCGGATGCGCCGATCGCTCGTGCGACCGCCGCGGCATGGAGGTCACCGGACACCTCCCCGGCGACGAACAGGATCTCACGCACGGGCCGGCAGCGACACGCCGCCCTGCAGCGACGGCAGGGCGCGTTCGATGTCGGAGACGATGCGAAGCGCCACGGCGAGGGCTTCCCGACCGGCTTCGCCGGTGACGACCACCGGAGAGGCGCCCCGGGCGGCGGGGGGGGCGGGGGAGCCCGCGCGGCGCCGGGGGGGGGCCCCCGCGGGCCCCCGCCGGGGGGGGGCGCCGCACC
>JAJAYP010000190.1 GCA_026786185.1 Gemmatimonadaceae bacterium
CGCCCGGCCGGCCCGGGGGGGGGTTGGGCCTGGCGCCCTCCCCGCACAAAAAATCGCCCGCGGGGGGGGGGGTCCGCGGGCCCCCCCCCCCCGCTTCGTTCACTGCGAGTAAATTGACAGCTGGCACTCCGCATCGAGGACACGTGAGCCATCCCGCCGTCCGCATCCCCGCCATCCTCAATGTCTCCTCCGGCACAGCGGACGAGGCGCGCACCGCGCTGGGGGACCATGAGGGCTTCGATGTGCACGAGGTCGAAGCCGACGCACTGGCCTCCACGGTGCGTGCGCTCGTCGGGGACGGCGCCCGCCGAGTGCTCGTGGCGGGAGGCGACGGCACCATCGCCACGGCAGCCGCCACGCTCCTCGAGACGAAGGCGGAGCTCGCGGTCCTGCCTGGTGGCACGTTGAATCACTTCGCACGGGACCTGGGCATCAGCACCGATGCGGCGGAGGCGATCGCGCTCGCCGTCTCCGGCTCGACACGCGGGGTGGATGTCGGCATGGTCAACGGCCGCATCTTTCTCAACACGAGCAGTGTCGGCGCGTACGTACGGTTCGTGCGCGTGCGCGAGTCGCTCGAACACCTGTTCGGGTACAGGCTCGCGTCCTTCGTCGCAGCCGTGCGCATCCTCTTCACCCTTCGACGCATGGGGGTCGAGGTGGTGGTGGATGGGCAGAAGCGCATCTACCGCACGCCGCTCGTCTTCGTCGGCGTCGGTGAGCGCGGAATGCAGCTTCCATCGCTCGGCCAGCGCATTCCGAACGGACGGCGAGGTCTCCACGTGATGGTGGTACGGGGTCGGTCGAGCGCCCGCACACTCGCGCTCGGACTCGCAGCGGTGGCGCGAGGCGTCTCGACGGTGTCGCGCACGCCGGTGTTCGAGAGTTTTCTCGTCGATGAGTTGCGTATCGACATGAGAGGCATGGGCACCGTCGCGGTCGATGGTGAAATCGCTCACATGACCGCACCATTGCGGTTCGTGCTGCAGCGCGACGCGCTCGACGTGGTGTGCCCGGCACCCACCGCCGTGACCGACGCACCGGGCTGATCGCATGCCGACCGACGTCGCGCAGCATGCGGCACCCGACCTCGCGTCGCGCCTCGCCGCCCTCGTTGGTGAGCGTCGCGTGCTCGCGCGGCCGAGCGAACTGCGCTCCTACGAATCCGACGGTCTGCCGGGCTACCATGCGCGTCCCGCGCTCGCCGTGTTTCCCGGAACACGCGACGAGACGATCGCCGTGGTTCGCCTCCTCGCCGAGCTCGATGCGCCCTTTGTGGCACGTGGCGCCGGGACCGGGTTGTCCGGGGGCGCGCTGGCCGAAGGGTCCGTCCTGCTCGGGCTTCATCGGCTCACGCGGATCCTCTCCATCGACGCCGACGATGCACGCGCCGTCGTCGAGCCAGGCGTGGTGAATGCCACGCTCTCGCGCGCGGCCGCCGCCTTCGGCTTGCACTATGCGCCGGATCCGTCCAGCCAGACGGCGTGCACGATCGGCGGGAACGTGGCCGAGAATGCCGGTGGTCCCCACTGCCTCAAGTACGGCGTCACGCTCAATCACGTGCTCGCCATCACGGTCCTCCTGCCCAGCGGAGAGGTCGTCACGCTGGGTAGCGCCGACGGTGAGCGTGACGGCTACGATCTGCTCGGCGCCTTCATCGGATCCGAGGGCTGTTTCGGCGTCGCGCTGGACGTGACCGTGCGGCTCGCGCGCGCCCCGCAGGCGGTACGCACGCTGCTCGCGGATTTCAGCTCGGTGAACTCCGCGGCGCATGCCGTGTCGTCGATCATCGCGTCCGGAATCATTCCGGCGGCGATGGAGATGATGGATGGCCCCACCATCCAGGCAGTCGAAGCATCGATCTATGCGGCAGGATATCCGGTGGACGCCGCTGCCATCCTCCTCATCGAGCTGGACGGCGCGGCCGCCGGCATCGACGACGACGCCGCGAGGGTCGACGCGTTCTGCCGTGACGCTGGCGCCCGCGGCGTGCGCATCGCCGCCGCTCCGGCCGAGCGCGCGCGGCTGTGGCAGGGTCGCAAGAAGGCGTTCGGCGCGATGGGGCGCATCGCACCCAATCTCGTCGTGCAGGACGCCGTCGTGCCGCGGACGAAGCTGCCCGCCATACTGGCGGAGATCCAGCGCATCGCGGAACTCCACCGCGTGCTGGTGTGCAATGTCTTTCACGCCGGAGACGGCAACCTGCATCCCAACATCGGCTATGATGCGACGAGTGCCGATGAGACGGAACGCGTGCATCGCGCCATGGCAGCCATCATGCAGGCCTGCATCGACGCGGGCGGGACGATCACGGGAGAACACGGAATCGGGCTCGACAAGCTGCCGTACATGGATGCGCTCTTCACACCGGCCACGCTCGGTGCCATGTGCGCCCTACGCGAGGTGTTCGATCCGGGCCGGCGCTCCAATCCGGGCAAGGTCGTGCCGGTGCACAGCTGTCGGGAGTGGTTCGCCGCGCCATCGGCACGCGCCGGAGGTGCCAGCTGAACGCGCCGCCGGTGAGCGACGTCACCGCCGCTCTCGCCGAGCGCGTGCGACATGCACACGTCACGGGCACGGCCCTGCGCATCACGGGCGCCGGCCACTGGCTGGACGCGGGGCGACCGTGTCGCGCCGACGCATCGCTCCCCCTCGCGGAGCACACGGGCATCGTGGAGTACGAGCCGGGCGATCTCACGATGACGGTGCGGGCCGGCACGCCGCTCGATGCACTGCGTGCTGTCGCGCGCGGCGAGGGCCAATGGCTGCCGCTCGATCCTTTCGGTCACCTCGGGGGGACGATCGGCGCCACGATCGCGACGGCGTCATCCGGTCCGCTGTCGGCGGCATTCGGCACGCCACGCGATCACGTACTCGGCTGCGAGTTCATCACGGGAACGGGGAACGTCGTGCGCGCCGGCGGCCGCGTCGTGAAGAATGTCGCTGGATTCGATCTCGTACGGCTCGTGACGGGCGCGTGGGGCACGCTCGGCGTGCTCACCGAAGTGAGCATCCGCCTGCGGGCGTTGCCCGAGATCGATCGCACGCTCGCCCTCGAGACCACGGCGGGCGAAGCGAGACGGTGGCTCCGTGCATCGGCGTACACGCCACTCGCTGCAGAGATGATCTCGGCGCGGCTTGCGACCGACATGGGCATCGGATCCCGAGACACGCTGCTGCTTCGCCTTGGCGGCAACCGCGCGCTCGTGCACGCGGCCGCGGAGTCGGCGAGTGCGCTCGCGGGCAGCCGTGACGTCGACACGACGGTCTGGGACACACTCCGGACCCGTGAGCCCGCAGATGCCGCAGTGGTCCGACTGAGCACGTCGTCGTCGCAGGTCGCGGCGCTCTGGGATCGCGTCGCGTCGATTGTGGAGCGGGCCGGGGGTCATGCGCACGCGACGCTGCAGCGCGGCATCGTGCGTTGCATGCTACCCGTGCAAAGCGACGATGCGGAGGAGCACGCGAGGCTGCGCGGCATCGTCGGCGCGCTGCTCACCCTCGGTTCGTCGGTCGTGGAGCGACTGCCGTCGTCACTGTGGGCGAAGATGGTGCCGCCCGCGGCGTCGGATGCGCTCTCGATCGGAGTGCGACGTGCCTTCGATCCCGGACACGTCCTGAACCCCGGCATCCTCGGAGAGCTGGCGTGAAACCATCTCCATCAGCGATTCCCGCGGCGTGCGCGATTCCCGGGACGCCACTCTCCAATGCGAGTGCCGGCATCGATGCCTGCGTGCATTGCGGATTCTGCCTGCAGGCGTGCCCCACGTACATCACGCTCGAGGACGAGAACGACAGTCCGCGCGGCCGCATCGTGCTGATGCGGGCGCTCGTGGACGGAAGCCTTCCCCTGGACGACGCGGACGTCCGAACGCACATCGATCGATGCCTGGGCTGTCGCGCCTGCGAGACGGCGTGTCCATCCGGCGTACCGTACGGCCAGTTGCTCGAGGCGACGCGCGCGACGCTCACGCGCATGACCCCCAATCCCTTCCTCGCACGCCTCGTGTTGTTCGTGTTCGCCCGGCAGGTGCTGCTTCGCCTGGCGATGCTGGGTGGGCGCATCACGCGTGCGACGCGGTTGTCGTGGCTCTTGTCCCGCCTGCCCGGACGGGCGGGATTCGCGATGGCGATGCTCGAATCCACCCGATCGGCGATGCGCCGCCGGCACTATACGCCGACGGGCGATGGCGCACGTGGATCCGCGACGCTGCTCACCGGATGCGTGATGGAAGGCCTGTTCGCCAACACCAACCGGGCGACGGAGCGCACGCTCGTCGCGAATGGGTATTCCGTCGTGGAGACGCCACAGCAGCGGTGCTGTGGCGCCCTGCACGCGCACGCCGGCGATGACGATACCGCGCGCATGCTGGGGCGCGCGAATGTCGCCGCTTTCGAGCAATCCGGTGCGGACTTCATCGCGGTGAACGCTGCGGGGTGCGGCGCGATGATGAAGGAGTACGCGCACCTGCTCTCCGACGATCCGACCTGGCGCGCGCGCGCCGCAGCCGTTGCGTCCAGGGTTCGCGACGTGAGCGAGCTGCTGGCGGAAGCGGGCCCTCGCTCCGGCGGTGCGCTCGACACGACGGTCACCTACGATGCGCCATGCCACCTGCTGCACGCGCAGCGGATTGCGTCTCCCCCGCTGCGCATGCTCGGCGCGATTCCCGGCCTCACGGTGATTCCGCTGGATGGGAGCGAGCACTGTTGCGGAAGCGCCGGCATCTACAATCTCATCGAGCCGGACGTCAGCGATCGCGTGCTCGCCCCGAAGCTGGCCAACATCGCCGCGACGCGTGCGTCGCTGGTAGCGACCGGCAATCCCGGGTGCCTGATGCAGATCGGTGCAGGACTGCACCAGACCGGAGCGCGTTGTCGCGCCGTGCATCCCGTGGACCTGCTCGATGCGTCGTACGCGGCGCAGGCGCACGCCCATCGAACACCCTGATGGCAGTGGCGGTCGTGCGCCCGTAGCGCGCTGCGCGGACGCCGGTTTACTTACGATTCATGCTTGACGCGGTGCTCCTCGAGTGGGAGGGAGTGCTCGCCGATACCGGCATCGTGCGTCGTGACGAACTGTTGCGCGCGCTGGCCGACGAGGGCGTGCACTGGACTGCGGAGGCCTACGACGCCTCCTGCGGTGAGCTCGACACGCATGCCATGGCTGTCACTGCCTTCGCAAGCGTCGGCAGAATCGACGCGACGCTCGCCGAGCTCGTCGCGCTCCGGGTGAGTCGCGCATGTGCCGAGCGCCTGTCGCGTGGATTCAGCCTGCAGCCGGGCGCGGCACAGTTCGTGTCGGCTCTCGCGCCGCATGTCCGCCTCGCCATCGTCACGCGTGCGAGGCGCGCCGAAACAGCAGTCGCACTGGCGGCTTCTGGACTCATCGGCTTCATCGCTACCGTCGTCACCGTGGATGACGTCGTCGAGGGGCCTCCGGCCCCCTCCGTCTATACGAAGGCGCTCGCCAGCCTGTCGCGGATTCGACCGGTCGCATCGGGATCGAGTGTCGCGATCGTCGACAGTGCCGCCGCCGTGCACGCGGCGCGCGCGGCAGGAGTGCACGCCATCACGGTCGGCACGTCAACGCACGTGTCCCGTTCTGCTCATGGCGCCGTGAACAGCCTGACCGGGCTCACGCACGACGGAATCGTCGGCCTGCTGCGCGAGTTACCCGCGGCTCGCGCATGAGCACGCACCCGCTGTATGGTCACGACACGGCGGATGTGGGTGGCAAGAGCGTCGTGCTCGCCTACGGAAGTGTCGCGGCCGAGTACGAGGCGCTGCACTCGCGGGCTGCGCTGTTCGATCGCAGTCACCGGGGACGCATCCGGCTGAGCGGCGAGCGCGCGGGCGAGATGGTGGCTGGTCTCGTGACGAACGACGTCGCCGCGCTCGTGCCGGGCCAGGGGTGCTACGCAGCGGCGCTCACGGCGAAGGGAAAGATCGTCGCCGACGTGCGCGTGTTCGTGGAAGAGAGTTCCGTATTGGTGGATGTGCCGGCGCGCGCGGCTGCCGGGTGGACGGCCATGGTGAAGAAGTACGTCAATCCGCGCATTGCACCGCACATCGATGAGACCACACGGGTGCGCGATATCGGCATCTTCGGTCTCAACGCGCGGCACATCGTCTCGGAGATCACCGGCGTCCCGTCCCCGGCGCTCACGGCGCTCACGCCGTATTCGCACGTGACGCTCGAGATCGAGGGTGCCCACGTTCTGGTGGCGAGCGTTCCCGACCTCGGCATCGAGGGCTTTGAATTGCTCGTGCCCGCCGATGCATATCCGTTGTTGTGGCAGCGTGCGGTGGACGCGGGCGCGGCTCCCGCGGGTCTCGAGGCCTGGGAGATCGCCCGCGTCGAGGCAGGGCGCCCCGAGTGGGGACTCGACATCGACGACGCGACCATTCCGCAGGAGGCCAACTTCGACGAGCTCCACGCGATCTCGTACACGAAGGGGTGTTACGTCGGGCAGGAGACGGTGGCGCGCGTGCACTTCCGCGGGCACGTGAACAAGCACCTGCGCGGCATCCGCGCTCCCGGCGTGGAGCCCCCACCGCGCGGCGCGACGCTGCACGGCGCCGACGGCACGCAGGTTGGTGACGTACGCTCGGCCGTGCGTTCGCCGATGCTCGGCGGCATCGCGCTCGCGATGATTCGCCGCGACGTGGCGCCGGGAGCGGCGCTCGTGGCACGCTGGCAGGACGATACCGGCGCAGGAGGCGGGTCGAGCGACCCGGCGACATCGCTCGAGCGGCGTGTCGACGTCGCCGCGCTACCGTTCGCCATCCAGTAACTCCGTGCCCACCGCACTCGTCACCGGCGCCACCGGACTGGTGGGTCACTATCTCGTGGAACGGCTTCGACGCGACGGGTGGACGGTGCGCGCGTTCGTCCGGGACGCCGCGCGCGCCGGCGCATTGAGTCGCGCGGGAGTGGATCTCGCGACTGGCGACACGTTGGAGCCGAGCGGGTTCGCGCGGGCCGCACGGGGATGCGACGTCGTCTTTCACGCCGCCGCCGCGGTGACGCCGTCGGGCGGTTGGGAAGCGTTCAGGCGGCCGAACATCGAGGGTACGCGCCACGCCATCGCCGCAGCGGCCTCGGCGAACGCGCGCCTGGTGCACGTGAGCAGCGTCGCCGTGTACGGCGGCAACGCACGATACCGTGACGACCGCACCGCGATCGACGAGGATGCGCCGCTCACTGCGCTGGCCGAGAACGCATTCTACGCGCGATCGAAGCGCGACTCGGAGGCGCTGGTGCTGGAGGCGCACGCGGCGGGCACCGTGTGGGCGACGGCGGTGCGACCATCCGTCATCTACGGCACCCACGACCGCCAGTTCGTGCCGCGCATCGCGCGCCTGCTCGAGCGTGGAATCGTGCCGCTGATCGGAGGAGGACGCTCGACGCTCGCCGTCGTGCATGCGGCGAACGTCGTCGACGGCATGGTGCGCGCTGCGGCGACCGATGCGGCCGGCGGACGCGCCTACAATCTGTCCAACGACTTTCCGATCACGGTCGAGGATTTTTTCCGGCTCGGCAGCGAAGGCCTCGGCGTACGGATTCGCCGGATTCCCGTCCCGTACGTGGTCGCGCGCGCGGCGCTCGGTGCTTTCCAACTCGTGGCGCCCTGGTTCCTCGGAAGCCGCTTCAATGCAGTGGGATCGGCTGCACTCCATTTCGTGTCGCGCGACAACCCGTTCTCATCGGCGCGAGCACGGCGCGAACTGGGCTGGGATCCGTCGGTGCGGCACGAGGCCGGCGTGCCTGAGGCATTCGGCTGGTGGAAGGCGCATCACTGACCGACCGTCCCAGATGCGAACGGGGGGGCCCCCC
>JAJAYP010000191.1 GCA_026786185.1 Gemmatimonadaceae bacterium
AAGACCGGGTCGGCGCCGCGAAGAAGCGACCCGAAGATCACGAGCGGCGGCAGCGCGATGACGACGGCGCGCACTACGGGGCGAGCCCGCGTCATCGAGCGTGCGGCTGGCGCGCGGAGCGACGCCTCCCCGAACAGGAGAGGCGCCAGGCCAGCGGCGATCGATCGTATGGCACCGACGGCGGCCCACAGGGTGTCGCGCAGCCGCTGGGCGCGCAGCGCCGAGCGCGGGCTACCCAACGCGAGGGCTGCCATGCGGAGCGCGAACAGGGTGGTGAGAAAGTCGAACACCCGCAGGTGTTCCGCTTCGCGCCAGGCCATGCCGGCGCCGAAGACGACCGCCGTGCCCAGCCAGGCGCCTGATTCTCGCGTCATCTTGCGACCCGCTCGCTGCGCGAGCGCCAGCAAGCTGCAGGCGAGCAGCGTGAGCCAGATGGGATAGCCGAGGCCGAGGGGGCCGTCGCGCAGCAGCAGGTCTGCGCCGAGCCCCAGCACCAGTGCATGGGCGATGATCGCGCGCGCGAATGGTGCGATGTCGGCCGGCGATGTCGCGGCTTGTTCGGCGCGCGACGGGGCCCCGGCGTCGCCAAGTGTGGTAAAGGGGAGGGCTGGAGTTGTCATATAGAGTACTTTATAAAACAAAGTTAGAGAGTACAAGAGTGAATATCCGTTGGCGGGCAAGCCGCCATGCCCGGTGCAGGGAACTCATGGCGAGCGTTAGCTTTACGCATGCCCTCCCGCCGACGCTCCGCCCCTCCCCTCGCCCCGTGAAAGTCGGCTTCATCACTCTCGGCTGCGACAAGAACACCGTCGACAGCGAGCGCTATCTCGCCGAGCTCGCCGATCGCGGTGCGGAGTTCACGGACGATCTCGCCGTGGCGGAGATCATCGTCATCAATACCTGCGGGTTCATCGACGCGGCGAAGAAGGAATCGCTCGACGCCATCATCCAGGCCGGCGAGATGAAAGTCACCGGTGCGTGCCAAGCCGTGGTCGCCGTGGGGTGCATGGTGCAGCGCCACAAGGGCGAGCTCGCCGAGGCGCTTCCCGAGGTCGACCTCTTCCTCGGCTCGTCCGAGATGGATCGCCTGCTGCCCGAGCTTCAGGCGCGCGGCTTCATCGACGATCAGCCTGTCGTGCACCCTGGCGTCCGGCTCTTCACCGGCGAGGTGCCACACATCCGGTACCTCAAGGTGAGCGAAGGATGCGATCACGGGTGCGCATTCTGCGCCATTCCGCTCATGCGCGGCAAGCACCGTTCGTTCGCGCTGGACGAAGTGATTCGCGACGCACAACTCCTCCAGGCGCAGGGTGCGCGCGAGGTGAATCTGGTCGCGCAGGATCTCGCGCACTACGGACGCGATCGCCGCGACGGCTTCACGCTGCCCGAACTGCTCGAGGCGCTCGTGCGCGAAACGGATATCCCGTGGCTCCGCATGCTCTACCTCTACAGCTCGGGCATCACGCCGCGGTTGCTCGAGGTGATGGCGCGCGAGCCGCGCATCCTGCCCTATCTCGACATGCCCATGCAGCACGCATCCGACAGTGTCCTCACGCGGATGCGGCGCCCCGAACGGCAACGCACGATTCGCGATCGCGTACAGCGCGTGCGCGAGGTCGTGCCCGATCTCGCGATCCGCACGACGTGCATCGTCGGCTTTCCCGGTGAAACCGACGACGACTTCGCGCAGCTGATGTCATTCCTGGAAGAGATCCAGTTCGAGCGCGTCGGTGCGTTCACCTACTCGCCGCAGGAAGGGACGCGCGCAGCCGACATGGCGGACGACGTACCGGAGTCGGTGAAGCGCGAGCGGCTCGAGCGACTCATGGAGCTGCAGCGGCAGGTCACCGCCGAGCGGTACGAACGATTCCTCGGCCGCACCGCGCGCACCATGCTGGATCGTGTGGTCGACGGCGAGGCGCAAGGCCGCACCGTCTGGCAGGCGGACGACGTCGACGGTATTGCCTACATCCATGGTGCTGACGCGCTCGCCCCCGGCACGATCGTCGACGCCGTCATCGAGGGCATCGAGGACGACGTCGACTTCCGCGCCACGCTGCTGCGCGTCGTCGATTCCAACGAACGTCGCGCCGTGCCACGCGCACGCAGCCTGCCCGTGATGAGCACCACCATCGGAAGCTTCGGTCGATGACCACGAGGCGCTCGCGCATCGCGCCGCGCGGGAGCCTGCGCATCCGGTGAGCGACACTCGTTCCACGGCTCGCTCGCGTGCCCTGATGGACCGTGCGCGCGACCTGTTTCCCGGCGGCGTCAATTCTCCCGTGCGGGCCTTCGGCAGCGTCGGCGGTGAGCCCTTCGTCGCAGCGCGCGGCGAGGGCGCACGCATCTGGGATGTCGACGGCACCGAGTACATCGACTACGTGCTCTCGTGGGGACCGCTCGTCCTCGGCCACGCGGCCCCTGTCGTCCTGAACGCGTTGCGTGAGACGATGGCGCGCGGCACGAGCTTGGGCATTCCCACCGAACTGGAAGTGCTGCTGGCCGAGCGCGTGCAGGCGCGCATGCCGCACGTGGAGATGCTGCGCTTCGTGTCAAGCGGCACGGAGGCGACGATGAGCGCGCGCCGCGTCGCCCGCGCTGCGACCGGTCGCGATCGCTTCATCAAGTTCGACGGCTGCTATCACGGACACGCCGACAGCTTCCTCGTGCGCGCGGGATCAGGCGTCGCCACGCTCGGGCTGCCGAACTCTCCGGGCGTGCCCGCGGCGCTTGCGGCGCTCACGCTCACCGCGACGTTCAACGACGCCTCCAGCGTGCGCGCGCTGCTCGAGGCGAACGCCGGTGCCATCGCGGCGATCATCGTGGAGCCTGTGGTGGGCAATGCGGGATTCATTGCGCCGGATCCATCGTTTCTGCCCGCGCTCCGCACGCTCGCGACCGAGCACGGCGCGCTGCTCATCTTCGATGAGGTGATGACGGGCTTTCGTGTCGCGCCAGGCGGCGCCGCAGCGCTGTACGGTGTCACGCCCGACCTCGTCACGCTGGGCAAGGTGATCGGAGGGGGATTGCCCGTGGCAGCCTACGGCGGCCGGCGAGACCTCATGCAGCGCGTGGCGCCCAGCGGACCGGTCTATCAGGCGGGTACGCTGTCAGGCAATCCGATGGCCATGGCCGCCGGCATCGCGACACTCGACGCGCTCACGGCCGACGTGCACGAGGGTATCGCCCTGCGGACGCGCGCGCTCGTGGAGGGACTGCGCGGAATCGCGGCGCGGCGCGGGGTGCCCTTCACCGCCGATTCGGCGGGCTCCATGTTCGGCTTCTTCTTTCGCCAGGAACCGGTGCGGTCATTCAGCGACGCATGCACGGCCGATGTCGAACTGTTCGGCCGGTTCTTCCGGGCCGCGCTCGCACGAGGCGTCTACCTCGCCCCGTCGGCGTTCGAGGCAGGTTTCGTCTCCGCCGCCCACGGCGACGCGGAGATCGCGCTCACACTGGAACGACTCGATGCGGCGATGGCCGAGGCTCGCCATTAGGCGTCGTGCGATCGCGCTACTGGTGCTCGGCGCCATCGCGTGTGTGCCCGCGCCGGCCCGGCGTCCCGCGCGGACCACGGTCATTTCCGCCGGTGACGTGGTGCCGTCGCCGCGTGGCACGCGCGCACGACATGCGTCGCTCCGCATGGTGCGTATCGCGCTCGCGCGCTCGGTGGCGAGCGTCCGGCTGAGTGCCGACAGCGAGTGGGGGCTGCACGATGCGAGTGGCGCGCTCGTTCCTGGCCCCTACACGCCGGGAGCGGAATGGATCGTCGAACCCGTGGACGGCCTCCTCGGCGCGCGGCGCGAGTCGTCGGCATCGATCGAAGGGCGCTTCTCGTCGCTCACGGCGCGCTCGGTCGGCGACGGCGGAACCATTGACTTCAACGGACGGCGCTGGCGTGGCGAGATCACGGTGAGCGTCGATGCCGGCGGCCGGTTGCTCGTGGTGAACCGGTTGCCCATGGACCTGTACCTGCGCGGCGTCGTGCCGCAGGAGATCGGAACGCGTGCGATGGCGGACATCGCGGCGGCCGAGGCGCAGGCGGTGGCGGCGCGCAGCTACGCGTACATGCACCTCGCGGGCTCGGCGCGATCGTACGACATGCTCGCGACCGTGAGCGATCAGGTGTACGGCGGCGCTTCGGCGGAGACTCCACTCGGCAATCAGGCCGTGGAGACGACGGCGGGGCTCGTCCTCATGTACGACGGACGTGTGGTCAACGCGCCGTATCACGGCAATTGCGGAGGTGTCACGGCCGAGCCGGGTGACGCGTGGCGCTCCGGCCCGGAGCCGTATCTCAGCCGCGTCAGCGATCAGATCCCTGGCACCGACCGATTCTACTGCGAGGCAGGACCGAAGTTCCGATGGACGCGCAGCTATTCCGGGGATGAATTACGGGCGACGATCGTGCGATATCTGCGTACCCAGCCGCGGGGGTCGGAATCATCGGGGCAAGTGCGTGGCGTCGCCGTGACGGAGGTCACGCCGGCCGGTCGGGTCGCCACGCTCACGGTCGACATGGACGCGGGACGCTGGACGATGCGCGGCAACGAGATTCGCTCCGCACTGCGCGCGGCGAGTGGCGAGTTGTTGTACAGCACATATTTTTCGCTTGGTGTGGTGGAAGGAAGTGGCGGCGTGCAGCGGATCGACCTGCGGGGCGGCGGCAATGGTCATGGCGTCGGCATGTGCCAATCCGGCGCGATGGGCCGCGCACGCGCCGGCCAGGATTTCCAGACCATCCTCACCACCTACTATCCGGGCACGACGATTGGCACGATCGACTGAGTCGGACGCACGCCGGCGAGCGAGCCCACCACGGAGAAGCGAGTGATGACGGAACCCGTGCGCATCGGAGTCGTGGGAGCGGGGGCGATCGCGCAACTCGCGCACTTTCCCGTGCTCGGCAAGATGCGCGGCGCGAAGCTCGTGGCGATCGGGGACAACGATCGACCCAAGGCGCGCGCGCTGGCCGACCGGTTCGACATCCCCGACGTCTATACGGACATCGAGGATCTCCTCGAGCATCCCGATCTCCACGCCGTCGTCGTGGCGACGCCGAACCATCTGCACTAGCCGCACGTCCTGAGCGCGATCGCCGCGGGGAAAGACGTGCTCTGCGAGCGGCCGCTCGCGCTCACGATGCGCGGAGTGGAGCGCATCATCACTGCCGCGGCGCGCGCCGGCCGCAAGGTGTTCGTCGCCCACAATCATCGGTTTCGCAGCGATGTGCAGGCCCTCGCCGGCTTTCTGCGCGGCGGCGAACTCGGCAAGCTCACCGGAATCCGCGCTGGCGCGTTCCACCAGCGACGCGCCGAGCAGGGGTGGCGGCTGCGCCGCGCCGAGGCGGGCGGTGGAGCGTTCTTCGATTACGGATTGCCGCTGCTCGATCTCGCACTCTGGCTCGCGAACTTTCCGGAGCCGGAGCGCGTGGTGGCGCACATGGAGCGCGGCAGTGGAAAGAACGCCGTCGAGGAATCGATGCTGGTCCAGCTCTACTGTCCCGGCACGGTCTTCAACTTCGACGTCTCCGGCACCTATGTCGGCGCAGAGGAACGGTGGTGGTTCGAGACGCTGTCCACGCGCGGCAGCACCCGACTCGCCCCATTGCGCGTCGTGAAGGAACTGCACGGCCGTCCCACCGACGTGTCGCCGCGGGGCGCGGCGGCGCGGGAGAGCGCGTTCATCCAGTCGTATCGCGCCGAACTCGCGCACTTCGTCTCGGTGCTGGCGGGCGAGACGGAGTACGAAGCCCCGACCGACCAGGTGACGCTCCACCGCACCGTCGAGGCGATCTACCGCTCGGCCGACGAAGGCAAAGAGATCAGGCTGTGACGCTGCGTCGTCTTGCCGTGTTGGCGCTGCTCGTGCTGGGCACGGACCGCGTGGAGGCGCAGCGCCGCGTCGTGCCCGAACCTCGCTCACGCCCGCGTCGAGCCCGCGTCGTCGCGCCGCCGCCGCCGGTGGTGCGCACGGTCGCGCCCCCCGTCGCCGCAGCGGCCATGCCCATCGCGCCACAGGCGCTCACCGTCACGCTCGTCACCTTCGGCAGTGGTCCCGCGGTGTGGGAGCGCTTCGGCCACAACGCGCTCTGGATTCACGACGGGGACGCGGGCACCGACATCGCATACAATTGGGGACTGTTCGACTTCGAGCAACCCGGATTCTTTCAGCGCTTCCTCACGGGCGATACGAAGTACTGGATGGCCGGAGAGGACGCCTTCGCGATGATCTCCGCCTACCAGAATGCCGGACGATCGGTCACGCTCCAAACGCTCAATCTCACGCCCGAGCAGGCGCGAACCCTCAACGACCTCGTGCTGCGCAACGCGCGCGAAGAGAACAAGTATTACCGCTACGACTACTACCGGGATAACTGCTCGACCAGGCTTCGGGATGCGGTGGACCGTGCACTCGGTGGCGCGCTTCGTCGAGCGACCGACACGATTCGCACGACGTTGACCTATCGCGGCGAGAGCGTGCGGCTCACGGAAGGCGACATTCCCATCCAGGCCGGCATCGACATCGCGTTGGGCCGGCCGGCCGATGCGCCGTTGAGCTCGTGGGAGTCGTTCTTCATTCCCATGCGCCTGCGCGATGCGGCGCGTGTCGTTCGCATCCCCCGGGAGAATGGGGAGATGGTCCCGCTCGTGGCGAGCGAGCGGCGCATCGAGGCGAGCGAGTCGGTGGCCCGTGTGGTCGAGGCGCGCACGCCACCCGATCATGCGCGGCGCAACCTCATTGTGGGAGCGCTGCTCGCATCATTCTTCGTGGTGCTCGGGATGCTCATGCGAAGGCACCGATGGGCCGCATGGATGGTCGCCCTGCTCGGCGCGGGCTGGTCGCTGCTCTGTGGCACGCTCGGTGTCGTGCTGCTGCTGGCCTGGGTGGCGACGAAGCACGCATTCTGGGCGCAGAATGAGAACCTGCTGGTCTTGTCGCCCATCGCGCTGGCGCTGGTGATCCTGCTGCCCGCGGCATTGCTCGCAGGCAGGGCCGTGCGTCGCGCGCGCATCGTCGGCGTCGTGATGGTGCTCATGGGCCTTGGCGCCCTCGCGCTGGCGCTCGCACCGGGCGGCGCCGTATTGCGTCCGGTCGTCGCGCTATTCCTGCCGATGAATGTCGCACTCGCGTGGGTGCTGTGGCGCGCGACCCCGCGTCGCATCACTACGTCGTCGGTGCGTGCGGGGTGACCGGGCTCGCCGTCGGCGTTGACGTCGGGGGCACGTTCACCGATCTCGTGGCCGTCAGCGCTGATGGTGAGGTGACGGCGCACAAGCTGCCGAGCACCCCCGCGGATCAAAGCGACGGCGTCGGCGCGGCACTTCTCCTGCTCGGCGGCGCGCCCGTGTCGCGGTTCGTCCACGGCACCACCGTGGCGACCAACATGCT
>JAJAYP010000192.1 GCA_026786185.1 Gemmatimonadaceae bacterium
GAACATATGTCCTTATCTTTAGACGGGTATTTGAGTCTTTGTTTCTGTGGGGAGGAGGGCAGCTGTGCAGCTCGCTCTGAGGGTTGCTCTGGATGTCTTTAGGTAGGTAGTTCCGTAGGTCCGTAGGTCGGTAGGTCGGTAGGTCGGTAGGTGCTGAGGAACACATCTTGATCGGTCGGGTGTGCCTTTCGCCGTTTTTCGACCTACCCACCTACCCACCTACCCACCTACCCACCTACCCACCTACCGCTTCCCTGCCTGAGGAACCGCGATCGCGTACTGCTCGTTGGAACCCGACATGAACGCCGCATCGCTGTTTCACGCCGCTGAGCGCCGCAACCCGACCGCGCTTGCGCTGCGCTGGGACGACGGGACGATGTCCTACGGCGAGCTCGGCGATGCGTCGCGCCGCTTCGGAAGTGTGCTGGCGACGCTGGGCGTCCGAACCGACGAGCGCGTCGCCATCCTGCTGCCCAACCATCCCGCGTTCGCCGTCGCCCTCCTTGGCACGTTCTGGCACGGCTCGGCCGCGGCGGTCCTCAGCCCGGCCTGGCGAGCCACGGACGCCGATCGTGCCCTCGCGAATGCCGACGCGCGCGTGCTGGTCACGACGAGCGCCGTCGCCGCCACGCTCGAGAGGTGCCCGCCAACGGTCCTCGTGGTCGACGACGACGACGACGCGCGCTCCTTCGCGGGCGCGTGCGCTCGGCAACCCGCCGGGCTCGCAGGACCGCCAGCGCCACGCACTGCGACGGAGCCGGCGACCATTCTCTACTCCTCCGGCACGACGGGCGACCCCAAGGGAGTCGTGCTGTCCCACGGCAATCTGGTGTTCAACGCCGAGTCGAAGGTGCGATACTGCGAAATTCAGCCGGATGACGCACTCGCGCTGGTGGTGCCCATCTCGCACTGCTTCGGCCAGAACGTCGTGCTGTTGGGCGCACTCGCTGCAGGCGCCAGCGTGCGGATCTACGCGCGATTCCACGCCGGTCAGGTGCATGCCGGCATTCGCGCTGGTGAGGTGACGCACCTGTACGCTGCGCCACTCGTGTTTCAGCGATTGCTGGATGCCGGAGCAACGGAATGGCTGCGAACCTTGCGCGTTGCGCTCTCCGCCGCGGCGCCGCTGCCACCGACCCTTGCCTCACAATGGCGTGCCGCGACAGCGAAGCCGCTCCGTCAGGGCTACGGCCTCACCGAGAGCTCGCCGTTTGCGACGTACGACGATGGACGCGATGGGCTGACCGGATGCGTCGGCGCGGCGATCGACGGCGTGGAGATTCGCATCGGCGAAGTCGAGGGCGATGCGTGGCTCGGCGAGGACGTGCTGGGTGAGGTCGCAATCCGCGGCCCGAATGTGATGACCGGATACTGGCGCCGGCCCGACGAGACGGCGCGCGCGCTGCGCGGTGGATGGCTTCGGACGGGTGATGTGGGCCGGCTGACCGCGAACGGCGCGCTGTACCTGACCGATCGGCTCGACGACGCGATCAACGTGGCCGGCTTCAAGGTTTATCCGTCCGACGTGGAGCGGGCCATCGCGTCGCATGCGGCAGTCGCTGATGTGGTGGCGTACCGCGTGGCGGGCGACGGCCGCGGATCGAAGGTGGCGCTGGACGTCGTGCTGGCTCCCGGCGCCACGATCACAGCGGAAGAGGTCCACGCACACGCGACGATCGCACTCGCGCGCTTCCAGCGCCCGTCGTTCGTTCGCATCGTGTCCTCATTACCCCGCAGCCCTTCGGGAAAGGTGCTGCGACGGGTGCTCACCGCCTCCTTCCAGCCCGCGGCGTCATCGCGGTGAGCGCGTCGAGCGACTAGCTCCGCAGTGCGCCCATCAGCTGCGGCAGTGCGCCCGCAATCCAGACGAGCACGCCCGCGATCGCCGCGCGCGATCGCGGAATGCGCCCGGTCACGGATAGCCCGATGACGAGCAGCACGGTCACCCAGATCGTGAACACATCCACGCGCCCAAGCAGCGCGACGAGCACCGGCGACGCCGTGTCCGGATCCAGAAAGCGCCCCACTCCGAGCGACAGCTTGAACCGTCCGTTCAGCGTCGAAGGGTCGAGGATCAGTCCCTGTACACCCGAGAGCACGCGCTCCAGTACGCGAGGCACGAAGGCGAACGCCGACACGGTGATGGCGGCGGCGAGCGTCTGCTTCGCGTCGAAGACCTTGCCGCAGAGCCAGAGCACGAGGCCCGTGAGGAAGATGCCGACGGGGACGAACACCACCGCACCGTACTTCGCGATTCCCTCGCCGATCCCGCGGCCCTTCTCCATCATCTCGGCCGTCAGTTGCGGGTTGTTGCGCATCTGTACGGCCGATGCGCGCGCGAACTCGGCGTCCATGATCGGCTGCATCACGCCGCTGTTGGCGAATGCGATCAAGACGATCAGGATCGTCACCACGAGCATGGGAATGCCGAAACCGGACCGTTCGCGTCGTTCGAAGACTTGCGACGGGGCGTAGAAGATGTCGATGAAATCTTCCCACCAGGCCGCCGGCGCGGTCGACGATTGGACTGCTGGCTCGGTGCCGAGTCGGTCGGGTGGAATCGTGTCGGTCATGGTAGTCGGGGAAGAGATGCCGAATCGCATCGTTCGGAGGTGCGCCATGATAGCGCGCCGCGTCGCCGCTCGACAGGGCGGCTAGGCGCGGAGCGACACCCCCGATGCCGCGTCGAACAGATGCAATCGCTCGAGCGACATCCGCACCGACACCGTCGACCCCACCGCTGGACGGACGCCTGGCGCGCCGCGCACGGTGAACGACATCGCTCCAGCACGCAGATGCAGGAGCTGCTCGTGGCCCAGCGGCTCCGCCAGCTCCACGGTGGCGGCGAGACTCTCGCCGGGTGGCTCGTCCGGCTGCATCGGGCGGGCGACCAGATGCTCCGGGCGAACGCCGACGATGATTGACGAGGCTCGCGAGCGAAGCGCCACCTCGGTGAGTTGCTCCGGTAGCGGAATCTCGAGCGCCGGCGCATCGGCGAGCTGCGCGAACCAGCGTCCGTCGCGCTGGATGAGTGCGCCCGGCAGCAGGTTCATCGGCGGGCTGCCGAGAAAGCCGGCGACGAAGGTGTCATGCGGGTGATCGTACAATTCGCCTGGTGAATCGACCTGGCGTACGCGACCCTCGTGCATGACGACGATCCGGTCGCCCAGCGTCATCGCTTCCACCTGATCGTGCGTCACGTACAGCATCGTCGCCCCGAGCCGGCGATGGAGCGTGGCGAGCTCGCGACGCATCTCGCTGCGCAACGCTGCGTCCAGGTTGGACAACGGCTCGTCGAACAGGAAGACGCTGGGCTCGCGCACGATGGCCCGGCCGATCGCCACGCGCTGTCGCTGACCGCCCGACAGCTGCCGCGGCGTGCGGTCGAGCATCGTCGCGAGTCCCAGCGTCGATGCAGCGGCGCTGACCCGCTCGGCGATCTCCGCGGCGGGACGTTTCCGCAGCTTGAGCGCGAACGCCATGTTGTCGCGAACCGACATGTGCGGATACAGGGCGTAGCTCTGGAACACCATGGCGATGTCACGATCGGATGGCGGCACGTCGTTCACGACTCGCCCGTCGATCGTCAGCGTGCCCGCCGTGATGGACTCGAGTCCGGCGACCATGCGGAGCGTGGTGCTCTTGCCGCATCCCGACGGACCCACGAGCACGACGAACTCGCCCGCGTTCACCGTGAGGTCGACGCCGTGGACGGCCACGACGCCGCTCTCGTATTCCTTGCGCACGCCCTGGAGCGCCACGGTGGCGGCGTTGCTCGCGCGCGTCGCGCCGATGCCCGTCATGATGGCCACCGCGGAGCGTATCCTCGACGTGCCGCGTCGGTGCTATCTTGTCCCGCATGAACGAATCGCATCGCTTCCCTGAGTCTTTTCTGTGGGGCGCCTCGACGTCGGCGTATCAGATCGAGGGGAGTCCGCTCGCCGACGGCGCCGGACCGAGCATCTGGCAGCGCTTCGCCCACAGTCCCGGTCGTACCATCAACGGCGATACCGGCGACGTTGCGTGCGATCACTACCGGCGATACCGCGACGATGTGGCGCTGATGAGCGAACTCGGACTCCAGGCGTATCGCTTCAGCATCAGCTGGAGCCGTATCCTGCCCGAGGGAACCGGCAGGGTGAACGCGGGCGGTCTCGATTTCTATGCGCGGCTGGTGGACGCCCTGCTCGCGGCGAACATCACGCCCAATGCGACGCTGTTTCACTGGGATCTCCCGGCTGCGCTCGACGATCGCGGCGGCTGGCTCAATCGCGACGTGGCGGAATGGTTTGGTGAATACGCCAGCATCGTCTTCGCGGCGCTCGGTGATCGCGTGCCGATGTGGGCCACGCTCAACGAGCCGTGGGTCGTGACGGACGGAGGCTACCTGCACGGCGCGCTCGCACCCGGCCACCGCAATCTGTTCGAGGCGCCGATCGCGAGCCACAACCTCATGCGGGCGCACGGCATGGGCGTGCAGGCGTTCCGCGCCGAAGCGCGCATAGGCCAGGTCGGCCTGGTGGTGAACCTCGAGCCCAAAGACCCGGCGAGTTCGAGTGCCGAGGACGCGGCCGCCGCGCAGCGGGGAGACGCGTACATGAACCGGCAGTATCTCGATCCGGTGTTCAAGGGCGGATATCCGGATGAGATGCGCGATATCTTCGGCATGGCGTGGCCGGATTTCCCGAGCGACGACTTCGCGCTCATCGGCCAGAAGCTCGACTTCGTCGGCATCAACTACTACACACGCGGCGTCGTCCGCGACGATCCGCTCGCGCTGCCCGTTCGAATCGCGTACGTCCGCCAGCCGGAGCATGCATACACCGAGACCGGATGGGAGATGCATCCGAAGTCGCTCACGCGCACCCTGCTCTGGGTGACCGAGCGCTATGGCCGTATCCCGCTCTACGTCACGGAGAACGGTGCCGCCTTCTACGACGCGCCGCACGCCATCGACGGTGTGGTGCACGATCCGCTTCGCGTGTGGTACTATCGCGAGCATCTCAAGGCGTGTCACGCAGCGATCGCCAAGGGTGCCGACCTGCGCGGATACTTCGCCTGGAGCCTGCTCGACAACTATGAGTGGAGCCTCGGCTTCTCCAAGCGGTTCGGCATCGTCCACGTGAACTACGACACGCTGGAGCGCACCCCGAAGTCGAGCGCGCTCTTCTACCGCGACGTGATCCGCAGCAACGGAACGGCGCTCGACGCTCAATAGCGGAACTCCACGGTGGCGGCACCGCGCAGCCGAACCGCACGCCCGTCATCGATCAGGGTGCCGCGGACCCCGTCAACGAGCACCTCGTGCGGCATCGCGCCGAACGGCGCTCGCAACTCGATTCCCCCCGGTGGCAGCACGCCGCTCATCGTGACTCGCACTGCGGCATTGGCACCGCTACCGACACCCTGGACGTTCAGGTTCAGCGCGCCCCACCAGGTGCGCAGTCCCATCACGACGACCCCGCTCTTCGACCTGGCCCACCCGATGGGAATGCCGGCGCCGACCACGAGCGTGGCGTCCCCCTCCCGTTCGTACGCCAACATGTCGAGCGTCGCCCGCATGAAATCGGAGGCGACCCATCCGTGCGGCATGTCGCCGATGAACTTCGGCGTGCGTGGTTCCCGCCATACGGCTTCGCTCCACTGGTTCCATTCGGCGGGACGTCGCATGGTCATCAGCCAGTCGGCGTACGCGTGCGCTCGATCCGGCTGACCGAGCCGGATGTACGCGCCGACGTCCCGCCACTCGTATGGCGTGAAGATGTCCCAGGTCGAACCCGGCTGTCGACGGCGCTCGAGTGTCGCCCACGCACTGTCGAAGGTGGCGAGTACCGCGGCACGCGGCAGGTCGGAGAGCGCCTGCGCCGGCTCGAGCGCCATTGTCGATGACGTCGGGTCGAGATCGCCCAGCTCCGCCGCGCCCGGCAACGCGCGGCGGCCGAACAGCGCCATCGAGCGTGCGATCGACGCCACGACGTCCCGGCGCATCTCCCGGCCCGCCATTGCGAACCGTGCAGACGCGCCCGCGTCCCCGACCACCCGGGCGAGCTGTCCGGCATCGTCGAGTCCCCGCACGCCCCACCAGTCATCCCAATACGAATACGCCGGTTTTGCCGAGTAGCCCTCGTGACTGATGGAGGGTGGCAGCAGGCCGAACACGAGCAGCGAGTCCGGTGTTCGGTATTCGGCCGTGCGACGCGAGTTGCGAAGCGAATCGAGATGTGCCGCCACGCGCGCGAGTGTGGACCAGTGACGACGAACGGTGGCCGAGTCGCCCGTGATGCGAAAGTATTCGGCCGCGAGATAGAGCAACTCGCCATCTGCGTCGTTCTCGGTGACCGGATCGGCGCCGCGGTGATCCACGCAGCAGGGCACCTTTCCGTTCGGAAACACGTACGGTACGAACCAGTCGAGAAATGCCCGTGCGTCGTCCACGTGCCCCATGCGCATCAGCGCCGACGAGGTGAGCGCACAGTCGCGGATCCAGCTCCGTCGGTAGCTACGAGTGCCGGGTTGGATGGCCGGACCGCGCGCGTTGATCAGCACGTGCGCGAGCGCCGTGCGGAGCGTGCGTGCGAGCGCGGCGCCGGTTTCTGGCAGGTTGATCTCCGTCGCGCCCAGCTCTCGATCCCAGAGCGCGCGAGCCTCCGCGAGCCGATTCGTCGCCATGCTGCGCGTGCGAGCGGCCAGCCCCGCATCCGGAAGATCGGGTACGCCGACGCGCACGCCACGCGCGGGGAGCATGAGCCACACCTGCGCGCTGTCGCGCGGACGGACTGAAAGCGCCCACGAGAACGCCGCTTCCGCCAACTCGGCAGGGTCGTTCACGGATACGGCGCGCGGCACCGTGCCACCACGCATCGCGTCGACCACCGAGCCGGAGTCGAATGACGCCACCCCCACGGCGGTGGCTGGAGTGAACGCCACAACGAAGTCGCTGTCGTTCACGACGAGCTGGCGCGTCGTCGCGCGCAACGTGCGAACGCTGGCAGCGCCACCCGCCGTGCCGAGGAACTGCCAGGGCGGGTTCACCTGGACCGGGCGCACGGCCGCGAACAGTCGCACCTCACGTGGCCGTGGGCCCGCGTTCACGACGTCGTATCGGACCCAGATGGCCGCGCTGCCCGGCCGCCCTGATGCGTACGCCGTCGTGGCGAGCGCGAGGTCGCCCACGACACGACGGGCGGTGGGAATGGGGCGGAAGCCGCCGTCGAGCGAGTGCGCGGTGAGCCCTTCGCGCCACGTTAGCAGTCGGCCGTCAGCGTAGAGGAAGGGCTCGATGGAAAAACCCCCCGGCCGCGACTCGACGCTGCCGTCCTCGCTGAACAGCGCGTCGTGTTCGTCCCGTGGCAGGCCAACCACCGTCCAGTAGGACTGTTGTCCCGCAAGGGGTCTCGGCCACGCACCGGGCGCGCTGCCCTCGGCGACGCGTTCCAGGAACGCGCTGCGCGTGGATGCGACGCTGTCGGACAAGATGCGAAACGCACCCAGGGCGTATCGCGTACCGCGACTGCTGCGCTTGAGCGCGAGTCGCACCTGTCTCGGCTCGGCGCCCGGCAGATGGATGTAGCGGCGTCCACCGCCGCTGCCGCGTACCGCACGCGCGAGCGTCCACGTTCGGCCGTCGTCGCTCGTCTCCACGTCGTAGTCCACCGGCCAATCGCTCGTCGACCAATCGAGCACCAGTCCGCCGAGCGAACGAGGACCGCCGAAGTCCAACGCAAGCCATTGCGCCCCATCGCCCGCGCTGCGCCATCCAGAGCCGTCACGGGCGAGCAACGGCGTGCGCGGCGCGACCGCGAAGTCGACGGGCACGACGAGCGCCGGCGGACGTCCGAGCAGACTCGATGACGCCGAGACGCTTGGCCGCACACGGTCCGGAACGGGAGGCGACAGCGACGTGAGTATCATGTCGTCGAGGGCGATCCACCCTTTTCCTCCCTGCCCCGCGGTGAAGGCGATCTCAAGTGCGGCGATGCCGCGCGGAGGGCCGCCGCCGAGCGGCCCCCACGCGTAGCTGAGATCCGACGGTCGAAAGCGGAGTTGCGTCCAGCCGTTGGCAACGGACAGCTCAGGACGCCGCATCCACCAGACGTTCTGGCCAGTGGAATCGGCGAGCTTGATCTCCAGCGTGTTCGGTTTCGCCGATCCACGAATCCAGAGCGTGATCGACCAGTACGCCGGCAGCGGTGGCAGCGCAAAGGCGCGTCTCGCGACCGCATAGCCGGCGCGCCCCTGAAAATCGTAGTCCATGCGGAGCGCGCGGCCCGCGACACCCGAGTCTGCCGACAGTGACAGTCGGACCCCGTCCGACGGCAGGGCTGTGTACGGGGCGGCGGCATCGAACGACTCGAGCACGCGCCGCGAGGATTGCGCAGGCGCGGCGGAGACGCCGACGAGCAGCGAGACGCCTGCGACGACCGCGATGACGGCTTTCACTTGACGCTTCCCTCGGTGACGCCTTCCACGTAGTACCGCTGCAGCATCAGGAAGAGGATGAGGACTGGCAACACCGTGATCACCGCGCCGGCCATCATCAGTTCGACGTCCTGCGCATGCTCACCCACCAGACCCGCGAGCGCGACGGGCAGTGTGTACTTCGCGTCATCGCTCAGCACGATGAGCGGCCACATGAAATCGTTCCAGGTCGCCAGGAATGTCCACAGGGCCAGCGTGGCAAGAACAGGTTGGATAGTGGGCAACACGATGGAGCGGAAGACGCGGAACTCGCTCGCGCCGTCGATGCGCGCCGCGTCGAGCAGGTCGTCGGGGATGGCGAGCGCATACTGCCGCACGAGGAAGATGCCGAAGATGCTCGAGAGGCCGGGAATGATGACGCCGCCATAGTTATTCACGAGGCCCAGCGACTTGATGAGCAGGAAGAGGGGTAGCATCGCCACCTGCACCGGAATTGCGAGGCCGGCCGCCATCGCGCGGAAGGTGGCATCGCGTCCACGGAACCGCAGCTTGGCGAACGCGTACCCGGCCGACGCATTGATCGCCAACGCTCCGATCGTCGTGACCGTGGCGACCAACGCGCTGTTCATCGCATAGCGCCCCAGGGCGAGCCGTCCGAACAGGTCGCGGTAGTGCACGAGCGTGGGATTCCGCGGCAGCAACGCGGGCGGAAAGGTCGTCGCCTCGCCCTGCGCCATGAACGACGCGCTCAACATCCAGAGCAACGGCAACAACGAGAGCGCGCCGAAGACGACGAGTGCAGCGTAGAGCGCCACCGTGCCCGTCCGGAATTCCCGCGCGCGTGCCCTCGTCATGCCGCGCCGCGCGGCGAAATCCGTCGCTGCAGAAGCGTGAAGAGCACGATGACAAGGAAGAGCAGGAAGGCGATGGCCGCCGCTACGCCGAGCCGCCACCATCGGAATCCTTCCTCGTACATGTAGAGTACCAGGCTCGTCGTGGCGCGCAGCGGACCGCCCTGCGTCATGACGTACGGCTCGGTGAAGAGCTGGAGATATCCGATCATCGTCACGATCACGACGAAGAACATCGTCGGCGCGAGCATCGGGATCGTGACGTGCCGGAATCGCTGGAACGGGGTCGCGCCATCGAGCGCGGCGGCCTCGTGCAGCTCGCGCGGAATGTTCTGCAGCCCCGCGATGAAGATCAGCATGTTGTAGCCGAAATTCTTCCACGTGGCCATGAGAATGATGGCCGGCATCGCCCAGCGCGGATCACCCAGCCAGTCGATCGGTTGCACACCGACATGACCGAGCATCCAGTTCAGCAGGCCGTACCGCGGGTGGTACAGGTATCGCCACACGATCGCCACGGCGACGAGCGTCGTCACGAAGGGCGCGAAGAAAATCGCACGCGCCGTCCCTTTCCATCGAAGCGCGCGGGCGTTCACCAGCAATGCGGCACCGAGCGATGCGGCGACGGTGAGGGGTCCGCCGACGAGCGCGAAGTAGAGTGTGTTGCGCAGCGCCTGCCAGAAGAGCGGCTCCTGCAGCACGCGGGAGTAGTTGCGCAGCCCCACCCAGTGCGCGGCGCGCGGGTCGGCGAGCGCGTAGAGATCGAAGTCGGTGAAGCTGAGCACGATGGCCGCGAGCACCGGCCCCACGAAGAACACGACGATGAGCGTGAGCGCCGGCGCCACGAACCACCAACCGGGCGCGATCCACGGCGTACGGGGTGCGCGCGCGGAAGGAGCGGTCATCTCGCGACGCGTCGCTGCGCCGCGAGCCAGCGCCGCTTCTCCAGGATGCCGTCGACATCCGCGTCGAGACTGGCGAGTGCGGCATCCACCGTCTGCCGACCGCGCGCGGCGCGCTCCGCCGCCTGCGCCATCCGCGACGCGATCAACTCCCACTCAGGGACGGCGGGCGAGGGAAGCACGCGCCCGAGCTGCGTGCGGAACGCCGCGAGGTGCACATCGTTCGCCAGCGCCGGCGCGTCCCACGCCGAACGGCGGGCAGGCAGGTCGCCCGTCGCCTCGAAGAAGCGCGCCTGGCGTGCGGGGTCGCTCAGGAAGGCCAGAAATTTCCACGCCGCCGCCTGATGCGCCGACTTTCTCATGATCACGATGCTGGAGCCGCCGGCGAACGACACGCCTGCGCTGTCCGGCCCGGGGAGCGGCGCCGTCATCCACGCGCCCTGCAGGGAATCAGGGAGCCGCTTGCGGAATGCACCCACATTCCATGGACCGGTGATGTACATCGCCACGCGACCGGCGGCGAACTCCTGGTACACGTTGCTGATCTGCGTATTGGCCAGCGCCGGCGCCAGACCGTCGTTGAACAGGCTCACGTAGAATTCGAACCCACGACGGAAGCGGGGATCGCGAAACCCGCCGCGCGTCCCACCCTCGGCGAGCAGCGGCGCGCCGGACTGGAGGCCAAAAATGAGCGGCTGCGCCCACTCGTCGAGTGGCAGGAGCACCGGAAAGGATCCGCGTGGCTGTACGCGCTTCACCCTCGTGAGCGCATCGCGCCACTGCGCCCACGTGACGGGCGGGGTGGTCACGCCCGCGGCTCGCAGCAGGTCGGTGCGGTAGAACATCACCCGGGTGTCGACGTACCACGGCACCCCGAAGAGCGTGTCGTCCACGACATTCGTCGCGACCACTCCAGGGAAGTAGTCGCTGATGGGAATGGCCGCGGTGTCGCGCGCCACGAGCGAGTCGAGCGCCTGAAGGGCGCCGAGCGCGGCGAACTCGGGAATCCAGGTGTTGCCAAGCTGTGCGACGTCAGGGAGTGCATCACCAACGTAGGCGGTGAGCAGCTTCTCGTGCGCCGCCGTCCAGGGAATCTGCTGCACCCGAACGCGGATGGCCGGGTTC
>JAJAYP010000193.1 GCA_026786185.1 Gemmatimonadaceae bacterium
CCCTCGCGCTCGCCGCGGCGCCGCGCGGGTCGCGGCGCGCGGGCTGTTTTTGGTGGGGGGCGCGCGGCTGGCCGGCAGTGCGATGGCGTCCGCGCACCTGACCCGAGCAACGCGCAGCATCGTCGCGGTCGCTCGCGCGGACGCCGAGGCGCGCCGCGCGCTGAGCACCGTGGTACAGGGGTGGGATCTGCAGGCCGACTCACTCCCGGTCGGCGCCCGGCTCGAACGCGCTATCCCGTCGCTCGGCCCCGACGGCCCGCGCATCGTCGTGCGTGCCTACGTGCAACGGCTGTCGCGGTCTCTGTATGCGGCGAACGTCACCGTGCGCGTGGGAGACGGTGCCGCGACGCTCGCCGTACGGCGCATGCAGCTCCTGCTCGAACGACCCGCGCCCACTGACAGCACGGGCGGTTCGGCGCGTCCGACGCCGCTCGCCCGATGGAGTTTCGCCGACCGGCGCTGACCGTCCGATGCGACGTAATTCCCCGAGTGCGGCTGGCCGACGCGCGGTGACGCACGTCACACCGCGCGTCCGTCGCTTGTTACCATCGGCGTGGTCGGTCGTGTTTTCGGTGTTAGTGACCGACGCCGGTCACTGTGATGCATTGCGAACGCTTCCCACCGCTGCACAACGCCGCCCCCGCAGTTCCCTCCTCGGGCGGTGCCTCGCTCTCCGAACTTCCCCATGGCCCTGTTCGGTCGCTCCAAAACCACCGTCGGACTCGACATCGGGTCCGGACTGATCAAGGTCGCCGTGATCGACCACTCCAAGAAGGAACCGGAGCTGGTTCGCGTCGCCGTCGTTCCGCTGCTCGCGGATGCGATCGTCGATGGCGAGGTCATGGATCCCGGCATCGTGTCCGAGGCCATCCAGGCGGCGCTCCTCGCCGCCGACGCCGCGAAGACGAAGAGCGTCGTGACCGCCGTCGGCGGCCGCGCCGTCATCATCAAGAAGATCCAGATCGAGCGCGTCAAGGAAGCACAGGCGCGCGAACTGATGCGCTGGGAAGCGGAGCAGCACGTGCCGTTCGACATGGAGTCGGTGGAGCTGGACTTCCAGATCCTCGACCCGGATGCCGACGGTGTGGAGATGAGCGTGCTCCTCGTCGCCGCCAAGCGGGAGCTGATCGAGTCCAAGATGCGCATGCTCACCGACGCCGGCCTGGAAGGCGGCACGGTGGACGTGGACGCCTTCGCACTGCACAACGCTTTCGAGCTGAATCACCGGAACGCGATGGACGGCATCGTGGCGCTGGTGAACATCGGTCACGAAGTCACCAACATCAACATCCTCGAGAACGGCATCCCGATCCTGACCCGCGACATCGCGCTCGGTACGCGGCGGTTTCGTGAAGATCTCCAGCGGGAGCGCGGACTCGGCGCAGACGATTCGCAGGAGCTGCTGCAGGGCTACGATCGCTCGCCGCATCTCGATGCGGTGCTCGAAGGTCGTGGCGAAGAGATCGCCGTCGGCATCGAACGCGCCGCGGCATTCCTGGCGACCTCGTCGCGCAGTGGCGGCCAGGTCAAGTCCGTGTTCACCTGTGGTGGCGGCTCACGAATTCCCGGCCTCACCAATGTCCTCGCCGACCGGCTGCGCCTTCAGGTGCAGCAGGCCAACCCGTTGGCCAACCTGCGAATCCGTGACGGGGCGATGGATAGTCTCGTCACCGATGAGGTCGCACCGCTCCTGATGCTTCCCATCGGGTTGGCGCTGCGCAAGAGAGCATGAGCCGAGATGCCGAATGATTGAGATCAATCTTCTTCCGGGCACGAAGAAAAAGGGCCGCAAGGGCGGCGGTGGTGGTGGCGGCGCAAGCGTGTCGATGCCAAAGCTGGATGTCTCAGCGTGGATCGAATCGATGCGCGAGCGCATCCGTGAGCCATGGCTCATCGGCGGCGTCGCGGTCGCTGTCCTCTCCCTCGCCGCGATCGGCACGCTGTACGCCCGACAGTCGAGCCGCGAGTCGGACCTCGAGGTCGCGATCCAGCGCGCGGTGCAGGATTCCACGCGCTTCGCATCAGTGTTGAAAGAGCGCGAGACGGCCGAGGCCAAGCGCGATACCGTGCTGCGCTCGCTCAACCTGATTCGCGCGATCGACGACGATCGGTTCGTGTGGCCGCACGTGATGGACGAAGTGAGTCGCGCCCTGCCTCCGTATACCTGGATCGTATCGCTCGGCTTCACGGGCGCCGGACAGGGACAGCAGGCCGTGACCACCGTTGCCGCTGCGCCGGCCACGGAGGGTGGCAAGCGCCGCAAGATGCTCCAGACGGCGATCCCGCGCGATTCCGTGCGCATCCGCGTCGTCGGCAACACGGTCGACATCCAGGCGCTCACGCGCTTCATGACGCAGCTCGAGTCGTCGCCCTTCCTGGTGCAGGTTCAGCTCGCGAAGTCGGAACGGGCGAACGACAACGGAAAGGAAGTCACGCAGTTTCAGCTGGACATGCTCTATTCACGCCCGGAGCCGTCGCAGATGCGTCGCGTCCCGCTGGCCGTATCGGTGAGGTAGTCCATGGCGATCCTGCCCGCACGTGACCGTGACAAGTACATGCTGTTCGTGAGCGTGGCGTCCCTCGTGGTCGGCTACGGATACTACGACTATCTCTGGAGCCCCAGGAACGACGAGCTCTCGCTGAGTCAGGCGCGCGTCGATTCACTCGTCGTCATGAACCAGCGCGCGAAGTCCGAGCTCGCGCAGGGCAAGACGCAGGAGCTGAAGGCCGAGGCCGACCGCTTCAACAGCGACCTGGAAGTGATGCGGCGTCTCGTTCCCACCGGGAACGAAGTGCCCGCGCTGCTCGAGCAGGTGAGCACCGCGGCGCGCCGCGTCGGGCTCGACATCGCCGACGTCACGCCGCTTCCGCTGCTCGCCGGCGATCAGTACGACGCCTACAAGTACCGCCTTAGCATGCGTGGCGACTATCACCAGATCGGCACGCTGCTCACCAACATCGGATCGCTCCAGCGCATCGTCGCGCCGATCAATCTCACGCTGGCGCCCGTCGCGGGCCCCGCGGGCGCAGGCAAGCGGGCGCGCATGCAGCCGGTCGAGGCGCGCTTCGAAATCCAGACCTATGTCGCCCGCAACATTCCCGTGCCGGTGGTGCGCGTGAAGGGTGCCGGTGGCGACGAGCCAGGCAAGCCGGGAGAACGGCAGTGAGACACCATCATCTGGTCGTCGTGAGCATGTTCGTGGCCGCAGCGTCGGTGGCCCGCGCGCAGAGCATCCCCAACATCAATGCGCCCAGGGAGGCCGCCCAGCGCGCCGCTGCCGCCTCCAACGCGCAGCTGGCCGCGCAGACCGGACAGGCCGTGCCGCAACGGAGTGGTCCGCCCGCCGCCACGCCAGCTCCGGCGGCAGCGTCGCCGAATCCGGGTGCGAAGCCGATCGTCGGCGTCGCTCCGGCCACGCCGGCCACGACCATTCCCATCGCGCTCGCGGCCGCACCGCAGGTCACGCGGGAAGTGTTCGTGTACGGCGACGGGGGCCGACGCGATCCCTTCTTCTCGCTCATCCTCACCGAGGATCTGCGTCCGTTGCTGTCCGACCTCAAGCTCGTCGGCGTGCTGTACGAGCCGTCGGGTCGGCGCAGTGTCGCAATCTTCCGCGACGTTCTCACCAACGTGCAGTACCGCGTGCAGACCGGCATGCCACTCGGCCGAATGCGCGTCGCTCAGATCAAACCGAAGGGCGTGATTTTCACGATCGACGAGTTCGGGCTCAGCCGTCAGGACTCTCTGATGTTGTCGGATTCACTCAAGGCGAGGATTAGATGAAGCGAGTCCTGGCGGTCATGATTGCCGCGGTCGTTGCAGCAGGGGCATCCGCCCCCGCGGCGTCCGCCCGCTCGGCCGAGGGCGTGGTCACCTCCCTCACCGTGGCGCCAGTCGCCGGCAAGGCTGAACTGGTAGTCGGCGTCTCCGGCACGGTGAAGGTGAGCGAGTTCACGCTGACCGCGCCCGATCGCGTCGTGATCGACATCGACAACGCGACCATCGGTCTGCCGCCGAACGGCTACGACCGGGTGTCGCGCGGCGGTGTCACCGACGTGCGCTACTCGCAGTTCCGCCGGAACACGGTGCGCGTCGTCATCTATCTCGATGCCGAGCGAGCCTACAGAGTCTGGCGCACCGCGGGTCGCGTGCACGTCGCCGTCACATCGGAGCCGGCCGCGCAGTTCGCGGTCTGGAAGATGGGGGGCGACGCTGCGCCAGCGACCTTGCTCGCCTCCGGACCCGATCGCCTCGCCGATCGCCTGACCGCACCGAAGACCGCCGCATCACCGGCTGTCGCGAAGCCCGCGCCGTCGGTGGCCGCAGCGCCGCCGGCTGCACGCCCCGCTGCCGCGACACCGCCCCCGGCCGCTCCCGCCATGACGCCGCCCGCGCGGGCGGCCGGAACCCCCCCCCCCCCCCCCC
>JAJAYP010000194.1 GCA_026786185.1 Gemmatimonadaceae bacterium
CACCTGGCCCAGGCCCATGACCATCCCATCGGCGGGGGTCGTGGCGATCAGTTCGTCCAGGATGTTGCGGCGGGGGGGGGCGGGGGGGGGGGGGGGGGCCGCCGGCCGGGGCGCGCCCCCCCGCCCGCGCCCCCCCCCCCCCCCCGGCGGCGGGGCCGCGGGCCCTCCGCTGGTGCTCTGGGAAGGTGAGCTCGTGGACGGAACGCACGATCTGCTGCTGCACCCCGTCATCTGGGACGTCGACACGCCGCGATCGTACCTGCAGCGCAGCCTCGGCGGCTACTGCGCGAGCGCCCTGTGCACTTGGCACAAGTACCTCACGGGTCCGTCGAATAGCACGTACCGGCGACCCGAAGTCGCCGCGGCGATCACGGGCTCACAGATCGCCGTCAAGGAGGGCAATGACATCTGGATGGGCAGCAACGGCTACATGGTGCACATGGAGAACATCGACAAGGACCGTCCGATCGGCATGGAGGTGGGTGCAAACGCACCTCGAGGGATGGGCCTGGTCGCAAGGATGCGAGATCGCGTCGTGGTCCTCAGCCGCGAGAAGATCGAAACGGCCCTGAGGTCGGGGAACGCGCGGATAGAAGTGCGGTTCTGGGACCACTGGGTGCTGCCGGGTCAGCCGGCGACGACCGTCAACTATCTCGGTGGCGACTACACGCTGGTGCTGCGAGTGGATCGCGTGCAGTAGAGCCGACTGGTGGCGCGCACGCTGCGCGGCGGGTCGTGTCGGGAACTGATTGACACCCGCACCTCATCCCCTACATTTCAACAACGCCCCGCGCCTCTCGCGGGGCGTTTTGCGTGCGGGTCCAGTACTGCCCGGGAGTGTCATGTTCGGTCCGGAATCGCGCGTCGTCGTCGTCGTGGGCGCGCAGTGGGGAGATGAAGGCAAGGGCAAACTGGTGGACGTTCTCGCCGAGCGTGCCGACTGGGTCGTGCGGTACCAGGGCGGCGCGAATGCGGGGCACACCGTGGACCTCGGCGACCGCACCTTCGTGCTGCATCAGATTCCGAGCGGCATCCTGCATCCCGGCGTGCGGTGCGCGATCGGCAACGGCGTCGTGCTCGATCCCGACACGCTGTTCGACGAGATCGATGGCCTCGTGAAGGCTGGTGTCGACGTGGAGGGCCGCCTGTACGTGAGCGAGCGCGCGCATCTCGTGCTGCCGTACCACAAGCAGGTGGATGGCGCGAGTGCGTCCAGCAAGGCGATCGGCACGACCGGGCGCGGGATCGGTCCCGCGTACGAGGACAAGATCGCGCGCCGCGGCGTTCGCGTGCTGGACCTGCGGCATCCCGAACGGTTGCGCGAGGTGGTGGAAAAGGGCGCCGAGAATGCGCGCGCGAGATTGGCGCGGAGCGGGTCGGACCTGAGCATCGACGTGGAGGCGGTGCTCGCGCTTCTCGAGCGGTTGTCGGCGCGGCTGCTTCCGTTGGCGGAGGACGTGGGGCTGATGGTGCATCGTGCCATCAAGGCCGACGCGACGGTGCTGCTCGAAGGCGCGCAGGGCTCGCTGCTCGACATCGATCACGGCACCTACCCGTACGTGACGTCCAGCAACACGACCGCCGGTGGCGCGGCGGTCGGCGTCGGCATTGGACCGAACGTGATCGACAACGTGCTGGGCGTCGTGAAGGCGTACACGACGCGCGTGGGCAACGGGCCGCTGCCGACCGAGTTCGAGGAGCCGCTGCAGACCGAAGTCCGGAAGCTTGGCAATGAGTTCGGCGCGACGACCGGGCGCGCGCGGCGCTGCGGCTGGTTCGATGCGCTCGTCGTGAAATACGCGACGCGGGTGAACGGACTTAGCGATCTCGCCGTGACCAAGCTCGATGTGCTGGACACGTTGCCACGTCTTGGGGTTTGCGTGGGTTACGAGATCGGCGGCGAACGCCACGATGAGTTTCCGAGCGACCTGCTGGCGCTGGAGCAGGTGGTGCCGGTGTACGAGTGGTTCGACGGCTGGACGACCTCGACGGCCGAAGCGAGAACGCTCGCAGCGCTGCCACGTGAGGCGCGCGCGTATCTGGACCGGATCGAGATGCTCGTGGAGGCACCGATCACGTATGTGTCTGTCGGGACAAGGAGAGATCAGATCATTGGTTTATAGATCGGGGAGCGGGGCGGGGCCCTCATCGCTAGTAATTGGTACTTTGTATCTGGTACCAAGTATCGAGTACTGGTGGTCAGAGTGAGTGATGTGGTCGATCTGCTGATCGTCGGGGGTGGTCCGTGCGGCCTCGCCGCCGCGATTGCAGCGCAGCGGGCCGGCCTGCGCGCGCGGGTGCTGGACGCGGGATCGTTGGTGAGCACGATCACGCAGTATCCCTACTACGTCAGCTTCTTCTCCACCGCGGAGAAGCTCTCGCTCGGCGGTGTGCCGTTCGTGGTCGCCACGGACAAGCCGTCGCGGCGCGACGGACTCGCCTACTACCGCGCGGTCACGAAGCACTTCGCGCTGGACGTTCGGCAATACGAGCGCGTCACGGCAATCGAACGGCATGGCGAAACGTTCGACATCCAGTCCGTCTCAATGGAGGGCAGAACATCGACGACGCACGCAGGTGCGGTCTGCGTCGCTACCGGATATTTCGGCTCGCCCAACCGGCTCGGAGTTCCGGGCGAGACGTTACCGCACGTCCAGCACGTCTACCGCGAGGGGCATGCGGCGTACGACCAGGATGTCGTCGTCGTCGGGGGCGGCAACTCCGCCGCAGAGGCGGCGCTCGATCTGTGGCGTGCCGGTGCGCGCGTCACACTGGTGCACTTCGGTCCGACGTTCGACAAGAAGATCAAGCCCTGGGTGCTGCCCGACCTGCAGAACCGCATGAATGAAGGCGCGATCGGCGCGCGCTGGAACAGCCGGGTGACGGCGATCGAGCCGGGCGTGGTGACGATTGGTGGCGAGCAGGCGGATGATCGCGTGCCGGCGCGGTTCGTCTTCGTCATGACCGGCTTTGCCCCCAACACAACCCTTCTGCGTGATGCCGGTGTGCCCATCGATCCGGTGACCGGAGTGCCGCAGCACGATCCGGACACGCTCGAGACCAACCTGCCGGGTCTGTTCATCGCGGGCGTGGTCGTTGCGGGCTTCGACGCGAATAAGGTATTCATCGAGAACGGACGGTTTCACGGCGACCGCATCGTCGCGAGGCTGATGGGACGTCCGGTACCCGCCCCGCCGAAACTGAGCGCCGAGCTCGATACCTGAGTAATTTCACCGAAGTGGAGCATGGCGCGCGATCGTGAGCGTCACGCCCGGCACCGCATCCAGCGGCGCCGATACCGATCCTGACGAGAACGACGCGCATGCCCGCGAGCACTCAGCCCGATGTGATGGACAAGCTCGTGTCGCTCAGCAAGCGACGCGGCTTCATCTTCCAGAGCTCCGAGATCTACGGGGGCACGGGGTCGGTCTGGGATTACGGGCCGCTCGGCGTCGAGCTCAAGAAGAATCTCAAGGACCAGTGGTGGAAGTCGATGGTCCGGATGCGCGACGACGTCGAGGGCCTCGACGCGGCGATTCTCATGCATCCGCGGACCTGGGAGGCGAGCGGTCACGTTGCCGGCTTCACCGATCCGCTCGTCGACTGCAAGACGTGCAAGGGTCGCTTTCGCGCCGACAAGCTCGAGGACGCGCGCTGCCTGCAGAAGCCGAGCAAGCGGCCCGGCGAGGCGGAGCAGTGCCAGCTCACCGAGCCACGCATGTTCAACCTCATGTTCCGAACCTTCATGGGACCGGTCGAGGAGAGCGCATCGACGGTGTACCTGCGCCCGGAAACCGCGCAGGGCATCTTCGTGAACTTCCTCAACGTGCAGCAGAGCACGCGACAGAAGGTGCCGTTCGGCATCGCCCAGATCGGCAAGGCGTTCCGCAACGAGATCACGCCGGGCAATTTCATCTTTCGCACCCGCGAGTTCGAACAGATGGAGATGCAGTTCTTCGTCGAACCCGGCACGGACATGACGTGGTTCGAGTTCTGGAAGGCCGAGCGGATGCGGTGGCACCAGTCGTTGGGGCTGTCGCCGGACCGGCTCAACTTCCACGCCCACGCCGGAACGGAGCTCGCGCACTACGCTCGCGCAGCGTTCGACATCGAGTTCGACTTCGGTGGCACGCTCGGTTTCCAGGAGATCGAGGGGATCCATAACCGCGGTGACTTCGACCTGAGCCGACATCAGGAATTCTCGAACAAGAAGCTCGAGTATTTCGACCAGCCGAACAACAAGCGGTTTCTGCCGTACGTGATCGAGACGTCGGTGGGTGCGGACCGGACGACGCTCGCGGCGCTCGTGAACGCCTACCGTGAGGAGACCGTGGAGGGCGAGGACGAGGGGCGAACCGTGTTGCGCCTGCACCCCTCGCTCGCGCCGATCAAGGCCGCGGTGTTCGCGCTGACGAAGAAGGAGGGCATGCCGGACATGGCCCACCGCATCGCCGGTGATCTACGCCAGCATTTTCCAGTGGACTACGACGAGACCGGCAGCATCGGCAAGCGGTATCGGCGCCAGGACGAGGTGGGAACACCGTACTGCATCACGGTCGACACCGAGTCGGTGAAGGACGGCACGGTCACGGTGCGCGACCGCGACACGTTGAAACAGGATCGTATCGGGGCGGACGCCGTGCGGGGATACCTGCAGGAGCGACTTCCCGCATGAGTGCGCCACTGTCGGTGGAGCGGCTGCGTCGGGATGGGGAGCGCTTCATGGAAGCACTCTCCCGCGAGTACTACGAATCGCACAGCGGCCTGAAGGCATCGGCGGAGCTGCAGCCGATCTATCACGCGTATCGCGAGATTCTCGGACCCGATGCCCTCGAGGTCGCGCGGGAAGCGTTCGTCGGCAGCGCGAACGGCAGCGAGGATCGACGCTCGGCGCGGCTCCTGCTCGATTGGCAGGTGGAGTCGCAGAGCAGCCGGCAACTCGCTCCGCTGGACGAGCGCGAGATCGCATGGGAGTCGGAGGCGGTCATCCAGCTGTCGGATGGACGACAGCTGCCGTACCAGCGCGCCGCGATCGAGATCGGCAACAGCACGGATCGCCGCGAGCGCGCGATGATCGAGAAGGCACGTGCGGCACTGGTCGAGCGAGAGCTGATGCCGATCCGCCGCGAACGGCTGCAACGCGAGCGCGACATCACCGAATCGCTCGGACTGGCCGACGGATACAATCCGAGCTGGGAGCTGCTGAGCGGTATCTCGCTCACCGGCCTGCGCGATGAGTGCGTCGCGTTCCTCCGCGATACGCAGGCGATGTGGGACGAGTCGTTTCCGGAATTCGTGAAGAAGGGACTCGGCATGGAGGCGCGCGAGGTGACGCGGGCCGATGCCCTCGCGCTGTTCCGTGCGCGCGAGTTCGATCAGTACTTCCCGGCGCGGGAGATGGAGCCATCCATCCGACGGCAGGTGAGCGAGATGGGCATCGACCCGACCGCCGACGGCCGCGTGCGATTCGACACGGGCGAGCGCGAAGGGAAGCGATCGCGCGCCTTCTGCGCATCGGTGAAGGTGCCGGAGGAGGTCTACCTGGTGCTGCGTCCACACGGCGGCCAGACCGACTGGAGCACGTTCCTCCACGAGCTGGGGCATGCACTGCACTTCGCGTACATGCGTCCCGATCTGCCGATGGAGTTTCGCTGGATGGGCGACAACTCCGTGACCGAAGGCTACGCCATGCTGTTCGACCACCTGATGCAGGATGGCGGATGGCTGCAGCGCTACACCGGCCTGGAGCGCAAGACGACGCCGGCATTCCTGCGGAGTGCGGGGTTCGAGGAGCTGCACTTTCTCCGCCGCTACAGCGCCAAGCTGATCTACGAGTCGCAATTGTACGGCGGAAACGTGTCGTGGGATGCCGCACCCGATCTCTACGTCGAGCTCCTGACCGGCGCGACGGGGTTCCGATACTCGCGCGCCGATGCGTTCGTGGACATCGATCCCCGCTACTACGCCGCCCGATACCTGCGCGCATGGCAACTGCAGGCCCTCATCACCGAGACGCTGGTCGAGGACTACAACGCCGATTGGTGGCGCAACCCGCGGGCCGGTCCGTGGATCGCGGAGTCGCTGTTCGGCGAGGCGCAGCGCGAATTGGCCCACGAGCAGGCCCAGAGAGTGTCAGGACGAGCGATGACGTTCGCTCCATTGGTGCGCAGCATCGAGCGGATGCTGGCCTAATCTCAACGATTGCATGCACCTCGTGGAACTTCTCTCCGACCCACAGTCCTGGATCGCGTTCGCGACCCTCCTTGCACTCGAGATCGTGCTCGGCGTGGACAACGTCGTGTTCATCTCCATTCTCGCCGGGAAGCTGCCCGCGGCCGACCAGAAGCGTGCCCGCACTCTCGGTCTCGGACTGGCGCTCGTCACGCGCATCCTGCTCTTGCTGTCGCTGACGTGGATCCTCAAGCTCACCGCACCGCTCTTCGCGGTGCTGGGCCAGGAGATCTCCGGACGCGACCTCATCCTGATCATCGGCGGGCTGTTTCTCATCGGGAAGAGCACGCACGAGATGCACGACCGGCTGGATTGGAACGACGGCGAATCGCCCGATGCGAGTCGTCCGGTGTTTCGCCAGCGTCATCGGGCAGATCCTGTTGCTCGACATCGTATTCTCCCTCGACTCGGTCATCACCGCCGTGGGGATGGTGGACGAGCTCGCGATCATGGTGCCGGCAGTGGTCGTCGCACTGATCGTGATGCTCGCCTTCGCCGGGAAGATCAGCGGATTCGTGGAGCGGCATCCCACCGTGAAGATGCTCGCGCTCGCGTTTCTGCTCCTCATCGGCACGACGCTCATCGCGGAGGGACTCGGCCAGCACATCCCGAAGGGATACGTCTACTTCGCGATGGCGTTCTCGCTGTTCGTCGAGGGGCTGAATCTGCGCGCCCGGAAGAAGAACGCGGAGCCCGTTCACCTTCATTCGCCGTACGGGAAACAGGGAGGCGAATGAGGACCGTGCGCCCGGCACTCCTGGCTACTGCCCTGCTCATGATCGTCGCCGCCACGCCAGTCCCCGCGCAGGAGCCGGATTGGACGGCCGCCAGCCGTGAGACGCTTGCACATCTCCAGGCGATGATCCGGCTCAACACGGTCAACCCTCCGGGCAACGAGCTGACTGTCGCACGTCATCTGGAGGCGGCGCTCAAGCAGGCGGGCATCGAGACGCACCTGTTCGAACCCACTCCCGGACGCGGTGCACTCGTCGCCCGCCTCAAGGGCAACGGCAGCAAGCAGCCGGTGCTCCTCATGGGCCACATGGACGTCGTCGGCGTCGAGCGCGACAAGTGGTCGGTCGATCCCTTCGCTGCGGAGATCAAGGACGGCTATCTGTACGGACGCGGTGCGATCGACGACAAGGGAATGCTCGCTGCGAACCTCGAGACGATGCTGCTCCTCAAGCGCCATGTCATCGACAATGGCGGCACGCTGTCACGAGACGTGATCTTCGTGGCCAACTCGGATGAGGAGCAGAGTGGTGAGTGGGGCATGGGATGGTTGATCAAGAATCATCCCGACCTGATCAGGGCGGAGTTCGCCCTCAACGAAGGTGGACGCACGCGCATCGTGGGCGGACGGCGGCTCTACGTCGCCGTGCAGAACACGGAGAAGGTGCCGCATACGGTCACGGTCACGGCACGCGGACCGGGCGGGCACGCATCGATCCCGCTCGAGGGCAATGCGATCCTGCGGCTCGGCCGAGCGCTGGCGAGGATCGGTGAGCACCGGGAACCCGTACAGGTGAACCCGACCACGCGAGTGTTCTTCACGGAGCTGGGGCGCGTCTGGCCCGTCGCGCCCGAACGCACGGCGATGGCGGACGTCGCATCGCTCGACACGCGGCGCATCCAGCGCGGCGCGCGGGTACTCGCACGCACTCCCGTGTTCGACGCCGTCCTGCGCAACGGTATCTCGGCCACCATCGTGCAGGGCGGCATCCGCGGCAACGTCATCCCGTCGGACGCGACGGCGAGGTTGAACGTTCGCACGCTGCCGGGCCAGTCGATCGACAGCGTCGTGCGACGACTGACGCGCGCGGTGAACGATTCGCTCGTCCAGATCGCCGTGACGGATCGTGGCGCGGACGCGCCGGCGAGCGATTTCCGGTCGCCGATGTTCACCGCCATCCGCGAGAGCGCGCAGGCGCTGGATGCGACGCTTGCCGTCGTGCCGTATCTCAGCACGGGCGCGACGGACAGCGCGCGCCTTCGCACCTGGGGCATGCAGGCGTTCGGCCTGCTCCCCTTTCCGATGAACCAGGACGACGAGGACCGCATGCATGGCAACGATGAACGGGTGCCACTGTCGAGCCTCGAGTTCGGCACGCGCATGATCTACGGCGCGGTGCTGCGAGTGGCACGATGACGACGCCGAAGCAGACCATTCTCGTCACGGGTGCCTCGCGCGGTATCGGGCGCGCGATCGCACTGCGCTTCGCTCGCGACGGACATGACGTGGTGGCGGTCGCGCGCACGCGGGCCGAGCTCGACGTGCTTGGCGCGGACATCCGTGCGGCTGGTGGCACGTGCCGTCCGATCGTGCTCGACGTCGCAGACGGCGCAGCGGTCGCGGCGGCGCTCGAAAACCTCGACGTCGACGTGCTCGTGAACAACGCGGGCGTCGGCGTGCTGAAGCCGTTCGTCGAGCTGACCGTCGAGGAGTGGCAACGCATGCTCGACGTGAACGTCAACGCGCTGTTTCACGTGACGCGCGCGGTGTTGCCCGGGATGTTCCGGCGGAAGGTCGGGCATGTGTGCACCATCGGCTCGATCGGCGGACGGAGCGTGTTCGCGGGTGGCACCTGCTACGGCGGCACGAAGGCATTCGTGACGGCATGGGCGGAGAACCTCATGCTCGAGGTGCGCGATCACGGCGTGAAAGTGTCGGTGATCATGCCCGGTGCAGTGGCGACGGAATTCAATGGCAACCAGGTGAGTGACAAGGATGCCTGGAAGCTGATGCCCGAGGATGTCGCCGACGCGGTCGCGCAGGTGGTGCTGACGCCTCCGCACGTGCTCATTCATCGGCTGGAGGTGCGCACCCTGACCGTCGCTGCGAAGGGCCACGCGAAGTAGCTCGGGCAAACATCTGGCCGGTTCCGCGCCATCGCTCCATATTGGCCGCGTGAATCGAGCCCCTCCGCTCTCGGCCGAGCGGTCGCGCGCGCTGCCGGAGAATTCGGAAACCGGCGTCCGCGAGTTGATCGCCGTCCGGGAAATCGTCCATGCCTTCCTCACGGCCGACCGGCCGGAGGAGGTATTCCAGTTCGCCCTGGACCGGGTGAGTCCGCTGGTGGGCGCAACGTTCGCGTGCATCTACGTCATCGACGGCGCGAGTGAACTGATGCGACTGGCGGCGGTGCACAACTGGCCGGAGCGTTACACGCCATTCCTTGGCGACATGCGCGTCCGGCTCGGCTTCGGGCCAAGTGGCGAGGCAGCAGCGGAGCGCCGGGTGATCGAGGTGCCCGACGTGATGGCCGACGCATCGCTCGAGGATTGGGCGGAAGTGGCCCAGGAGCTCGGATTCCGCGCCATCGTCGCACTACCGCTGCAGACGGGCGATGGCGTGCTCGGCGCCGTGACCTTCTACTTCAAGGAGGCGGGTGCGATCACCGCGGAGACGCGGTCGCTGCTTCGGATGGTGGCCGACCAGATGGCCGCGACCGCGCAGAAGGCGCGACTGATCGAGGACCTTCGGCGCGCGAACGCGGCACTGCTCGACACGAATGCAGAGTTGGAGCGACAGTACGGAGCGCTCCTCGATGCGCGCCGCGTGAAGGACGAGTTTCTCGCCAACATCTCGCACGAGCTGCGCACGCCGCTCACGGCGGTCATGGGCTACCTCGCCCTGATGGATGAGGGGCTCGCGGGTCCGGTCACGCCCGAGCAGCGACGGACCATCGCGCAGGTGAAGTCGTCGAGCGATCATCTGCTGGATCTCATCGGCGACCTGCTCGAGCTCACGTCGCTCAAACGCGGTGGCCTGGAAGTCGTGCCGACTGCGTTCGATGTGCGCGATCCGCTGCACGACGCCGTAGCGACCACCCGCGGCCGCGCGGAGAAGGTGGCGCTTCGAGTGAGCGAACCCGAGTCCGGAACCGTGATGGTGAGTGACCGGCGCAAGATCACGAAGATGCTGGTCGCGTTGCTCAGCAACGCGTACAAGTTCACGCGGACCGGCGAGATCCGTCTCTCCGTCGAGGTGGTCAACGGGCGCGCCGTCTACCGCGTACAGGATACGGGCATCGGCATCGCGGGAGAGATGCGACAACTCGTGTTCGAGGAATTCAGGCAGGTGGACGGGTCGAGCACCCGGGCGTTTGGCGGGTCCGGACTCGGGCTTTCGCTGGCGAGACGACTTGCGCGTCTGCTGGGGGGCGAGATCCTCGTGGATTCCGCACTTGGCGAGGGATCCACGTTTCAGGTCGAGCTGCCCCTGGAGTATCGGGACGAGTAGCGAGAGCAACCCTCCCTGCCGGCTGCCATTCCCGGTTAAGCTTCAGCCATCGCAAGCGCATCTCGTGCTGTCCAACCATCACGGACGCTCGCCGCTCCGTTCACGTTCCGACGCCGACCATGATCCAGTCGCAGCGCACGCTTCAGGAGTATCGCTGTACGCTCCCGCCCTCCGAGGTGCTCGCACGGGCGAAGCAATTTTTCTCGCAGCGCAACAGCCTCTACGCATCGTTCCTCGATACGGAGGGTCCGAGCCATGTCACCTTCCGCGGGCAGGGCGGGGAGGAGCTGGTGATCGCGGCAACGGTGCAGGACGGCGTGACGCGCGTGACGGGGTCGACGTACCTGTTCGACATGCAGATCTCGCGCTTCTTCACCACGTTGCCGTCGCTCGCCGGCGGGGACGCACTGCTTCCCGCGCTCCCCGCACGCACATGAGCGCGCCGTTCGTCTCACAGCTTCGTACGCGCGGCGACACCATCATGATGACCGAGGCCGGCGCAAGCGCGATCACGGTACGGGTGCAGTTGCCCGAGGCGTGGGATACCGTGCGGGTCGCCGTCTCGCCGAACGAGCCAGTGCTCGCGCTCAAGGTGCGGGCGCTGGCAGCACTTTCGCCCGAGAACGAGTACCACGACGAATTCGTGATGAAGTTGCGCGGCTTCGAGGTGCTCGACGAGAACGCGAGCATCAGCGCGGTTGGTGGCATGGACGGTTCGATCTTTCTGCTGACGCACCGGCGTCGGCGACCCGTCCGCTGAGCGTGGCCGCCGCTCCGGCGACCGTGCCGCGCATGGACCCTGCGTCCTTGCGCGATGCGCTCCTGCGGCTCCGGGCGGAGGTGCAGAAGCGCATCGTTGGTCAGGAAGCGGCGCTGGACGAGATCCTCATGGCGCTCGCGGCGGGCGGCCATGTGCTGCTCGTCGGCGTGCCGGGGCTCGCCAAGACGCTCATGATCCGTTCGATCGCCGAGGCGCTCTCGCTCGACTTCCGGCGAATCCAGTTCACGCCCGATCTCGTGCCGAGTGACATCACCGGCAGCGAGATCCTGGAGGAAGACTCGGTGACCGGCGCGCGCACTTTCCGGTTCGTGCGCGGCCCGGTGTTCGCCAACATCGTGCTGGCCGACGAGATCAACCGCGCACCGCCACGCACGCAGGCCGCGCTGCTGGAGGCGATGCAGGAACATCGCGTCACCATCGCGGGCGAGTCGCTGCGGCTGCCGGAGCCATTCTTCGTGCTGGCGACGCAGAACCCGATCGAGCAGGAGGGGACCTACCCGCTCCCCGAAGCCCAGCTCGACCGCTTTCTCTTCGACGTCCGGGTCGGCTATCCCTCGGCCGCCGAGGAGGTCTCGATCCTTCGCGCGACGACGGGCGCCGCACAGGAGGCGCTGCGTCCGGTGCTCGGCGCGGAGGAGGCAGTGGCGCTGCAGCGCGCCGTGCGTGACGTGGCAGCGAGTGAGCCGGCGTTGCGCTATGCGGCGTCGCTCGCCCGCGCCACGCGTCCGGACGACGACACCGCTCCGGCGCTGGTGAAACGCGCCGTCCGTTGGGGCGCCGGTCCGCGCGCCGGACAGGCGCTCGTGCTCGGAGCGAAGGCGACCGCGTTCCTCGCGGGCCGCGCCGCCGTGGCGCCGGAGGACATTCGGCGTGTCGCGCTGCCGGTGCTTCGGCATCGCGTGCTGGCCAGCTTCGCGGCCGAGGCGGAAGGCGTGACACCGGAGCAGGTCATCGCGGACGTACTCGCGCGTGTCACACCGCCGCGAAGCGGACTGACGATCTGAGTGTGCGGCGCAGCGAGACGCCCGGAGCCGCGCCACTAGCCAGCCCATGACGGCCGGTCCGTACAGCGCCCTGCTCGATGCCGTGCGCGGGGTTCGATGGCCGGCGGCGCATCGCGTCGCCGGCGCGACGCTGGGTGCTCACGCGTCGACGCTGCGAGGCAACTCGTCGGAGTTCAGCGAGTTCAGGCCGTACCGGCAAGGCGACGATCCGCGGCGAGTGGACTGGCGACTGCTGGCGCGGAGCGATCGCGCGTACGTGCGTCTCACCACCGATCGTGCGACGCTGCGCACCGCGATCATCATCGATGCATCGGCATCCATGGCATTCCCACTCGCTGACCTGGCGAAGTGGACGCGGGCGCGAGAGATCGCCGTCGGGCTGGCCGCGGTCGCGCGCGCCGAGAGCGATCCGGTTGGATTGGCCATCGGCAGCGACCCGCCGTTCGTCCTCGCGCCGCGCGCGCGACGAAGCGTGCTCGTCGAGATGATCCGCGCGCTCGATGGCACGATGCCTCGAGCGTCGGCGCCCCTCGCACCGTTCGTCACCTCCGCGCGCGCACCGCGCGTCGTCCTCGTCACCGATCTCCTGGGCGATCTCGAGGACATGCTCGCCGCCGCGAAGCTGCGCATCGCCTCAGGCGGCGAGGTGATCGTGGTGCACGTGGTGTCTCCCGATGAACTCGACCCGCCGGGCGGCGCACTGCTGGCGGTGGACCCGGAGCACGCCACCACGCGTCGGACGCTCGACGGCGCGGCACGCGCCGAGTATCAGCGGGCATTCTCCACCTGGATGGACGACACCGCGAGCCTGTGTCGCGCAGCACGCATTCGATATTTGCGCGCTGAGACGCCGGAGCCGGCCGCGCACGTCGTGCGGCGTGTCGCGGGCGACGCAGGAGATGCGGGGCGATGACGTTCCTTTCGCCCTGGGCACTGCTGATCGGCGCCGTGGCCGCGGCCGGGTCCGTGTTGCTGCACCTGGTGGCGCTTCAGCGACCGGCGTCATATCTCCTGCCAACCGCGCGATTCATCCCCGACCGCCGCACGCTCGTGCGTCGCATGGCCACTCGGCCGCGCGACCTCCTGCTGCTCGCGCTGCGCGTGCTGCTGCTGCTGAGCGCCGCCGCGGCCTTCGCGCGACCGGTGCTCGCGCCGAGTCGCGCGCCGCTCGCCCGTGTCGTGCTCTTCGATCGATCCGGTGCGGTGCAGAGCATGGAGAAGGCCGTCACCCAGCTGCGCCCGTGGCTCACCGATGGCGTTCCCACGCAGCTGGTGCTGTTCGACAGTGTCGCCGTCGTCGCGCGTGACGCGGCCGCGGAGCTCCAGGCGCTGTCACTCGCGTCATCGCGCACGGCCGCGAGGGATTCGCTACGCGTATCGTCCGTCGGGTCGCTGTCGGCTGCGCTCGTGGCAGCGGGGCGACTCGGTCCTGTACTCGCGGCCGACGCCGATTCCGTCCAGCTGGTGATCGTCTCGCCGCTCGCGACGAACGAGTTCGATGCCGCGACGGACTCGATCCGCGCGCATTGGCGCGGCGGAATTGTCATCGCGAGGCTGACGTCGGACAGCGTCGCGAACGTCGCGAGGACGGTTTCCGGCACACTGGAACGCGCGCTCTCGCCGGACGATCCGCTCGCGCCGGCGCTGCGTCTCGTGCGCGTCGCGTCGTCGCCAACGTCTGTCCGGCTGCGCCGCTCGGCACTCGACGCTCGCGACACGGCATTCGCGCGGAGCGGCGGAACGGTGGTGCGGTGGGACAGCGCGAGCGCTGCACCCGCCGGCGCGACGGCGCTCGCGATGGGAGACGAGGTCGTCGTCGCCACGCTGGGGCGCGGGCGCTTGCTTGCTGAAGGCGCGACCATTGCGCGATGGGGCGACGGTTCGGCCGCAGCGAGCGAGGTGCGGATCGGCGCTGGGTGTATTCGTCATGTCGCGGTGAGCGTTCCACTCGCTGGTGATCTCCCGCTGCGCGCCGCATTTCGCCGAGTCGCGCAGGGGCTGATGGCACCCTGTTCCGGCAATCGATCGAGCAGGCCGGCAGCTGACGCTGCGGTGGCGCGCCTGCGCGGACCGGAAGGACTGGCGAGCGCTGAGCGACTCGCGGATCCGGCCCAGCGCCCACCTCCGCTGGTGCCCTGGCTGCTTGGAGTAGCGCTCGCCTGTGCGTTTGGGGAGCTCGTCGTGCGGGCGCGCGTGGCGCCGGAGCGCGCGTGACGGCCAGGTCGCGCGTCATCGCGATGCGCCGCACGATCACCGCGGTCATGCTCGCGCGCGCGGTCGCCGTGGGAGGCGCGGTCATCGCCGTTTCCATTGCCGCGTCGCGTGCGCTCGCACTTCCCGTTGCCGCGCTGGTCGCGCTCGCAGCGGCTGGCGTGGGCATCGCACTCGCGATGGCGGCGCGTGCGCGGCCTGCGCAGTCGCTCGAGCAGGTCGCGCTCTGGATCGAGGAGCGTCATCCGTCGTTGCAGTACGCGCTCGTCACCGCCGCTGCAGTAGGGATGGAGCGACCGGACGTGGAGGCGCAGGCGCTCTCGAACCCGTGGTGGGATCAAGAACGTCAGTATCTCCTTCGCCGGCTCCTGGCACCATTCGTCGCGCTCGCGGCGGCCATCGGGCTGCTAGCCTGGAATCCCGCGTTCGTCACGCGCATGATCGCGGACAATGCACGCGTCGCCCGAACGCTCGGCACGGAAACTCGCCCGGGGCCTGACCCGCTCGCGCGCATTCGTCTGCGCATCGAGCCGCCCGCGTACGCTGGTCGGCGCATCACGGAGATCGACGACCCCAGCGGTGCCGACGCGCTGGTCGGCAGCGCGATCATCGTGACCGGCGAGGGACCCGGACGTGCGGTCCGCATGTCGGTCGACTCGACGGACATTCCGGTCATTTCTCGTGGCGATCGATGGAGCGCTCAACTCGCCATGCCGTCGCGGGCGGCACTCATTCGTCTGCGCGCCTCCACGAGCCGCGAGCGCCTGATCGTGCTGGCGCCAGTGACCGATGCGGCACCCGTCGTCACCATGCTCCTGCCAACCCAGGACACGGTGCTGCGCACGGCCGAGGGCATGATGACGCTGCGCGCGGCGGTGCGAGACGACATCGGACTGCGCGACGCGGCGTTCGAGATCATCGTCAGCTCGGGCCAGGAAGAGAACTTCACCTTCAGGACGACGACACTCGCGCGCACTCAGCTGAGCGGTGCAGCGGAGCACACGCTCGACCTGCGACTGTCGCTCGATTCGCTGGCGCTCAAGCCGGGTGACGTGCTGCAGATGCGCGCCGTCGCACGCGATCGGAACACGGTGACCGGGCCCGGCGTGGGCAGCTCCGAGACACGCGCCCTGCGCGTGTCTCGCGCGGGCGAGTACGATTCGGTCGCCGTGGATGCTGCGCCGCCTGGTGAGCCCGACGCGCAGGTGCTCAGCCAGCGCATGCTGATCATTCTCACCGAGGCGCTCGACAAGCGCCGGCCGCGTGTTGCCCGGCCGACCCTGATTGCCGAGGCACAGCGCATCGCCGCCGATCAGGCACGGCTCAGGAAGCGCGTCGGAGACATCGTATTCCAGCGCGTCGGCGGCGAACCGCTCAGCGAGGAGAGCAACATCGAAGCGCCGCTCGGCAAGATGACGCCGGAGGAACTGCTCGCACGAGCGCAGGAAGCGACGAAGGGTACGGCGGGGGAAGTGATGGACGTCGAGGGAGACGAGACGCCGATCCTCTCCGTCAGCAAGCCGTTGCTCGAGGCATTCAATGCGATGTGGGACGCCGGCCGCGCGCTCGAGCAGGGTGACACTCGGCAGGCCATTCCTCCCATGCGACGCGCGCTGGCGGCCATCGAGCGAGCGCGGCACGCCGAGCGGATCTACCTGCGGGGCCGCCCGTCGGCGGTTGTCGTGGACGTGGCGCGTGCGCGGCTCGCGGGCAAGGACAAGGGTACGTCATCCCTGCGCGAGCCGAGAGCGATCGTCGCCCCCGTGCAGCGAAAGCGCGCCGAACGTTTCACGCGCGCGACGCTGCTGCTCGCGCGCGATCCGGCCGCGGCCGCTGACACACTGCTGGTGATGCGAGTGGCCGCACTGGGCGACGCGCCCGCGCTCGCCGCCGTGCTCGATGACGCCGTCCGGATTCTTCGGCGCGGCGAGCCGCGCGCAATCGTGTCGGCATGGGCACGCGTGCGTCGTGCACTCGACGGCGCGCCAATCGCGCGCTCGTCCATCCCGGCATGGAGCGGCGCGCCATGACCGATTTCGTGTTCGCGACCGCGCAGTACGAGTCGGGCGACTGGGACAGCGCGCCGATGGTGCCGGCGAACATCATCGACACGATCGCGCGCTACACCTCCATCGACGTCGCGCCGACCGGCGTGATCGTCGGGCTCTCATCACCCGCGATGTTTCGCTACCCGTTGCTGTATCTCACCGGTCACCTGCCGGTGCGGTTCACCGAGGCGGAGCGGACGAACCTGCGGGCGTTTGCCGAGCGCGGCGGACTGCTCTTCGTGGATGACCACAACCACGATATCGACGGCACCTTTCACAAGACCGCGACGGAAGAACTCGCGCGCGTGTACGGGCCGTTGCGCCCGATTCCGAATACCCATCCGCTGTATCGAACGTTCTTCACGTTCGAGGACGGTCCCCCCACGACGAGCCACGAGCTCAATGGCTGGGGTGACAACCTCGTGCACAAGACGCTATCCGGTGTCGAGCGATCGGGCCGGCTCGCGCTCGTGTACAGCAGCAAGGATTACAGCTCGGAGTGGAACTACCACCCGGACAACAAGCGGTTCCTCTCGGTGGACAACACGAAGTTCGCGGTGAACCTGGTGGTGTATGCCCTCACGCGCTGACATTCGCCGCGGTGCCGAGTGGGCGCTTCGCCTGGCGCTGGTGGCGATGCTTGCGCTGTCGCTGTGGCGCGCCACGCATGAGGGGGCGCCCGGACCCGTGACTCGCACTACGCGCGCAAGCGACCTCACGCCGGCACTGGCGGCGGCAACGCGAACGGATCGGATCGGCGCGCTCGAGGTGGAGATGGACGCCTTTCCCGCGCCGGCACAGCGCGCGTGGCTCGTGGCCCTACGACGCGCCGGTGTCGAGGTGCGCTGGCGCGGCGCCGTCCCGGTGATGGCCGTTGCGGCGGAGCGTGTTCGCGAGCCGCGAGCCGCCGTCCGCATGCTGCTGACATCAGGCGCCGGTGCCGCGTACGTCCTCAGCGACTCGGCCGGCGCGCTGGACTCGCTGATGGTGCCTGCGGCGGGAGCGACGCTCGAGGCCGCGGATGTCGTCGGGCCCGTGCGTGCGAGGCAGGGGGCATACCTGTCGAGCGTCGTCGCCCCTGAGGCCACGCCACGGCGCGAGGTGCTGGTGCTCGGTCGCGCGAGCTGGGAAAGCCGGTTCGTGAGCAGTGCACTGTCGGAAGCGGGCTGGCGCGTTCGTGCGCGCATTCCGACGGCGCCGGGCGTCGCCGTCACCGATCCGGCCATGCTGCCGCTGGACACGGCGCGATACGATGTGGTGGTGGCGCTCGACTCCACCGCAGCCGATCTGGGTTCGGCAATAGTGAGATTCATCGCCACCGGCGGCGGACTCGTCGCGGTGGGTAGCGCGACGACGATGGGCGCGCTGCGCTCACTCGTGCCCGCGCGCGCTGGTACTCGCCGCCCCGGCAGGATCCTGCTCGATACGGACTCGATGTCGCGTTCCGACCTGCCGCTGCGGCCGCTCGAAGGGCTGAGCCTCGACGCGCTGGTGCTCGAGCGACGGCCGGGCGCCGTCGCCGTCGCGGTGCGCCGAGCCGGACTCGGACGCGTGCTGGCCGTGGGCTACGACGAGAGCTGGCGGTGGCGAATGCTCGGGGGTGTCGGCGGTCCGGCGGACCACCGTCGTTGGTGGTCACACGCCGTCGGTCTGGTCGCTCCCGAGCGCGACGTCCAGCCGAGCATGGTCGGATCGGGCGATGCGGCGCCCGTTGCCGTGCTCGTGGGCGCACTCGGTCCGGCCTCGTTGGCGCGCTCGCCGGCACTCGAGGTTGGGCAACGCACCCTGCCGCTCGCACTGCTGATCCTGATCGTCGCCGCGCTGCTTGCCGAGACGGCGTCGCGTCGCTTTCGTGGAGCACGATGAACGACGTCGCCTACATCTCGCATTCCGACGGCGGCCGGCACGACACGGGGTGGGGACATCCCGAGCATGTCGGACGCTTGCGTGCCATACCGCGCGCGTTGCGCGACGATCCGGAGCTGTTTCATCGGCTCGATCACCGCGAGGCGCGCCATGCGACAGTCGACGAGCTGCTGCTCGCACATGACGAGGCATATGTGGAGACGGTGCGTGCGACTGCCGAATCGGGAGGCGGCCGACTCGACGCGGATACCGTGGTGAGCGAAGGCTCGTGGGACGCCGCGACGGCGGGCGCGGGCGCCGTGCTCGATGCGATCGATCTCGCGTTCGCGGGCGGACCGCGGCGGAGCTTCTGCGCCGTACGTCCGCCCGGGCACCACGCCCTGCACGCAGCGGCGATGGGATTCTGCCTGTTCGGGAACGTCGCCGTCGGCGCGCACTACGCGCGAGCGCGTCATGGAGCGGAGCGCGTGCTGATCGTCGATTGGGACGTGCATCACGGGAATGGCACGCAGGCGCTCGTGGAGCAGGAAGCCGACGTGCGGTTCGTCTCGATGCATCAGTGGCCATGGTACCCGGGCACCGGTGCCGCATCCGACCGCGGTCCGCACCTGAGCGTGTACAATGTCCCGATGCCGCCCGCGCTGCCACGCGCGCGGTACGTGGACGCACTGCTGTCGGCCATCGATGACGCCAGCGAGGGGTTCGTGCCGGATCTGGTGCTGATCTCGGCCGGGTTCGATTCCCTGGCTGGAGATCCGCTGGGAGGATTCACGCTCGAGATGGACGATGTGGACCGGCTCACGCGCGAGATCGTCTCGCGAGCGGAGCAATGGTGTGGTGGACGCGTGGTGAGTGCGCTCGAGGGCGGATATGCACCCGAGCGCTTGGGCGAGGCTTGCGTGCGGCACATGCGCGCGCTGCTGTGACGCTGCCTGTCCTGTCCGGTGCCGCCGCCCTATCTTTCATCCGAAGCGACGACGTGCCGGGTGACGAACGGCCCGCACGGGAGTCGAGCGACGTGACCCCGCGCCAGATCGGCGTGCGGAGACAGTTCATGGGTCGGGGGGGCACGTGGCGTTGAACCTGTATGGCGTGACCGTGAGCGAGGCGCACGAGCCGCGCATCGATGTGCCAGGGACGCTGCTCGTCACGCTGCGCGACCTCGCGGCCATCTGCGGTGAGGGTGAGTACACGACGTCGGAGCTCACGCCGGACCGCGTCGCGCAGGACACCGACATCGTCACCGCCTATGCGCGTCGAGGGCCCGTGCTGCCGGCGCCACTGGGCGTGTCGTTCAAGCACAAGGATGCGGTGGACCGCTGGCTCGAGCTGCATTACGTCGCGCTGTCGAACGCCTTGACCTTCGTGGACAACCGCGTCGTCGCGCGAGTGCACGTGTGGGGCGCCGGTGCGCCTGACGAGCGCGACGCGGGATCCGAGCTCGCCACCGTCGCCGCCGACAGTCTTCGTACCCTTCGCCGCGGAGCCGTCACCACGGTGCCACTGCGAATCGAGAAGGTGGCGGGCCTCGTGCTCAGCGCGGCGTATCTCGTGGAGCGCGACCAATGGAAGGACTTTTCGACCGAGGTGGAGGAGCAGGGGCGGCGCGCGCCCAACCTGCGGTTCGAGCTGACGGGGCCATGGCCGCCGTACGACTTCGTGCAGATGCAGCTCGGCACGTAGATGTTCTGCCCTGACTGCGGCACCTGGAGTCGCGCGCTGGCCGCATCGTGCAGCCGGTGCGGGAACGGGTTGCCCGACGTGGCAGGCGCGCCACTCGAGAAACCGGACGACGAGATCACGGCGCTGCGCCGCGCCACCGGCAATCGATACCGGATTCTCCGACGCCTCGGCGGCGGTGGCATGGCGACGGTGTTCCGCGCCGAGCAGATGCCGCTCGGGCGCGAAGTCGTCGTGAAGGTGCTGCACGCGCATCTGGCGCGCGACGCGGAGATGGCCGAGCGGTTCCGACGCGAGGCGGAGGCGGCGTCTCGATTGGTGCATCCGTTCATCTGTCCGGTGCTCGACTTCGGTCACTCCGGCTCCACGGTGTACATCGTGATGCCATACCTGAGTGGTGGATCGCTGGCCGACCGGGTGCAGCGCGAGCGGAACGTGTCGCCCCAGGCCACGGCGTCGGCCGCGGCGCAGGTGGCAGTCGCACTCGATCACGCGCACGACCGCGGCGTGGTCCATCGGGACATCAAGCCGGACAACATCCTCTTCGACGAGGGCGGGAACGCCTTCATCACCGATTTCGGCATCGCGACGGCACGTTTTCACGGCCGTCTCACGGCGACCGGTCGCGCCATGGGGACGCCGCACTACATGAGCCCCGAGCAGGCGATGGGCAAGCTCGTCGACGGGCGCAGCGACATCTACGCGCTCGGCGTCGTGATGTACGAGGCCCTCGTCGGATTTCCCCCCTTTGATGGCGCCGATGCGTTCTCCGTCGGCTACAAGCACGTGCACGAGACGCCCGTGGCGATCGCCGAGGTGGACTCGCGCGTTCCGCAGGCGCTGGCGGACGTCGTGATGCAGTGTCTCCAGAAAGCCCCCGACGAGCGTTACCCGCGCGGGATCGCGCTCGCGGACGCGCTGCTGGCGTATCTGGCCCTCAACGACAATGGATCGGCGTCGCATCGCGCGGCCGCGATCGCGCGCAAGCACGCATCTCCACCTCACGTATGAAGCTTTCGCACGAAATCGTCACGCTCCGCACGAAGCATCCGTTCGTCATCGCGCGAGGCGGGTCGAGCGAGTATCGCGTGGTGCGCGTGACGCTCACCGCGCCCGACGGTGCGACCGGATGGGGAGAGGCCGCACCGAGCCGGTACTACGGCGAGACGGCCGATACGGTCGTGAATGTTCTCCCGCTGCTGGCGCAGAAGCTGGACGGCACCGACGGATGGTCGCTCGAGGCGCTCGAGCACGGACTGGCGCGCGCGATTCGATTCAACGGATCCGCTCGCGCGGCGGTGAGCGCCGCCCTGCACGACCTGATGGGCAAGCGGCTCGGTGTCCCGGTCCACAAGCTGTGGGGGCTTGACCCGGCGGCCGCGCCGCCCTCGAGCTTCACGGTGGGGATCGCACCGGACGAGCCGACACTTCGCGCACGGGTGGAGGAAGCGGCGCAGTATCCCGTGCTGAAGATCAAGCTCGGATCGACGTGGGACGAACGCATTGTGCGCATGGTGCGCGAGCTGGCACCGGACAAGGTGCTGCGCGTGGACGCGAACGCGGCGTGGACGCCGAAGTCCGCACTGCGCATGATCCCGTTGCTCCAGGAACTTGGCGTCGAGTTCGTGGAGCAGCCGCTCCCGCCCGACGATCTCGACGGTCTGCGCTTCGTGCGCGAGCGATCGGCACTGCCGATCATCGCCGATGAAAGCTGTCTGGTCGCGGCGGACATTCCAAAGCTCGCGGGCGTCGTCGACGGCATCAACATCAAGCTGGCCAAGTGCGGTGGCCTGCGCGAAGCGTTGCGCATGATCGCCACAGCGCGCGCGCACGACATGCTCGTGATGGCGGGGTGCATGATCGAGAGCTCGCTCGGCATCACGGCCGCGGCGGCGTTTTCGCCCCAGGGGCGCAGCGCCGCCATACACGGGGCCGCGGCGGGGTCCCAAGCTACCTAA
>JAJAYP010000195.1 GCA_026786185.1 Gemmatimonadaceae bacterium
CACCGGCGCGAGGTCGTGAGCCTTTCGAGGGCGGGCGGGAGCGAGTACGAGCGCTCGGTGACGCGCGCGGAGGAGATGCGGCGCGTCGTGGGGCGGGTGGCGGAGTAGGGGAGGGGATATGGCGGACGCAGTGCGGTGGTCGTATTGGCCAATGTGTTCAGGCTTTAGCCACAGGACCCTCGTCCTTGTCCTGGTTGCGAGCGTATTTGCGTGCTACCAAACACGCGCGCCGTCGAGCAGCAAGAGATACCGCCGACGGTCATCTCTGATGTCACGCAGCTCAATCCCGTTACCGTCAGCGAAGTCCTCGTGCCGACGACGACGCGCGAGATCGTCAGCGCAGTTACCCGGCATTCGGGTCCGATCTCGATTGGCGGGAGCCGCCACAGCATGGGCGGCCAGACTGCAACGCCCGCTGGGCTTCAGATCGACATGCGGCACTTCGATCGCATTCTGGCTTTCGACTCCGTGCGCAGAACGATCACTGTGCAGACAGGCGTGCGCTGGCGCCAGATCCAGGAGCGCATCGACTCGGCGAATCTCTCCGTCAAGATCATGCAAAGCTTCGCCAATTTCACGGTTGGCGGGTCGCTCTCCGTGAACGCGCACGGACGCTACGTGGGATTCGGCCCGCTCGTGAGCTCCGTGCGCTCGATAAAGATCGTGCTGGCCAACGGTGACCTCGTGGACGCAAGTCGTGATGTTCGCTCGGACATTTTCTTCGGCGCAATCGGCGGGTACGGCGCTCTCGGTGTAATTACCGAGGCGACGCTGGACCTCGTGGAGAATGCGCGAGTGAAACGCCATCAGGTGACGATGCCGATTCGCGAATACCGGCCGTATTTTTTTCGGCGCATCCGCGACTCGACCGCGGTGGTGTTCCACAATGGGGATATCTATCCCGGCGACTACAGAACGGTACGCGCCGAGTCGTATATCCGAACCTCAGATCCGGTAACGGTCCCGGAACGCATGGTTCCGTTGGGGCAGTCGTACGCACTCAACAGAGCGGCTATCAGGATCGTCTCGGATTGGCCGTTCGGCCAGACAATGAGACGCGTCGTCGTGGACCCGTGGCGTTTTCGTGGACCCCACGTCGCATGGCGTAACTATATCGCCAGCTCGAACGCGGAGGAGCTGGAGCCCGCGTCTCGCACAGGCGCGACGTACGTACTGGCAGAATATTTCGTCCCGGTCGAGCGATTCGACGAATTCGTTCCGGCGATGCGCGGAATCCTTCGCCGTCATCGAGTCAACGTCCTCAACGTCTCCGTCCGTCACGCGCGTCCTGACACGGAGACCCTGCTATCGTGGGCGCCGCGCGAGGTCTTCGCCTTCGTGCTCTACTACAAGCAGAACACCGATACTGCGAGTCAGCGCGTGGTGGGCAACTGGACCCGTGAGCTCATCGAGGCGACACTGCGGATCGGCGGATCGTATTACCTGCCGTATCAGCTTCACGCGACACAGTCGCAGTTTCTGCGCGCGTATTCGCGTGCACCAGAATTCTTCACCCTCAAGAAACGGCTCGACCCGACGAACAAGTTTCGCAACATGCTCTGGAACAAGTACTACCACCCCTGAGCTGGGGCCGCGGCGCATGGGACGTCTTGTGAATCACTGGCGATACCCGGGTGTTGGAACGTCATTGGCCGCGTCGGCGCGCGTGAAAGCACGGGGCCGTTCCAGAAGCCCAGCGAGCATTGCAGCCGCTGGTAACGCTGTCCTTGCCTCGACCCGTCGGTTTCCGTATATGTGCAGCGGTATCGCCGCGGTGCCCGCTCGCGGACATGCGCGCAGCGTCGCAATGGAGGCCGCCATGACTGAACGCGAGTTCTTCTTCGAGCGCCGCGAGGCGGAATCTGGGGCATTCTTCCGGGCACTGGATGCGCTGCCCAAAGACCACTTCGATTACCGGCTGCCTGACCGCTCCCCCTCCACGTGCGAGCTCGTCTGGAGCTTGGTCAGCGAAACGCGCGCCTGCTGCGACCCGGCTGATGCAGGAGCCTCGCCTCGGCCATTCCGCAAAATCCGCTGGCACCTCTTTGTGGATGGGATTCACCACCGGGGCAACTTCTCCTACGTCATCTGACGTATGGGACCGCCCCGTTCGCCGAGCGACCCTTCACGAACCATTGAGGCGTCCACTTTTCCCGTTGTCTGATTCACGGAGTCTGCCATGTCCACGGTTCACGGTCACTTCCCCGGTATGCGTGCGGCACGTGGCCTCGATCAAGAGCCAACGTAAGCCAGTTCTCGCGCTTGTGATGATCGATGCCAATGCTATCTACGAGCTCACGGTTGGTGGTTGCGACACTGACCACGCGTACGCCGGCGCGAACTACACGGAGTTCAAGCAGTTGACCGATAGATGACCCCAAGCTGACCGATCAGCCTACGATCGGCAGCGATTCACTCCAGCGGAAACCGATTCATGACGCACGGTGCCGCACCCACTCCGGCCGAGCTCGTCCACCTCCGCCCCACCGATCGCGCCGGTGCGCTGGTCGCCGGGCAGGCCATCGTGCTCACGACCATCGCGCTCTGGTTCTCCGTGCAGCCGCGCTGGGCGCTCTGGCGCTTCGGGCAGGTGTTGCTGACGATCGCTCTCGTCCAGTGGTTCGCACTGCTGCACGAATGCGGACATGAAACGCTCTTTCGCACCAAGCGGTTTCACGCTCCGCTGGGATACGTCGCCGCCTTCTTCTCGCTGATTCCCTTCTACAACTGGAAGCGCGTGCACGGCCGTCATCACAAGTGGACCGGATGGCAGGACGTCGATCCGACGACGGCCGCGCTCGTGCCGCGTCCGCTCGGTCGCGCCGAGCGATTGCTCGTCAACATCTGCTGGAAGTTCTGGATTCCGCTGTTTGCGGTGCTTTACCGGCTCAACAACTTCTGGAACTGGCCGCGGCTCAAGGAGCTCTTCGTGAATCCCCCCGAGCGTCGGCGGCTCGCCGTCGACATGATCGGCCTTCTCGCGACGTACGGGGCGGTGATGGCACTCGCCGGCCCAGCGTTGCTGTTTCGCACCGTTGGCCTCGCGCTCCTCGCCACGCTGGTCGTCGAGGATCTGCTGCTGCTCAGCCAGCACACCCACGTGCCGCAGCAGGTCAGCCACGGCGAGGCGGTGCGCCCCTTCCCGGCAATCGAGCAGGAGGTGTTCACGCGGTCGCTCGTCGTTCCGCGCTGGCTCTCCGCACTGCTCCTGCACATCGACGCGCACGAGCTGCATCACATGTATCCGTTCGTGCCCGGCTACAAGCTGAGCGCGATAGTGTACGACACGGAGAACGAGATCGACTGCTGGACGTGGATCCGACGCGCGCGCGCGCTGCCGGGCGAAGTATTCCTCTTTCAGAATCGCCGGGAAACAGGCGCCGACATCTGAGGCGACAGTGGCCACCATCGATCCACTCGTCACTGCGCTCTTCCTCATCACCGCGTTCATCGCGGCGGGGTTGATCCACTCCGCCTGGCTGGCATCGGCAGTGTCGCGAAAACTGTACATTCCTGTCGACGGGCGGCTGCACGTTCGCGGACGGCGACTGTTTGGCGACAACAAGACGGTACGCGGCTTCGTCGTCATGGCGCCCGCTGCAGGCCTATGCTTCTGGGCGCTCGGCTCACTGCTCGATGCCACCTCTCCCGCGCTGCGCACCAGCCTGTGGCCGCTTGGCAATGGAGAGCTCGCGCTGCTCGGTACGTGGGCCGGGCTCGGCTTCATGCTCGGCGAGCTGCCGAACTCACTCCTCAAGCGACAGCTCGACATCGCACCCGGCGCTCCAGCCAAAGGCACGCTCGCGTCGATCGCGTCGTTCGCCGCGGACCGACTCGACTCGATCATCGGCACGCTCGTCGCCATCAGCATCGTGACGCCGACGCCGTGGATGACGTGGCTGTACGTGATCGTGCTCGGCCCAGGCGTGCATCTGTGCTTCAGCGTGCTGCTGTACCGGCTTGGCGTGAAGGCGAGACCAGCGTGACGACGAGCGTGCTACGCACTCGTCCGACGCTCGCACCGAGTGGCACGAGTCTGGGCGTGCCACTCGAGGCCGAGGTGGACGTGGCGCTGGTAGGCGGCAAGGCGCACACCCTGGGGCGGCTGATACGGAGTGGTGTTCGCATTCCGCCAGGATTCGTGTTGCGCACCGAGGCGCTGGAATCGCACCTGCGTGAGGCGCGGATCGCCGACCGGATTCACTCGCTGTGCGAGGGAAGCGACTTCAGGCGCGCCGAAGCCCGGTCATCGGTCTCGGCGACGATTCGCGCGCTCGTGTGTGGCGCCGCGCTGCCAGAGGTGATTCGCGACGAGCTGCTCGCACGCGCGCACCCGCTCCTAGCGCGCGGGTCGTTGGTGGTTCGCAGCTCCGCGGTCGGCGAGGACTCGAAGTCGGCGTCGTTCGCTGGCCAGCTCGATTCGGTGCTGCACATTGCCGACGACGAGTCGCTAAAGCGCGCTGTGCTCACCTGCTGGGCGTCGTACTGGTCGGAGCGGGCGCTTTTCTACCGTGGCGCGCGCGGCATGCAGTCGGCCGGAATGGGCGTCGTCGTGCAGCAGCAGGTGGCCGCACGCGCCGCCGGCGTGATGTTCACCGACGACGGCGACGGTGAACTCCTCGTCGAGTATGGGGCGGGGCTCGGTGACGCGCTCGTCGCGGGGGCGATGGATCCGGCGCGGATCAGGATCGCTCGAGGCACGCGGGCGGTACAGCATCTCGGAGCGCGTATCGCCGACGCTGACGCGGTCGTCCTCACGGCCACCGGCATCGCGTCACTGATCGATGCCGCCACGCGAGTAGAAGCCGAGCTCGGCGCGCCGCAGGACGTCGAGTGGGCGATGAGCACGGACGGAGTGATGTTCATCGTGCAGTCGCGTCCCATTACGGCGGCGCTCGGCACCAAGAGAAAGCCCTTGGCGGCGGCGCGGCAAATCGTGTGGTCGAACGCGAACGTCAACGAGAATTTCCCCGCTCCGATCTCTCCGCTCCTCTACTCGGTGGCGTCGGCGGGCTACACCCATTATTTCCGCAACCTCGGCCGCGCCTTCGGCATCGCGCCGCGCCGCCTTCGCGCGATGGAGCCCGCCTTCGCGCAGATCATCGGCGTGCATGGCGGGCGGATGTACTACAACCTGACGAACATCCACGCGGTGATTCGTCTGGCACCCTTCGGAGATGCGCTCGCGTCGAGCTTCAACGCCTTCGTGGGAGCGCGGGACGAGGTGTCCTCTCCCCGCGCACGCCCGACGGCGAATCGGCTGGCGCAACTCGCTGAGGGGGCAGTCATCGCCGCGCGAACAACGTGGCAATATCTCTTCATGGAGCATCGCATGCGGCGCTTCGAGCGCAACGCCGATGCGTTTGCCGAGCGCTCGCATCCAGCGCGTCTTCCCGAGCGCTCCCTCGATGAGCTGCGCGCACTGCTCGCCGAGTTCATGGCCATTCGCTGTCACGGATGGAAGGATGCATCGCTCGCCGATACTGCGGCGATGGTGTGCTACGGAGCGCTAGAGCAATTGATCGCTCACGCGTATCCCGGGGGCGCCGAGGCTGCGCACACCACGCTGCTCAAGGGGATCGCCGGCGTCGTGAGCAACGAGCCCGTGCATCGTCTCTGGGCGCTTTCCCGACTGATTCGTGCCGATGCTCATCTGGCGCGCCTGATCGAGCATGATGACGCGTCATCGGTGCTCGATGCACTTGCGACGGACTCGCGGTTCGCCGGCTTCCGCCGCGCGGTCAACGAGTATCTCGACGAATGGGGATTTCGCTGCTCGTCGGAGCTCATGCTCACGACGCCGAGCCTGCAGGAAGCGCCAGCGCCCCTGATCGCGCTCCTGCGTGCGTACGCTCGGCTCGACGCGGAATCGCCAGTGCAGGCGATGGCGCGTCAAGGCATCGCGCGCGAGATCGCAACCGCTCGCGCACTCGCAGTGCTGGCTGCCAAACGGATTCGATTCCTTCCGTGGATGACCTGGGCAGCTCCGCTGCGCGTGCTGCTTCCGTGGACGCACGCCTCCATACGCTTTCGGGAGCGCGCGCGCTTGAAGCAGGCATTGCTCTACAGCCGGCTCCGTCGCGTGGCGCTGGCAATCGGTGACGAGCTCGTACGTCGTGACATGCTCGCGACGCGAGACGACGTGTTCTGGTTCACCGTGTCCGAGCTAGACGAGCTCGCGGCGGGCGGAGCCATGTTCGCGCACAGCACGCGCGAACTCGTGACGCTCCGCGCTCGCGCGCACGCGAAGTTCTCCACGATGACACCACCAGATTCGTTCACCTTGCCTGAAGGCGAGTATCCCGGCGGCTCCTCGAAGGAGAGGGGGCCGGAACCCGGTGAGGCGATCACGGATGCCGCGAGCGTGCTGCGCGGCACGACCGCATGCACCGGCCGCGTGACTGGACGCGCGTCCGTGCTGCATGACGTCACGGAAGCGGGACGTCTCGCTCACGGCGACGTGCTGGTCACCAAGCAGACCGACCCCGGGTGGGGACCCGCCTTCTTCCTCATCTCCGGGCTCGTCATCGAGCGAGGCGGGATGCTGTCGCACGGGGCGATCCTCGCTCGTGAGTTCGGCATCCCGTGCGTCGTCGGCGTGCGCGAAGCGACGCGCGTCATTCCGGAGGGCGCCGAGATCACCGTGGACGCCGACAGGGGGTGCGTGCATGTCACGCGCTGAGACCGTGCGGCACTATCTGTTCGAGCGGTATCCTTCGCGGCGGTTCGTCCCGCTCGCGCTGCTGCTCGCGGGCGCAGGGCTGCTCGCCGTGCCCGGCAACGAGCACCTCAGCACGGTCGCGGCGCTCCACTCGGGATTGCGCGCGTCACTCGTCGTCTACCTGATCGTTCTCTCGCTGCGGGTATGGGACGATCTAGAGGATCGCGAGCGCGATGCGCGGTTACACCCCGATCGCATCACCGTGCGAGTCGCCTCGGTGACACCGTTGCGATACCTCCAATGGGCGAGCGCGGCAGTAGCGAGCGTGCTCATCGCCACCGGAGCTCGGCCGGCGACGCGGCTGCTCGTACTCTCGCTACTCGTCGCCGTACTCGGCATCTGGTACCGCGCGCGTGCCTCGCTTGCGCCGTCGTCGGTCATCGTAGCGCACGTCGTGCTCCTGAAGTATCCCGTCATCGCGTACCTCGTCGCGCCCGGTGTCGTGCGTGGCGTGAGCGGGCTCGCGCTCGCGGCGCCGGTGTTGATGACGGTCTATGTGCTTCTCTGCATTCATGAGGGGCTCGACGTTCCCGAGCTGCGTCGCTCGCGCGTAGCGCGTGGCGTCCTCGTCGCGGAAGCCGCCCTGATGCTTCCGCTGCTCGGACTCGTCATCGTGTCCATGCTCGAGCCGCTCCGTGTGCTCTCCTTCGGCCGAGGTTCAATGCCATGACTTCCGTCGCGCCTGACCGGACTCTGTTTGCGTCGTCAGCCTCGCTGCAAGTATCGCTGCTCGAGCAGTGCGAGTGGGTCGAGTGCTATCTGTGCGAAGGACGAGCCTGTTCGCCGTTCGTGGAGGCAGAGGATGATCTCACGGGCAAGCCGGGCCGCTTCACTTTCGTGACGTGCAACCAGTGCGGACTTCGCTATCAGAATCCGCGGCTGCGCATCGAGCACATCGGCGCCTACTACGACGACGAGTACATCGCACACCGCAAGAAAAGCGATTGGGGGCCGTTGACCAGGTTCTTCAACTGGGTGATGGACCGGCACGACCGCCAGAAAGATGCGCTGGTAAGCCGTTACGTAGCGCTCGGACCGCACAGCACAGTGCTCGACGTCGGATGCGCGGTCGGAACGTTCCTCGAGAAGTTGCGCGTCCGCTACGGCGCCAAGGGCAGCGGGGTGGACTTCAAGGATTTGAGCGCGAACCCGGCACTTTCGAACGTGGACTTCCGCTGCGGGCTCTTTTACGAACAGGACTTTGATGAGACGCTGTTCGATCTCATCACGATGTGGCACTTCCTGGAGCATGACTACGATCCGATTCGAAGCCTTCGCACGGCGGGTGCGCTCCTTGCGCCGGATGGCCGTCTCGTGATCGAAGTGCCCCGACTCGACAGCGTCACCTTCCGGCTGTACGGCGATCGGTGGCCGGGGCTGCAGGCACCCCAGCACACTGTGCTGTACGAACGGAAGACACTGCTCGCCGCCATCGACAAAGCCGGCCTTGACCTGGTAGCGTATCTGCCCTACGGCGCCTTCCCGGCATTTTTCTACTTCTTCGCCGGCGCGGCGTTCAAACTGCTCAAGGGACGCGGACTGAATCTCTCCCGCGCGATCTATCCGTACTTCCTCGGCCAGATAGTCTTCGCGCCGATCCTCGCGTTCGAGAAGCAGCTCAACTTCGCGATGCAAACTGTGGTTTGCCGGAGGAGGTCGTGAGCGCGCCAGTGAAGCTGTCGCCACCGGAGATCGCGGTGCGCAAGGTGGCCAAGCAGGTTCCCGTCGCTCGCTCCACTCGGTCCACCGGTTTGGCCGAGCGCATCGTGCTCGTCATATGCGTCGCAGCGAGCTTCCTCATCATGACGCTCGGTGCACTCGTGATGCTGCTCGTCGCGGTGCCGACGCTCTTCATGGCGCGACGACTGTACGCGGAGGGAATTGGGCGATGGATCGGAGAAGCGATCCTGCGCCTCTGGGGCGTGCGCCATCGTGTGCATGGGAGCGGCCCGCCCCCAGCGAGACAGGTCGTCTACATCTCGAATCATACGTCGACGATCGACGTATTTCTCCTCATCGCGCTTGCACTGCCACGCACGCGGTTCTTTCTCAGCGGCTTTCTCCGGAAAATAATTCCCATCGGGATCATCGGGTATCTGATCCGGATCTTCTGGACCGTTCCGCAGAACTTTCCGGAGACCCGTCGCCGCATCTTCCAGCGTGCCGACCGCATTCTGCGCCGGACCGGCGACTCGGTCTATCTCAGTCCGGAGGGAATGCGCGTTCCGACGGGCGAGATCGGGCTCTTCAACAAGGGCTCATTTCATCTCGCCACGAGTCTCGGTGCGCCAATCGTTCCGCTGTACCTGGCCATTCCTGCCGACACGAATCCCGGGATGGGCTACGACGCCAGGGCCGGCACGATCGACGTCTGGATTCTTCAGCCCATCGAGACGTCGCACTGGAAAGTCGGGGACGTGGAGCACAATCGCGACCGCGTGCGTGATCTTTACTTGCGGGTGCACGAGGCCGTGCGCGCGGGTGTCGCTCCCACGACCATGACGATCAACGAGGAGAGCGGAGTGGAGGCGCTGCAGGGATGACGCCTACCTTCGATACGCTCATCGCACTCCTCGAGCATCGCGCCGCCGAACAGGGCAGCGAACGAGCGTACACCTTTCTCCTCGATGGCGATCTCGAGGGTGGTTCGTTCGAGTACGGCGGGCTCACGACGAAGGCGAAAGCAATCGCCACGATGCTCGCTGAACGCGGTGTAATGCCGGGCGACCGGGCCTTGCTGCTCTACAGCCCTGGCGTCGAGTTCATCGCGGCATTCTTCGGATGTCTCTGCGCGGGTGTGATCGCTGTGCCCGCGTATCCGCCGCATACCGTACAGCTCGCGCGCACGCTGCCGCGTCTGGTCGCCGTCACGACGGATGCGCAGGTCTCGATCGTCCTCACCACTGATACTATCGCACAGATGGCGGCCGAACTCGCAATGGTCGCGCCATCGTTTCGCGATCTGCCCTGGCTGGCGACGGACCGCGTCGCGAGCGACGCTGCCGACGCGTGGCGGCGGCCATCGGTGAGTGCCGACTCGCTCGCCTTGCTGCAGTACACCTCCGGATCCACGTCGGCGCCGAAGGGCGTCATGGTGAGTCACGGCAACCTGCTCCACAACCTGGCCTACCTCGATCATCTCGAGGAGAACGATGCCACCAGCGTCGCGGTGTCATGGCTTCCCGTCATTCACGACATGGGTCTGATCGAGGCCGTACTGCTTCCCGCGTATGCTGGCTATCCCGCGTATCTCATGGCGCCCGAGACATTCCTCCAGCGTCCGCTGCGGTGGTTGCAGGCGATCACGCGATATCGCGGTACGAACAGCGGCGGACCGAACTTCGCGTTCGATCTTTGCACACGAAAAGTCACTTCGCAGCAGGTCCAGACGCTCGATCTCTCGAGCTGGCGCTGCGCCTACAATGGCGCCGAGCCGATCCGGCGTGACACACTCGTCAGATTCCACGAAACCTTCCGGGGTGCGGGCTTTCGATGGAAGTCATTCTTCCCCGTGTATGGCCTGGCCGAATCGACCCTTCTCGTCTCGAGCAGCCGGCGCATCGATGAGCCGGTGAGCTGCGACGCCGACGCCGACGCTCTGACGCAGGGACGTTTCATCACGGCAATCGCGGACGCCAGCCGCCGCACGACGTCGCTCGTTGCGTGTGGGCCGGTGTGGTTCGGCACCGAGATTCGCATCATCGATCCCGAGACCCACGAGCAATGCGCGCCGAATCGAGTCGGCGAGATCTGGATCTCGTCTCTGAGCGTGGCGCGCGGCTATTGGCGGCGCCCGGAGCAGACGGCGCTCGCGTTCGGCGCCCGTCTTTCCACCGGCGAAGGCACGTTTCTTCGCACCGGCGACCTGGGTGTGATGCACGAAGGCCAACTCGTCGTGACCGGGCGCCTCAAGGATCTGCTCATCGTGCGCGGTGCCAAGCACTACCCGCAGGACTTCGAGCTCACTGCCGAGCGACAGCATGCGGCGGTTCGCGCCGGTTGCTGCGCGGCATTCGTCGTCGGTGGGAGCGATGGAGAATCGGTAGTCCTCGCCGCCGAGATCGATATTCGTCAGCTCGCTGTGCCCTCCGACGCCGAACGGAAGACGCAACTCGCCGATATTGCCGCCGCCATACGTCGAGGCATCGTGGAGCTACATGGTGTGCAGCTACAGGCCGTCACGCTGATCAACCCGGGCAGCATACCAAAGACGACCAGCGGCAAGTTGCAGCGGCAAGCCTGCCGCGCCGCGTTCGAGTTCAACAAACTCGACGAGCTGCATCGCTGGACACGAACGCCAGCCATTGCGCCGTCGCGGGAGCGACCAGAACCGCATCTCGCGATAACGAGCGTCCCGTGACGAGCACGCTTCTCGGCGGCGCGACTGATCTCCGCTCGCGGCTGAGACTCGCCGCCGCAACGGTCCTGCGCATCTCGCCGGACCATGTCGGCGACGACACATCTTTCACATCGCTCGGACTCGACTCGCTCGCTGCCGCTGAGCTCACCACGGTGGTAGGGGACATGCTCGGTGTCGCGATCCCGCTGACCGCGGTGCACGAGTATTCCACTGTTGCCGCGCTCGCGCGCTTCATCGAAGGCGGCTCGCATAGTGGCGTCACGCCGTGCGAGCGCATGCGTGCGGACGCGGTGCTGCCTGAAGACATCCGCCCGCATTTCATCGCGGGCAGTCCAGCAGCGCGCACGCGTGACGCGCGGCACATCCTTCTCACTGGGGCCACGGGTTTTCTCGGCGCGCACCTGTTGCGAACACTGCTCGACGAGACCGACGCGAGGATTCTGTGTCTCGTGCGGGGCAGGACGAGAGACGGAGTGGAGGCCGACATGCGTCTCATCGACAATCTCGCGCGGTACGGCCTCGATGATGCGCGAACGGCGGCGCGTGTCGTCGCCGTCGAGGGTGATCTGGCACGCCCGCATCTCGGAATGTCGCCGACGACATTCGATGCGCTGGCGCATGGCGTCGAAGCGATCATTCACGGCGGGGCGCAGGTGGATTGGGTCCGCGGCTACGACGGGCTACGCGATGTGAACGTGCTCGGGACGCGCGAGATCCTTCGCCTCGCCTGCCGCGGCGTTCCGAAGCCGGTTCACTTCATTTCCAGCCTCGGCGTCTGCTATTCGTTGATTGGACCGCGCGCGCTCGACGAAGGTGAAGACGCACTCCCGCTTCTCGAGGGGCTGCGACTCGGCTACGCGCAGAGCAAGTGCATCGCCGAGGCGCTCGTGCGCGAGGCGGGGCGACGCGGACTGCCGGTGTCGATCGTGCGCCCCGCGCTCTTGTCCGGCGACAGCGTGGACGGACGTTCAAACGTCGATGATCTCCTCACGCGGTTCATCGCGGGCTGCGTGTCGATGATGGCTGCGCCGGACCTCGATTGGCGTGTCGACTGTCTGCCGGTGGATCAGGTGGCGCGCGCGATCGTGCGCCTCGCGCGGGAGCACGCGACCGGAACCGGTGTCGCACACATCTCGGCGAAGCAGCCGCGACACTGGCGTGAGTGCGTCCTGTGGATGCGTCTCTGCGGGTACGAGCTCGAGCTGCTGCCGTATCACGAGTGGCTCGAGCGGCTTGGCGATGAAGCCACGGTCGGCCACTGTCTGCATCCACTCCGGTCGTTCTTCCTGCATCCGGTAGCGGGCGAGAATGGTCTTACGCTTCCGGAGGTCTACGAGGAAAGCCGCCGCGCGCGCATCCGTGACGAGCGAAGCCACGAGCGCCTGGCGGCACTCGGCGCCGGCTGCTCGTCGATCGACAGCGCGCTGCTCGACCGGTACTTCGCGCAATACGTCGTTGCGCGTGTCGTGCCCGACGTTCGGCGCCGGTATGAGATGAAAGCGGGTGCGGGATTGCCTTCCTCGCCCGCCACCATCGACGCGCTCCGGCCAGAGGTCGAGCGCGCGCTCCGCCAGCGATGCGGCGACCCGTCACTATCCATAGAAGGGGTGACGCTCGCGCCGATGGGCGGAGACGACAGCATTGTCTCGGAACTCACCTCGTGGCGGGAAGGCGCGGAGATGGGCCTTTTCCGTGGTGCGGTAGCCGTCCGGGGCGCAAACGGCAGTATGACGGCGCGCGTCGTCGTGAAGGTGAAGCCATCGGACGAGAGCGTGCTCGAAGTCGCCGAGAGTGTCGCGGCCCTGGCGAGCCCGACGCTCGGCCGGGAATACGCGCGCTTCCGCGACTTCCATGGCTTCACACGGTGTCATGTGCGTGAGTTGGCTCTGTATCGCGAAAGCGACCCTCGCATCCGCCGGCACAGTCCCGCTCCGCTCGCTCTATCCCCAGTGGGTGAGACACATCGGGTGACACTCGTCCTCGAAGAGATTCCGGCGTCCGGGCTGTTCCACCCGGGAGACGCCGACGCGCCATGGTCGCCCGTGCTCCTCGGCGCGGCGATCGATGGCGCGGCGCAGATCCACTCGTTGTGGTACGGGCGCGAAGCAGAGTTGATGGAGCAGACATGGCTTGCACCAGTGCGAGACAGCGCGCGGCTCACCAGCATGCGACCGCTGTGGAGCGCGTTGGTCGATCACGCCCGCACGCATTCGCCAGCGTGGCGTGACGCCTTGCTCGCTCGTACGCATCATCAGCTCGTCGAGCGAGTGTCGGAGTGGTCAATACCGCTCACTGGTCTGCCACGCGCGCTGATCCATAACGATTTCAATCCACGCAACATCGGCATGCTCACCACGAGTGCACCTCGGCTCTGTGCCTTCGATTGGGAGCTCGCCACCATAGGGCTGCCGCAACGCGATCTCGCTGAGCTGTTGTGCTGGACGCTCCATGCCTCCACGCCACGTGAAGAAGTCGCTGCGTGGATCGAGCGGGCGCGCGTGCAGCTCTCCGCGGCGACCGGCGCACGCATCGAGGCCAGCGACTGGGAGCTCGGCTTCCGTGCGGCGCTCTGCGAGTTGCTCGTCGATCGCCTCGCCATGTACGCGATGGTGGACCGATTCCGTCCGCAGCGCTATCTGCCGCGCGTGGCGCGCACATGGATGACACTGCAAAGCTACTACCCATGGCGCGGCGAATGACCGCGTCGTCGGTCGAGCGCTCCATCCCCGCATCGCCCGCCGCGATGCTGCACGCGAGCAATCTGCTGACCTACGTATCACTGCTCGCAGGGCTGGGCGCCATCGTGGCCGCTCTCTGGTACGGCGATCGGGCAGTCGCCGGCATGGGGATCGCCCTCATCGTCGTGATCGACACATTCGACGGACGCTTCGCCCGCCGCTTCGCGCGCACCGCGGCCGAGCGCGCTTTCGGCGTGCAACTGGACAGCCTCGCCGATGCGGTCAACTCCGGAATCGTTCCGATTGCCGTCACTGCCGCGCTCCTGCGCCCGACGACAGTCGTCGGCGGCGTCCTCTTGGTTGCTGCGGCATTCGTCTACCTGCTTGGCGTCGTGACGCGGCTCGGCTTCTACAACCTTACCCATGAAGAGGGCGAGATGTTCATCGGCCTGCCGGCGCCCGCCGCCGCGCTGACGGTGGCGACGCTCCTGCTTTGGCCACTCGCGACCGTGGCGACGACGATCCTGCTCTGCGGATGCGGGGTTGCGATGCTCAGCCCGTCTCGCATCCCCCGGCCGAAGGGCTTCGGGCTTCTCCTCTTCCTTTGCTGGCCCGTGCTGGTCATCGCCTCACATCTCATGCGAAGCTAGCGCGCCGCTCGCTCCCGGAGGTGTCCCGCCACTTGAGATCAAGGCCTGACGTGAGCCGGTTGTTGGAAGAGGGACGCACGATCGAGTATCCCGCGCGCGGGATCGACAAGTTCGCGCCCGCGGTCGCGCGTGGAGAGTGAGGCCGCCAAAGCAGGGGCGTTGATCATTCTTTGTTCCGTCCACGTGATCGCGTCGCGTGGCTGCCAGGCCGTTAGACGCTAGGGCTTTCCCTTCTTCTCTTTTGCACTGGACGACGAGTCCGGCTTCGTCTCTCGCACGGGCGCCTGCGCGTCCGCCGGTGCAGCGGGCGTCGACTCGGCCGCGGCAGCCTTGGCATTCTCACGCATGCGCTCCACGATACCGCGCATCCCCTTCGCCTCCTGCTTGGGCTTGGCCTCGACCGAGGTGTCGTTCTGAACGTCGGGCTTCGACTCGGGCTTCGACTCGGGCTTCGCGTCCGATGGCTGCCGGTTGGACGGCTGCTCCGGCTTCCCCTGTAGGCGAATGATCGGCTCCGATGTCGGGTGACTCTCGCGTCCGTTGTTTGTCTTGGCGCGATCGTCGTCGCCCTGGCCGTTCGCGCGCGAGGCGGAGTCCGCTGACGCTGTGCTGCTGTTCGCGCCGCTCTTGCCATTGTTGCCCTTCTCGTCCTTGTCGCGCTTCTCCCAGCCGTAGTGATTGCCATTGTTCTGCTTGCCGTCGTCCTGCTTGTCCTTCGCCTTCTTGCCACGTTCCGCCGAATCGTCGTTCGCGGGACGGCCGCCGTCGTCGCCGGACGGACGATTGTCGGCAACGGACTCACCACCGCGGTTCTTCGGCTCGGCGTTCCCGGCATCGGTGGACGGCGGCACGCGGAAGACGCGCGCCGAGGCAGGATCCATTCGTCCACGCACGGGGCGACCGTTGGACGCGACAACCGTGTCGGGGCGCAGCACGCGCTGGCGGATCATGTCGATCGTGTAGACATCGTCGCTCCAATCCTCGTCCACCGCCGACGCGACGAACCGCCGCGACAGCGCCGTCATCGTGACGGCTGGATCGGTCGCGCGATACGCGCGTGAGCCCAGCATGGCGCGAAGTCCAGCGTCGTCGAAGGCCGCATCGCTGAGCCGGAGTGGCCGGGCCGACGCGATGGCGTAGAGATGCGTCGACCGACGCCGGCGCTCATCGCGGGCATTCCCGTCGTCGTTGCGTTCGGAATCGAACGAAACGTTGAGCCAGTGTGAGCCGGAGAGCGCGAGCTGGCGCTGCCGTGGTGACGCGGGATAGACGACCGTCACGCCGCGGTTGGGCGCGATCTCGAATACCGCGAGGTAGGCCGGCTGGTTCGTGCGCATGAGGAGTCGGCGTTCATCCACCCGCACGATGCTCACGGCCACCGGGCGAGGGGGCGCGGGAATCGCGCGAGGCGCGGGCGTCGGAGCAGGCGCCGACGCGCTTACCGGTGCTGGCGCCGGTGTGGGCACGTAGATGATGCGCGTGCCGGACGAGCAGGCGATCAATGCTGAAGCGGCGAGAACGGCGAGCGATGTGCGCATGGGTCGGATCCTGTGGGGGGAGGCCGCGACAGAGCGGATGGACCACCAGGCGACGCAAGTGCAGGAATGACAACAGCCTGTAAAAGCCTTCCCACACCCGATGCAGCAGCGTCGCGTTCCATGTAGAAGACGATTGTCGCTGACCGATGGGCACACTCCCCCGGGGGCACGCGCGCTCGATCGGGAGCTGGTATCCCGCCGGTGGCGCGGCGCACCGACTCGTGTTATTCCGTAGGCACCCTTCGGGTCGTGACCGCGATAAACAGATGCCTATTGCCACGCGGCCGGTGCCGCGCGGCAAGCACTCCGTACCCTATCTCGAGCGATCATGCTGAAGATCACGCCATTTCTCTGGTTCGATACTCGGGCCGAAGACGCGATGAACTTCTACGCGTCCATCTTCCCGCGCTCGAAGGTCATCGCCGTGAACCGGCAGGGCGAGAAGGTGATGTCCGTCGTCTTCGAACTCGAAGGGCAGCGGTTCATGGGGCTGAACGGCGGGCCGATGTTCAAGTTCAACGAGGCGGTGTCGTTTTTTGTCGGATGCGAGGCTCAGCAGGAGATCGACGACCTCTGGGCGAAGCTCACTGCTGCCGGCGGATCCCCCGGTCGATGCGGCTGGCTCAAGGACCAGTTCGGATTGTCGTGGCAGATCGTGCCGAACGCACTGGGGCGCCTGATGAGTAGCGGCGACGCCGCGAGCTCGAAACGGGTGATGCAGGCGCTGATGCAGATGGACAAGCTCGATGCCAACGCACTGCAACGCGCGTTCGACGCGAAGTGACCGCCAATCGTGAGCGAGCCTGACGCGCCGTTCCGTATCGCGGCCCTCTACGACATCCATGGGAATCTCCCGGCGCTCGAAGCGGCTCTGCAAGCCGTGCACACGGCGGGTGCAGATGTCATCGTTGCGGGCGGAGATATGGTTCTCGGTCCGATGCCGTGCGAAACGCTCGACGCGTTGCTCGCCCTCACACCAGGTGTCCGCTTTCTTCGCGGCAACTGCGACCGGCTCGTCGTGGACGCCTTCGATGGCAGGAGTCTCGCGCACCTCCCCCCATCCATCCGGGAAACGATCACCTGGACCGCGGCTCAGCTTTCGAGAGATCACCGGGACTTTCTCGCAGCCTTGCCCACGACACTGATGCTCGACGCAGTGGGGCATGGTGCGGTGCAGTTCTGCCATGCGACGCCGAGGAGCGACGAGGAGATCTTCACGTGTCGGAGCTCCCCTCACGAGGTCGTGCCGATGTTCGCCGGTGTCGCGGAACGGACGATCGTGTGCGGACACACGCACATCC
>JAJAYP010000196.1 GCA_026786185.1 Gemmatimonadaceae bacterium
CCACCGTGCAGATCTGGTACGCCGGCGACAAGGAAGGCAATGGCGGGATCTTCAACTTCGTCACCAAGCGGGGCAAGTGCGCCTGTGCCAACTCGAAAATCTCGTGGACGCAGGTCGAGACGGGCTCGGCGATCACCTGGAAGTATCCCAGCGTGATCCTGCAGGGCGACAACTCCACGGGCGAGTTCTACAGCGTGGCTGTCGTGAACAACCGCCAGCAGGCCGACACGGGCACGAAGATGATTCACATCGGCCGCAACACGAAGTCGAACATCGTCAGCAAGGGCATCTCCGCCGGCCACGGGCAGAACAGCTATCGCGGGCTCGTGAAGGTGATGCCCAAGGCGGAAGGCGCACGCAATTACACGCAGTGCGATTCGATGCTCGTGGGCAACGCCTGCGGTGCGCACACCTTTCCGTACATCGAAGTCGGCAACAACAGCGCGCAGGTGGAGCACGAGGCCTCGACGAGCAAGATCGGCGAGGACCAGATCTTCTACCTCAAGCAGCGCGGACTCAGCGCCGAGCAGGCCGTGAGCATGATCGTGAGCGGCTTCTGCAAGGAAGTGTTCAAGGAGCTGCCGATGGAGTTCGCGCTAGAGGCGCAGCAGCTGCTGGGGATCACGCTGGAAGGGTCGGTGGGTTAGGCAAGTGTGAACCGTATACCGTGAACCGTGAACCGTCACGGCACGCGCAGTTACGGTTCACCGTTCACGGTTCACAGTTCACAGTTCACAGTCGCCAATGCTAGAAATAGAAGGGCTTCGCGCCACCGTCAGCGACAAGGAAATCCTCAAGGGCATCACGCTCACCGTGAAGCCTGGTGAGATTCACGCGGTCATGGGTCCGAACGGCTCCGGAAAGAGCACGCTCGCGCAGGTGCTCGCAGGTCATCCGGCGTACACGGTCACCGGTGGGACGGCCACCTACGACGGCCAGGATCTGCTCGCCATGGATGCGGAAGTGCGGGCGCAGGCCGGTGTCTTCCTCGCGTTCCAGTACCCGGTGGAGATTCCCGGAGTGAGCAACGCGTATTTCCTGCGCGCCGCGTACAACGAGATCCGGAAGGCGCGCGGCGAGGAGGAGATCGATCCGATGAGCTTCGCGGACCTGATGGACGAGAAGATGAAGCTCGTCGAGATGGACGGCGCGATGCTGACGCGTTCCGTGAACACGGGCTTCTCGGGCGGCGAGAAGAAGCGCAACGAGATCCTCCAGATGGCGGTGCTCGAGCCACGACTCGCCATTCTCGACGAGACGGATTCCGGGCTCGATATCGACGCGCTGCGCATCGTGGCCAACGGCGTGAACTCGCTCAAGCGCGCCAACAACGCGACGATCGTCGTGACCCACTACCAGCGCCTGCTCAACTACATCGTGCCCGATTACGTGCACGTCCTCGCCAACGGCCGGATCGTGCGCTCGGGCGGCAAGGAGCTGGCGCTGGAGCTCGAGGCGAAGGGCTACGATTGGCTGCTCGAGCCGGCGCTCGCGTGATCGACTCCTATCTTCGGGGGTTCGAGACCTTCTCTCGCAACGGCGCAGCGTCCGCCCCGCAATGGGCACGCTCGCTCCGCCTGTCCGGCATCACGCGGTTCGAGCAGCTCGGGTTTCCGGACAAGCGGAACGAGGACTGGCACTTCACGTCCGTTGCGCCGCTCGCCGAGCGGGAATTTCTCCCGCTCACCACGGGCGCGACACGCGTGACTGCGGCGCAGCTGTCGCCGTTCACCTTCGGCGCGACCGACTGGCACACGCTCGTGTTCGTGAACGGCCGGTTCGATGCCGAGCTGTCGAGTACGGCGAGCCTGCCCGATGGCGTGGAAGTCATGTCACTGGCGCGCGCGTACGACGAGATGCCGGTGCTGCTCGAGCAGCACGTGGGCCGGATCGCGTCGATCGACGCGCACAGCTTCACGGCGCTGAACACCGCCTTCATCAATGACGGTGCGGTGGTGCACGTGCGGCAGGATGTGGAGGTCGCTCGTCCGATCCACCTCCTGTTCGTATCCGACGCCGGTGCCGTCGACGGCGTGATCCAGCCCCGCAACCTGATCGTGCTGGATCGCTTCGCGAAGGCGACGGTGATCGAGAGCTACGTCACGGTGGCTCTCGGTGCCAGCGCGTACTTCACGAACACCGTCACCGAGGCGACGGTCGCCGAGGGCGCGACGCTGACGCACCTCAAGCTGCAGCGGGAGTCGGCGCAGGCCTACCACGTGGGAACGCTCGACGTGCGCCAGGCGCGCGACAGTCATCTCGTGTCGTTCAGCTTTGCCACCGGCGCGATACTGTCGCGCACGAACACCTACACGGAGCTGCGAGGCGAAGGGTGCGGCGCCACGCTGAACGGGCTGTACCTCGGTGACGACGAGCAGACGATCGATCACCAGACGCGCATCGAGCACGTGGAGCCCAATTGCTACAGTCGTGAGCTGTACAAGGGCATCCTCGACGGTGCGTCGCACGGCGTCTTCAACGGAAAGGTCTACGTGCATCCCGAAGCCCAGAAGACCGACGGCAAGCAGACGAACAACACGCTGCTGCTGTCCGAGCGCGCGAAGATCGACACGAAGCCGCAGCTCGAGATCTTCGCTGACGACGTGAAGTGCACGCACGGCGCAACGGTGGGACGACTGGACGAGACGTCGCTGTTCTACATGAAGAGCCGCGGCATCAATGCCCGGACGGCGCGCGAGCTGCTCACCTACGCGTTCGCCGCGGACGTCCTCGAGACGATCGAGCTGGCCGAGGTGCGCGAGGCACTGGAAGCCGCGACGCTGCGCCGCTACGCCAGCGTGTAGGCGCGGCTCCCGTGTCGGATCTCCAGGATCTCTACCAGACCATCATCCTCGACCATAACCGGCGTCCGAGGAACTACGGGACCCTGGAGGGAGCCACCGCGCGGCGTCACGATCGCAACCCCGCCTGCGGCGACGAGATCGTGCTGGAGCTGAAAGTGGAGAACGACCTGATCGCCGACGTGCGTTTCACTTCGGAGGGCTGCGCGGTGTCCCGGGCTTCCGCGTCCATCATGACGCAGACGGTGAAGGGCAAATCGCGCGCGGAAGCCGAGCGGCTGTTCGGCCAGTTTCACGAGCTCGTCACCGGAACGCTCGCGCCGACGCCGCAGGAGGCCCGTGCGCTCGGCGAGATGGCCGCGTTCAGCGGCGTGTCGCGCTTCCCCATCCGCGTGAAGTGCGCGAGCATGGCGTGGCACTCGCTGCGCAACGCCATGCGCGAGGAGACGGCCGGTGCGTGACTTCGCCGACGTTGCATCGGTGGCTGATGTGCCCGTCGGAGAGCTGCTCGGCGTGACGCTGCCCGACGGTGTTCCGGTGTGCCTGTACAATCGGGACGGAGAGCTCGGCGCCGTCGGTGGTGTATGCACCCATGCGGAGTTCGCGATGTCGGCCGGCGTGCTGCATGCCGACGGCACGATCGAATGCGTGTGGCACGGCGCGCAGTTCGACTGCCGCACTGGCGCCGTGCGACGGCAACCCGCCACCGAGGCACTGCCGGTGTTCGACGTGCGCATCGAGGGCGGTCGCGTCTTCGTCGGTTCGGCAGCGCGCGACGCTGGAGCGCGATCCGCATGACACGAAGCCGCCGCGCGGATTTTCCGCTGCTCGCCGCGAATCCCGGACTGCACTACCTCGATTCGGCCGCGACGTCGCAGAAGCCTCGCGTCGTGCTCGACGCGATGCGCGACTATTACGAGACCGACAACGCCAACCCGCATCGCGGGGCCTACGACCTCTCGGCGCGCGCGACGGAGCGCTATCACGGCGCCCGGGCACGGATCGCCCGCTTTCTCGGCGTGGCCGACGCGGACTGCCTGATCTTCACGCGCGGCACCACCGAGGCGCTGAACCTCGTGGCCACGGCGTGGGGCGGCGCGAACGTCGGCGCGGGCGACGAGATCGTCGTCACGGCGCTGGAGCATCACGCCAACTTCGTCCCGTGGCAGCAACTCGCGCTCGCGCGGGGCGCGAGGTTTCTCGTCTGTCCGCTCACCGACGACCAGCGGGTCGACCTCGATGCCCTGCGCGCGATGATGGGCCCGCGGACGAAGGTCGTCGCGTTCAATCATGTGTCGAACGCGGTCGGCACCGTGAACGACGTCGCCGCCATTGCCGGCATCGCGCGTTCGGTTGGCGCGCTTGTCGTCTGTGACGGTGCACAGGCTGCCCCACACCTGTGCGTGGGCTTCGACGAGCTGGATGTGGACTTCTACGCCTTCAGCGGCCACAAGATGTGCGGACCGATGGGCATTGGCGGCCTGATCGGCCGGCGATCGATTCTCGAGTCGATGTCGCCCTATCAGTTCGGCGGCGACATGATCGAGTTCGTGCGCGACGACACGTCCACCTGGAACGTTCTCCCCCACAAGTTCGAGGCAGGGACGCCCAACGTGGCAGATGCGGTGGGCCTGGCTGCCGCCTGCGAGTATCTCGACGGCATCGGAATGGACGAGGTGCTCTCGCACGAGCGATCACTCGTGCTGCTGGCTACCGAACGGCTCGACCAGATCGATGGACTCCGCACGTACGGCCCGCCGCCAATACATCGCAGCGGCGTCGTGAGCTTCACGCTGCGCGACATCCACCCGCATGACCTGGCGACCGTGCTGGATCAGGGTGGGGTATGCATCCGGGCCGGCCATCACTGCGCGCAGCCGCTCATGCGGCGGCTCGGCGTCTCCGCCACGGCACGCGCCTCGTTCTACGTCTACAGCGACGAGAGCGACGTGGAAGCGCTGGCGCAGGGGCTCGAGCGGGCGATGCGGCTCTTCGGAGCGGAGTCCGTCGCGGGCTAGGTCCACTCCGTGATCTTGTTCCCGGCCTTGTCGGTGAAATTGCCGGTGATCACGAGAACGAGGTCGACCAGTACCCAGATTCCCAGTCCGCCGAGCGTGAACAGCTGCAACAGCCCGGTCCCGACCTTCCCGACGAAGAATCGGTGCACGCCGAACGGCCCGAGCAACATGCACAGGAGAAATACGGGAAGCAGCTTGCGGTCGGTATCGAGTGCGCGCGCGGCCGGCTGCATGACGCCGCATCCCATGCACACGACCGCCTGGGCATCGATCACCTTGCCGCAACCCTGACACTGCGTCGTGGGGCGTGCAGGAGCGTAATTCTGCATCCGTTTCTCTCGCGGGTGAATGGGCGGAACAGCCAGATGGCGCTTGAATGAGCTGACGAGCAGTCCTGGTGCAGCTGCAGCCTGGCGGTGCTACCGTGGCCCCACGCAGCTGTTCAGGAATCTGCTCTGCGCCGCGGTCGGCGTCGCGATCATTTCGTAGAACTCGTCGAAGTACTGGAGCGTCTCCTTCACGCGACCCGGGTCCATGAGGCGACCGATGTCGTCGCGGTAGAGTGCATAGATCGCTTCCTTCTTTTCCAGGAAGAGCGGGAGCAGCTTCGGATACTCCTCCGAGATGGCGCAATACCCGCGGAACAGCCGTTCGCGTACGCGGCGGATCTTCAGTGATGGATCTGGCGTGGCGTATGCCGCGTTCACCGCACCGGCATAGTCGAAATCGTAGGCGACCGGCAGGATCTTGCCGTCATTCGTGCCAATGAGCTGCGTGTTGTGCAGCCCGTTGAACGAGAAATCGGTGTTGCCGATCATGAACTGGAACAGGTACGCCAGCGCGAGTTGATCGGGTTCGAGATCGCCCGCCGTGGCGCCTTTCGTCTTCACCTGGATGCCGTGGAACCGCTTCGCGAGCTGCTCCGGATCCTCGGCGACGAATGCGTAGCGCACGGCGGCCGTGTCGTTCTTCGTGCTGTCCACGTACGTCACGCGCAGCAGCCGCACCCGGTTGCTGACGGGAGTGAGCAGCTGATAGATGCGGTAGAGCTGGAACTCCTGAAGGATGTACTGCTCGTGGTTGTCGGTATCCCGACAGTAATTCACGAGCTTGGGCCTGCCGATGTCGTGGAACAGCGTGCCCTTCGTGTTCTTGCCGGAGAAGTCCAGGCGCAGCGGAGGAAACGCGCAGTTCTTCAGACGCCAGATGCCGCGCGTACGGCTCCTCGCGGGAATCACCGTGCGTCCGGCTGCCGTCTGGTATGCGATGCTCACGGGGCGCCAGGGCGCATTGGTGTCCTTGTCCGCTCGCAACCGCCGCAGGTCACCGGACAGCGTGATGGCGAGCAGGGTCGACTCCTGAAACAACGGTGGATTCTTGACCACCGTATCTCCGGCCGCCTTGTCCGGCTTCGGCGTCTTGGCCGGCTTGGCCTGCGCACGCGAGGCCGATGGCAGCAGGAGGGCTATCACGGTGGCGGCAAGCACGACGGCGGCACGCGTTGTTCGCATCGTGATCCTCCTATGACATGTTGGCGTCCAGCACATCCGCCGAGCCTGCGGCGCGCACGAGCGCGACGAGATCCTCGGGGCGCGAGCGCTTCCGGAGCTGCACGGTGTACTCCACTACCTCCACCCCGTCGTTCGTCGTCACCGAGCCGGGGCGCCAGATCTTCACGTGCTCCTGCAGCCTCGGCTCGACGGCCGAGCGCATCGACGACACATCGCGTGTGTGGATGCGGAGCCGGGTGTGCTGCGTCGACACTGCGTCCTCGTCGTCGCTGCCGTGCGCGCGCCGCCATGCACGTTCGGCAACGCCTTCGAGCTGATCACGCGTCATGTCGCTGAGCACTTCGTCGTCGATCCGGGCGACGAACGTTCCCGTGCGCGCGAGCTCCCGTGCGCGTTTCAGCCGGCGGTCGGCAATGCGTCCGTCCAGCTCCACCGGCGAGTTGCCGAAATCGCTGTACCAGAGCACGACGACGGTGATGTTGAAGCCGATCGACAGCACCGCCGCCACCGGCAGATTCACGGCGGCAGACAGGCCGACGGCGGTGGCGAGAAAGACGTAGACGGCGTCCTTGCTGTCGTCCAGCGTATTCCGGAAGCGGATCGCCGCCACGATGCCGGCAAGGCTGAACGCGAGGGCGAGGCTGAACTTCACGAGCAGCACCACGCCCGCGACCACTGCTGGAAGGATGACCAGCAGCTGCACCACGGATTGCTGATAGCCGCGCTTGGCGCGCGTGGCGATGTAGATCCAGGCGACGGGAAGCGCGAGCAGCACCGACGCGAGCATGGCGATGGCGACACCGGCCGCGAGCGCCATCTCGTCGAGCATCGGCTTCGCGAAGCGAGGCGTCACCCCCGGTGCACCGATCAGTGCGTCGAACGCGATGGTGGGTACGCCCCCCGTGTGCGGCAGGTAGGGCCACACCAGGGCGGCGACGCCGAGGAGGACGATGTAGTAGACGATGGAGCGGAATACGACGCGTGTCGCCGGACCCGCCTGGAAACTGTCAGGTGACATTCAGTGCCTTGGGAAGACGCGCCAAGTATCGCGCGCTCCGGACCGTTTCGCCATCCTTGCCGCTCCCATCGCGGCCCGGCACATTCGGACATGTCGCATCGCATCGTCGGATCTGTCGCGTCGTTCATCATCGTCGTCACGGCCGCCGGGCTTGGAGCGCAGAACGTGCCCGCGCCGTCGCGCGGCGGCACCACGACGCCGACCCTCGTCGTCCTGCTCACGGTCGATCAGTTTCGCGCCGACTACATCGAACGGTTCGGCGCGCAGTTCACGGGCGGTCTCGCACGCCTCATGCGCGAGGGTGCGGTCTTCACCGACGCGCACCACGATCACGCGATCACGGAAACGGCGCCCGGTCACGCGACCCTGCTCGCGGGCCGGTATCCCCGGTCCACCGGCATCACGATGAACAGTGTCGGTGTCGCCGACGACGCCGCGCCGCTCATCGCGGGCGGCATCGGCGCGGGGGCGTCGCCGCGCCGCTTCGTCGGATCCACACTCGTCGACTGGCTCCATGAGCGCGACGCGCGATCCCGCACGCTCTCGGTGTCGGTGAAGGATCGTGGCGCCATCCTGCCCGTGGGGCGGTCGCGCGCCGACGTGTACTGGTATTCGCCGGACGGCCGATTCATCACCAGCCGCTACTATCGCGACTCGCTTCCTCCCTGGGTCGTCGCCTTCAACGCCCGGCGCCTGCCACAGCGCTACGCAGGCACGGCGTGGAATCTCCTGCTGCCGGTGAGCGCGTACCCCGAGGCGGACAGCACGGCTGCGGAAGGCGGCGGCGCGGAGATCGCATTTCCCCATTGGCTGCCGCGCGACTCGACACAGGCGGCGAGCCTGGTGCGCGTCACCCCCTTCGTCGACGAGGTGACCCTCGCCCTCGCGCTTCAGGGCGTTCGGGAACTCGCGCTGGGCACGGGTCCGCAAACCGACGTGCTCGCCGTGTCGCTCTCCGCCACGGACTTCATCGGCCATCGCTTCGGCCCGGACTCCCGCGAGACGCACGATCAGGTGCTCCGCATCGATCGCATGCTCGGCGTGTTTCTCGATTCCCTCCATCGGCTCCGCGATTCCTCACGCATCGTCGTGGCGTTCACGTCGGATCATGGCGTGAGCACGATCCCCGAAATCGCCGCCTCCAGCACCGTTCCGTCGGCAAGGCGCGTGGATCTCGCAAGCCTCTTGCAGCCGGTCCGGGCGATACTACGAGCCGCTGGTGTCGACACACTCGCCGTGGATTTCGATCAGCAGCTCGTCCTCGTGGATCGCGACGCCTTTCGTGTGTCGCGTCTTGGGGCCGATTCGCTCATGACGCTCGTCGCGCTCGCGGCGCGGGGCGCGCCGGGCGTAAAACGCGTCGATCGCGTGCCCGCGCTGTTCGCGGATTCGCTGCGAGATCCGGTGGCGCGTCGATGGAGCCATCAGCTCCCCTCGGCGACCCCGGTCGCGCTCGTGGTCACCCTCGACTCCCTGAGCACGTGGGGTGGCAACGTCGCCTCGCATGGCTCCTCGTACGATCAGGACTCCCACGTGCCCCTCATCCTCATGGGAGCGGGCGTCCGAGCCGGCCGGTTGCCCGGCTTCGTGCGGACGGTCGACCTTGCACCGACCCTCGCCTTCATCGCGGGCGTGACCCCTCGGGAACGCATCGATGGCGTCATACTGACACGGGCCCTTATCGGCGTTCCTTCGGGCCCTTAGTTGCCTCCGGCGTAGTTCGCCGTCCTCCTGCTGATAGCTGGCTCATGTGGAGCCGGCAGCGACCATCGAACGCCGCCGTTCGAGGAGGATTGGTTGGTTCACCCCGCCGCTACCGAGTACGTGAGCTCCGCCGAAGCGGTGGGGCTTCTCTACGTGACGGATGCCATGCCCGGCATCCGCCGCAAGCGGCATGGTCGCGGCTTCACGTACCTCGACTACGATGGCAGCGTGATTCGCGATCGCGCCATGATCCGCCGCTTCAGGTCGCTGGTGATTCCGCCGGCGTGGACGGACGTGTGGATCTGTTCGCATCCCGACGGGCATCTGCAGGTCACCGCCCGGGATGCGCGCGGGCGAAAGCAGTATCGCTACCATCCCTCGTTCCGCGAGCAGCGTGACGGCACCAAGTTCGAGCGGATGATCGCGCTGAGCGACGTCCTGTGGAAGATCCGCCAGCGCGTCGAAGCGGACATCGCGCTCACGGAGCTGCCGCGCGACAAGATCATGGCCACGGTGGTGTGGCTGCTCGAACGAACGCTGATTCGCGTCGGCACCCAGGAATACGCGAAAGCGAACAAGTCCTACGGCCTCACGACCATGCGCCGGAAGCATGTGCACGTGGACGGGTCGCGCATGCGATTCGACTTCCGCGGCAAGAGCGGGGTGGCCCACGCGGTGTCCGTCACGGACCGCCGCATCGCGCGCATCGTGCAGCGCTGTGCCGAGCTGCCTGGCTACGAGCTGTTCCAGTACGTGGACGATGCGGGGAAACGTCAGGTCGTGCAGGCCGAGGACGTCAACGCGTACCTGCGCGAGATCGCCGGCCAGGAAGTGACGGCCAAGGATTTTCGGACCTGGGCGGGGACGATGCACGCGGCCGCAGCACTCCGCGAGCTGGGCGCCGCCGCGACGAAAAAAGAGGCGGAGAAGAACATCAAGTCCGCGGTCGACCGCACGGCCGCGATGCTCGGCAACACCCGCAGCGTGTGCCGCAAGTACTACATCCATCCCGCGCTGCTCGAGGCCTACCAGGAAGGGAGTGTCCTCCCGCCGGAAGCGCGACGCGTCTGGAGCGAGCGTAACGGCACGGGGCCGACACTGCGCCATCACGAGGCGGAGGTGCTGGCCTTCCTCAGGTCGCGAGTCGAGTCCGCGGCCTCGGGGCAGGACGGAAGCGCGCCGAGCGGGCTGGTCGCGTCTCGAGGTTGAGCACTTGCGCGGGCTTGAAGGCGAGCTGATCCTATTCCAGCCGCTTCTGCGCAGACCGCTCGTCCGCGCTCGGTGAAGCGACCGGTGGTAGGCTACCCCCACTCAGAGGTTCACATGCGATCCACGCTCTTCTCCTCGGCCTTGCTCCTGGCCGGCCTCGCAGGCACCGCTGCCGGCCAGTCGATGCACGGCCAGCACACGGCTGCTGCCAAGGGGTCACCGAACGATGCCACGCTCATCCTGAACGCACTGAGTGCGGGCCCCGCGTCAGTCACCGCTGGCGCCACCGTGATGAATCACGACGGACGCGTCCTGCGGAAGGGAACGAACGACTGGGTGTGCATGCCCGACATGCCCGACCGGCCGAACAACACGCCCATGTGCCTCGACGCCCCATGGCGCGTCGTCATCGATGCGTGGGTCAACAAGAAGATCCCGACGGTGAGCCAGGTCGGGTTCGCGTACATGCTGCAGGGCGATATCCCGGTGAGCAACACCGACCCGTACGCCACGGGACTCACCGCCACGAACGACTGGATCCAGCACGGCGATCCGCACATCATGGTCCTCATCCCGGATCAGAAGCTGCTCGACGGGATGTCCACCGATCCGACAGCCGGCGGGCCGTTCGTCATGTGGAAGGGCACTCCCTACGCTCACATCATGCTTCCGGGAACGCCGCCGCCGAAGCCGAAGAAGAAGTAAGGGGCATGCCGTGTCCCCTGTTCGGTGCGATGAACGGCGGCGAACGGGGGATACGCTTGCGCGCTGTAGCCGCTACCTGGCGCCGGCCAGGGAGAGCACGAGCAACGCGGCCCACTGCGGCCCGAGCCAGCCCCGTGGCCCGTCCTCGTACCACTCGTCGAGGCCGTGCGCGCCGTCGCCACGCCCGCCACCGTCGATCGTGATGCCCGGCAGTCCCATCCCGATGGGCACGTTCGCGTCCGTGCTGGACGACGTGAGCTGCGGCGTCCAGCCGAGCACCTTCGCCGCGTCACTCGCGACGCGGACGATGCGGGCCGAGTCGGGTTGCGAGCCGGCGGGCCGGATGCCCACGGTGTCGACCACCAGCGACAGCCGGTCGTTCGCCCCGGGCCAGCGCCCGTTCTCCGCCGCGAGCGCTCGGCGCAGCGCACGTTGCACCTGCACGTCAATCGCGGTGAGCGATCTCGCCGATTCCGATCGCATGTCGATGTCCATCGACGCCTCGAAGGGAATCGAGTTCACCGACGTGCCTCCGCGCACGATGCCGACGTTGAACGTCGTCTTCGGTTTGGTAGGCACCTTGAGGTCGGCGATCGCCGCGATCGCTCGGCCCATCGCGTGCGCCGGATTGGGGATGCCGAACGCGCCGTAGCTATGGCCGCCGCGGCCCTTGTACGTCACGCGATAGCGATGGCTGCCGACCGCGCGGCTCGTGAGTCCATCGCCCACACCATCCACGGAGATGAAGTAGTCGATCTTCCCGGCGAGCTCCTTGTCGAAGAGGTGACGGGTGCCGCGAAGGTTGCCCGGTCCTTCCTCACCGACATTGCCGACGAAGATGATGGTGCCGGGCGTCGTGATCTTCGACGCCTGCAGCGCGCGCGCCGTGGCCAGCACCACCGCAAGTCCGCGGCAGTCGTCGCCGATGCCTCGGCCCGTGAGCCGCCCATTCTCGTTCTTCACGCGAACATCCGTGCCCTCGGGGAACACGGTGTCCAGGTGGCCGGCAAGGACGATCGTGGGGCCGTCCCCGACGCCGCGCCGTTCGCCGATCACGTTGCCGATCGCATCCACGCGCACGTTGGTGAGACCGAGCTGCTCGAATTGCGCCTTGTATGCGACTCCACGTGCGGTCTCCTTGAACGGAGGCGCCGGGATCTCGCACAGCATCACCTGCTTCTCGAGCGTCCAGGCGTTGTCGGCTTTCAGGGCGTCGAGCATGGCACGGACATCACCCCGCGCCGCGAGTTGCGCGGGCGACTGCGCGTGCGCGAGCGAGACGAACGCGGCGAGCGCGAGCGGAACGAGTGAGAGAACGGGTCGGCGAGAGAGCATGATCACGCGAGCACGTGTGCGGGTGGTAGCAACGGCGGACCGTTCAAGGTCGCGGGCGGCTGCACGCTGAGCAAGCGGCCCTGGGCGCGCTTCGCTCGTTCAGCAAGCGGCGCGGCTCGCACTGGGCTCGCTCAGCCTCTGCGTCGTCCGCCAATCACCAGCAGCGAGCTTCCGACAGGCACGTTCGCGCGGCCAATCAGCCGCTCTTCGAGCCGCGACAGCGCGTACAGCGCGCGATTCACCAGCGCCGGCGGTACCGAGGGCGACGCCGGCTCGCCCGGAATCAACGCCTCCTTGATTCGCGTCACGAGCTTCGCCGCCGCGGTCCAGTGGAAGAAGTAGCGCGATTCGTCCACACGCAGCCCCGCCGATGCGGCGAGCGCATGCATGCTCGCCGTGTCGTACCGCGTGTAGTGATGATTGAGGTCGTCGTGGCGCGTCCAGAGCTGCATGAACGCCGGGACGGTGGCGAGGAACACGCCCTCCGGCTCGAGGAGCGAGAGCGCGTGGCGGAGTGACGCCGCCGGATCGGGAAGATGCTCGAGCACATCGAGCATGAGCACCAGCGAATAGCGACGCGTGGGAGCGAAGCTCTCGTCGAACGGAACGACGAGGATGTGGGCGCGATGCGGGCCGTCGGGCGAGACGAGCGCTGCCGCCGGCTCCACGCCTTCGACCGACCGCACGCCGGGCAACTTCTCGAGCTCGTCGAAGAAGAGCCCGTCACCGCAGCCGACGTCGAGCACGTGCCGCCATCCGGCGGCCGGCTGGTGGTCATGGAGCGCATCGAGGATCACCCGCTCTCGTGCGCGCCACCACCAATGACGCTGGAACAGCTCGCGATAGCGAGCGCCGTAGTCCATATCCATGCGATGCTGTGCCGCTACGGTCCGGTGCGGCGCGCCGGCACCACCGGCGTGTACTGCGGCGTCACGAACCGGTGCGTCTCCACCGGCATGCCGGCGCCATGTCGCACCACCGACCCCACCACGTAGAGCGGGCGACGTTTGGTCTCCTGATAGATGCGGCCGATGTACTCCCCGATGATGCCGAGGAAGAACAGCTGTACGCCCGTGAGGAACGACATGAAGAGCATCAGCGACGTGAAGCCGGCTGGTGCGCGGTCGAGAAAGAGCTTCGCGTACAGCGTGTACAGGGAAAACGCCGTCGACAGCAGGATGGCGATCAAGCCGAGCATCGCCGCCGCGCGCAGCGGCACGATGGAAAAGGAGAAGAGCCCGTCCGACGCCAGCTTGAGCAGCTTGAGCGGACCGTAGTTCGTGGTACCGGCGTAGCGTTCATCCCGCTCGACGACGAGCCCCGTCTGCCGAAAGCCGACCCAGCTCCGCAGGCCGCGCAGATAGCGGTTGTGCTCGGGAGCCGCGCGCATCTGATCCACGACCTGTCGCGACATGAGCGCGAAATCGCCCGAGTCGAGCGGCAGCCTGGTGTCGGCGAGAGACGCAAGCAGGCGATAAAACACGTAATAGCTCAATCGAAGCGGCCAGCTCTCCTTTCGCTTCGCCCGCTGCGCGTAAACCACGTCGAACCCTTCGCGATGCTTCGCCAACAACGCGGGGATCGCCTCCGGACGGTCCTGAAGGTCGCCGTCCATCGCGACGATCACGTCGCCCGACACGTAGTCGAGCGCGGCACTCAGCGCTGGTTGGTGGCCGAAGTTGCGCGAGAGCGCGATGATCACCAGCCGGCGATCCGTTCGCGCCGCCGCCTGGAGCAGCTCCAGCGTGCGATCGCGGCTGCCGTCATCCACGAGCACCATCTCGTGAGGACCGCCAGGCACTGCATCCAGTACGGCGCCCATGCGGCGCAGCAACTCCGGAATCCCCGCTTCCTCGTTGTACAGCGGAATGGCGACTGAGAGTCGGAATGCGGAGCTCATCGGCGCACGCGCCCCTTGAAGTAGATCATGTTCCAGAGGGTCATCCCTGCAGCGCCGAGCGGATAGGGCTCGAACATCACCGGCTCGAACGCCGAGGTGAACAGGGACCGCCACTCCTCCAGCGGACGCGGAAACTCGCCCCGGTCCGCCCGCGCCAGAAACCGCGATATCGACGGGCGCTCCGGCAGGACGAGATCGAAGACGTGGACATGCCCATCGTCCGAGAGCAGCGTCGCGAGATGCGCGAGGATGCGTTGCGTGCTCGAGGTATCGATGTGATGGAACAGGCTGTTCGCGAGAATCAGGTCGAACCGCTGATCCGGGGCCACCTCGTACTTCGTCACATCCGCCACGACGAACTCGCGTCCGTGCCGCTTGCGCGCATCGTCGATGTACGCGGGGTTGAAGTCGATCCCCAGGTAGTCCGCGTGTGCGAAATGCGCCGTGTTCGTGCCCGGCCCGCACCCCACGTCCAGCACGCGGCGCGCCTTCGCCACCTCGTTGTGCGCGTAGAGCGGCGCGAGCTTCCGTTCGGCGAACGGCGCCTGCCACACCCGGTACGCGAGGGTGTTCTCCATCAGGCGTGCGTACGACTTCATCATTGCCACCGTACCTGGAACTTGCCGAGGTTCTCGGCGTGGGGATAGCGTCGCTCCAGCTCGGCAATCAGATCGGCGGAAAACCACGGACTGAACTGCGGTGTGCCGTTCAGGGCGATTGCCGTGACGCCCTTTCGCTCGAGCGCCGAGAGGATCCGCGCCGTTCGCCCCGCTTCGTCGTCGAAGAAGTCGAACAGCACGCGCGTCGGATTGCGCAGGCCGGACAGGAAGTAGATCTCGGGACAGTCGGACGCAGCCCACGTGTATCCGCCGCGGGCGTGCTGCGTGAGCACCACCACCGCGTCGCGATACATCTTCGCCTCACCCACCGGAACATCGAGTCCGCCGCGTGGCAGGCCGAGCGATCCCGTGGGTGCGTATGGACGGTACACCACGCCCATGCCGAACAGCATGCTGGTGTTCACCCGCAGCACCGCGAAGGCGATGAGGAACACCATGACCGCGGCTGGCACCGCAGGCGCCATCGGCCTGGCGTAGCGGTAGAGCGAGGCCGCGAGCAGCACGACGAGCGGGGCGACGTAGCAGAAGTAGATCGGTACGGAGAACGGGAACTGCACGAGGGTGAAGAGCGCGGTCACGCTGGCGAGCAGCATGAGTCGCGATCGCGCCAGCCTCGACTCCTCGTCGGCACCCCGATCTCGCGCGAGCACGGCGATCCCGAGCAGCACCAGCACCGGTAGCGCGGCGCGCGCGGCGTACCACACGAAGCGGTAGCCGAGTGCGAGCCATGCCGTCGCGAGGAGATAGAGCGCCAGCACCACGCCCAGCACGAGCAGGTGTCGTCGGCTCATCCGATCGGCGAACTTGCGACCGTATGCGAACAGCAGGCCGACTGGCACGAGCGCAAGCATCGTCCAGAGCGTGAGCATCCGATAGCCAGCCACGCCGAAGCGCTTCTGCGGCAACAGGAAGACGCCGTTGCCCAGCGCACCGAGCGCATCCGCGCGGGCGAACGGAATCAGGAAGATCGCGACAGGCAGGGCGAAGCCCAGCAGAAACGGCGCGAGCAGTCGCGCGAGACTGACGAATCGCGCCGCGCTTCCACCCGCGGGCTGCGTCCACTCGTTCCTGATCAACAGCCACGCCACCGCCGCACCGGGCAGGATGAATTGCACCGCCTCGGGTGCGTGCAGTTGCGGCCGGACCACGATGGCCAGCGCGACGGTGAATGCCAGCAGGCAGATGGTCGCGAACGAGGCGTACACCCATCCGCGATGCGTCGTCACGCTCACGCTGGTGATTTCATTGTTGCGCGACTGCTCGTGCGCCTGGAACACGAGAAAGAGCAGCGCAGCAGCGACGAAGTAGAGTCCCACGATCTTCACCAGCACCGACAATCCGCCGGCGATGCCGGCGAGCACGAGCCAGCGGACGTGGCGCGTCTCGAGCCAACGGAACAGGGCGGCGGTTCCGAACACGGTGAGGAAAAGGTTGTACCAGGACGGCAGCGGTGCGGGATAGTTCGGGAGGCTCCACACCACGCACAACAGCGTCACGCCGGCAGCGACAACTGGCCGCACGAGTCGCGTGGCGATGTAGAACACGGCCGGTATCCAGCACAGGAACACGGCATACAGCACGAGCCGCATGCTGAAGAGCGTCGTCCCGAGCACACGGAACGCCGCCGCATTCAGCCAGGTGAGGCCGCCGGTGTACAGTTCATCGAAGTCGCGATGAGGCAGCTCGCCCAGCAGCAACCGCTCGGCGCTCTGCGCCAGCGTGCCTTCGTCGTGCGCGACCCAGCCACGATCGAGGTGCCAGGCCACGTAGACGGCACTGGCGGCGAAGACGGCAGTGAGGAGGAGGCGCCAGTCGAGATGCCGGCGCGTCGTGATCACCGCGCTGGTCACGTCCGCCACCGCACATGAAACGGGCCGACGTTCCTCGCGAAGGGATAGCGGCGCTCGATCGCCGCGACGAGGTCATCGGTGAGCGTCGGGGAGAACGCAGCGCGGGCGTTCAGCACCACCACGGTCACGTTGTGCTGCTCGAGCGCTGCGAGCACCCGGCTCGTGCGACCGGTCGAGTCGTCGAAGAAATCGAACAGCGAGCGCGTCGGATTCTTCAGCCCCGAGAGGAAGTAGATCTCGGGACAGTCGGGCGATGCCCAGGTGTATCCCCCGCGCGCGCGGGAGCGCAGCAACGGAATGAGCTGGCGATACGCTTCCGCGTGCACGACCGGCACGTCGATCCCGCCGCGCGCGAGACCGAGCGGCATGGTGCGCAGGTAGGGCTGATAGCTGATCCCGATGGTGTACAGCGTGCTGTCGTTCATTCGCAGGACGGCGAACGAGATGAAGAACGCCACGACGGCGGCGGGAATCAGTGCCGTCGCCGGTCGCAGGTAGCGCACGAGGGCGACCGCCGCGAGCGCGACGAGCGGCGCGACGTAGCAGAAGTAGTTCGGAACGAAGTAGGGAAACTGGATGAGGTTGCACAGCGCGGCGATGCAGAGCACCACCATCGTGCGGGAGCGCAGGAGCGGATCACCGGCATCGGCCGCCCGCGGCTTCGACAGCACGATGACGCCGGCGACGACGAGGCCTGGCAGCAGCATCTGCACCGAGTACCACACGGTGCGATAGGTCGGGTCGTTCCGGCCGGTCACGACGAAGAGCGCCGCCAGCGCCACCGCGACGGCCACGCCGGTGTACTGCGCGGCCCGCCCGCGCACAGTGCGCGCGAGTACGGCCACCAGGACCAGCGGTCCGCAAGCGAGCATCGCCGTCATCGGCAGCACGCGCGACACGGCCACGCCGAATCGTCGCATGGGAAGAACGAAGACGCCGTATCCGAACGCGCTCACCGATCCGCTGGCGAGGTACGGAATCAGGAACAGCGCGATCGGGAGCGCGATGCCGATGAGGATGGGTACGAGCAGCCGCGCGAGGGTGGTGAACCGCGTTCGGCTGTCGCCGGCCGGTCGCGTGAATTCGTTCCAGACGAGCAGCGAAGACAGCGCCGCGCCAGGAACGACGAATTGCGCGAGCTCCGATGCGTAGAGCTGATTCCGCACGAGCACGACCAGCGCAGCGACGAACAGCGCGAGCGCGGCGGCGACGAAGGCGGAGTACGCCGTCCCACGCGGACGGTCGCCGATGGCGGCGCCGCGATCGATCGCGTGCGCATGGAAGACGGCGAACAGCAACACGCCCGCCACGTAATACAGCCCGGCAACTTTCACGAGGAACGAGAGTCCCCCCACCAGGCCGGCGGCGAGCAGCCAGCGTCGGCGCCCATCCTCGAGATGGCGGAACAGCGCCGCGGCACCGAAGGTGGCGAGGAACAGGTTGTACCACGAGGGCATCGCCGCCGTGTAGTTCGGCAGCGACCAGACGACCGCCATGATGGTGACGGCGCCGGCGGAGATCGGACGGACGAATCGCGAGGCGACGTAGTAGAACGCCGGCACCCACGCGACGAACACCGCGAGGAGCGCGAGGCGCATCGACCACAGGCTGGTGCCAAACAGGTGAAACGCGCCCGCGTTCAGCCAGGCCAGTCCGCCTGTGTACACGTCGTCGAAGTCGCGATGCGGCAGCTCACCCTGCATGAGCCGTTCGGCGCTTTGTGCCAGCGCCCCGTCATCGAACGGCATCCAGCCGCGGGACAGATGCATCCCGACATACGCCACGCTGATTGCGAGCACCGAGAGCAGCACCAGCCGGCTGTCTGGCGCTCGCCAGCTGCGCTCGGTGGGCACGACTGGCTCGCGCCGCTCGGCTACCGGGGGAGGCGCAACGGAAAGGAGCGGGGTGGACGACAAGTGCTCTCGTGGGGGTGGCGTACTCCGGCAGGACGACTGCGCCGCAGTGCGAGCAACCTTCCCGCCGGCACTCGATTCAGCAGAGATGCACCGCCGGCGCCTTCACCGTGGCCACCACCGCCACCCCCTCCCGCAGCCCGAGCTCCGCTGCCGAGCCACTCGTCAGCATCGCGACGAGTGGCAATCCGCCCACGTCGACGGTCACGCGCGCGAGTGACCCCTCCATCGCCACCTCCACGACGGTGCCATCGATCACGTTGCGCGCGGAGCTCGGACCGGGCCGCGTACGAGCCAACACGATGTCTTCACCGCGAATGACCGCGTGACTCGCGCGGCTCGTGTACTCACCCACGGCGATCAGGCTGAGGGCGCCGACGCTGAACCGCACGGTGTCCAGTCCGTCTTGCTCGGCACGCGACACGACGTGCGCCTGCCCCGCAAACACGTTCTCCGCGCCGAGAAATTCCGCGACGGCCGCCGTCGCCGGTCGACGAAACAGTTCGGCCGGCGGACCCGACTGGATCACCCGCCCCCCTTCCAGCAGGATCGCATAGTCGCCGAGCGTCCCCGCCTCGGCGAAATCATGCGTCACGTGCAGCACGGTCATCCCGAGCTCGCGTTGCAAGGCGCGCAGCACTCGGCGCACATGCGTTCGGCGCCGCGGATCGAGCGCGGCGAACGGTTCGTCCAGGAGCAGGATGTCCGGACGAGGCGCCAGCGCCCGTGCGAGCGCAACGACCTGACGCTCACCGCCACTCAGCGTCTGCACGGCGCGATCCCGCAGGGCAGACGCCCCCAGCCTGTCCGCCATGGTATCGGCCCAGGCGACATCCCGCGTGCCGTAGCGAATGTTCTCGTCCACGCTCAGGTGCGGGAAGAGATACCCCTGCTGATACACGATCCCGAGCGACCGGTGCTCCGGCGCGACGTGTGTGACGTCGTCGCCTCGCAGAAGCACGCTCCCCGACTGTACGCGGCGCACACCGGCGATCGTCTCGAGCAGGGTCGTCTTCCCTGCGCCGGCCGGCCCGAGGACGATCCCCCACGCGCCACCTGGCAACGTGACCGAGACATCGTGCAGCGCGAACGTCCCCGCGCGACACCCCAGCGCGCGTGTCTCGATCATCGCACCGGCTCGCCGAGGGCCGCGTGGGCGCGCAATGAGCGGAGCACGAGCAGCGGCACGAGCGCGAGCAGCACCAGCACCGCGGCCACCGGCAGTGCGGCGTCGAGTCCGTACGCGTTGAAGCGATCGTAACTCAGGATGCTCACGACTTTCGGATTGTACGTGAGGATCACGATCGCACCGAACTCGCTCACGGCGCGCGCCCACATCACGACGCCGGCGGCGAGCAGGCCGCGAGACGACAGCGGACGAGTGACCCGCCATGCGGCGCGCCATGGCGAGTCGCCGAGTGTGCGAGCGACCGATTCGTAGCGGTGGTCGACACGGGCGATCGCCTCGCGTGCCGCGCTCACGTAGAGTGGTGCGGCCACGAACAGCATTGCCAGGCCGATGGCGAATGGGCTGCCGACCAGCGCCAGCCCCGCCCGCTCGAGCGTGCCCCCGATCGGGCTGGCGCGCCCGAACGCGAGGAGGAGCGCGATGCCGGCGACGGGATGTGGAATGAGGAGTGGCAGGTCGAGCAGCGCGCTCACGAGCGTGCCCGCCGGCATTCGGCCGCGCGCGAGCAGCCAGGCGAGCGGGGTTCCCAGCAGCACGGTGATCATCGTCGCCGCGGTGGCGGTGAACGCCGTGAGCGCGAGCGACGCGCGCAGCTCCGGGTCGCTGCCGAGCTGTCGAACGCCGTCCACTCCGCCGCGCATCACCAGCATGCCAACGGGAAGCACGAGCAGCGCGAGCAGCATCAGCGATCCGAGCGCGACTCCGGAGGTGGCGATGCGGTGCGACGTCCGGTGATTCATGCTCGCGCGAGTCGGTTCACGCCGCGAATGTCGTCGTGCCGTTCGGCGGTTGGCAAGGCTCGGCCCTGCGTCCGGCGTCCGTGCTCGCGCCTTATTGACCTGCGCTCCGCGGTCGGTCGCCAGCATTCCCTGCGACGGCGGGACTCGTCGTCGCTGGCGCGACGCGAGACGCCGTCTCCGGGAACGCTGGCTCCCTCCCGCACAGCCAATTTCGGCCGGGCGCGGAGCGCCCGCGCGACAGAGGGCCTTCCATGCGCCCTCCTTGGAACGGACCGAAATTACGGGCGTGTTTACTCCACCGCGCGATCGGCCTCCCGACCTACCGACCTACCCACCTACCGACCTACCCACCTACCTTCCCCCATGCCTGACCTCGCAATCGACATCCGGAACGTCGCCAAGCGGTACGCCGAGCATGTCGCCGTGCACGATCTCTCGCTTCAGGTACCGCGCGGCGCCGTGTACGGCCTGCTGGGCCCCAACGGCGCCGGCAAGACGACCACCATCCGCATGATCCTGAACATCATCGTCCCGGATTCCGGGACGATCGAGCTGTTCGGTCAGCCGCACCTGTCGAATGGCATGACCGACCGCATCGGCTACCTGCCGGAGGAGCGCGGGCTCTACAAGAAAATGCAGGTGCGGCGGGTGCTGCGATTTCTCGCGGAGCTGAAGGGCGTTCCGGCGAAGGTGGCCGATCAGCGCATCGAGCAGTGGATGGAGCGGCTGCAGCTCAAGACGCCGGAGAAGGATTGGGGGCTCGCCAAGATCGACGAGCTGTCGCGCGGCATGCAGCAGAAGGTGCAGTTCATCGGCACGCTGCTGCACGACCCCGACCTCGTCATCCTCGACGAGCCGTTCTCCGGGCTCGATCCCATCAATGCGCAGGCGCTCAAGGACACCATCGTCGACCTCAAGGCGCGCGGAAAGACGGTGATCTTCAGCACGCACCTCATGGACAACGCCGAGCGGCTGTGCGACGCGGTGTGCATCATCGCGCGCGGCGGCAAGGTGCTCGACGGTGCGGTGAGCGCCGTGAAGGCCGCGCATGGCAGCAAAGTCGTCGCGCTGTCCGTCGCCGGCGACTCTCGGTCGGCCATTGCCGGCGTGCTGGCCGATCGCTCGCTCGTGGCACGCGTCGACGACCAGAACCGGTTCTACGAGATCAATCTCGCGCCTGGCGCCGATCCGCAGCTCCTGCTCCGCCGCGTGATGGAGACGGGCGCACCGATTCAGCGGTTCGAACTCGTGCAGCCGTCGCTGCACCAGATCTTCCTGGAAAAAGTCGGCGCGAGCGGCGTCGAGGAGGGGATGAGTGGACAGGGTTAGCATGCGCAAGCTGGTGGTGGTGTTCAAGCGCGAGTACCTCGAGCGCGTCCGCTCGAAGTGGTTTCTCGTCGGCACCCTGCTCGGCCCCGTGTTCTTCGCGATGATCACCGTGGTCCCGATACTCATCTCGTCGAGATCGAAGGCGTCGACCGACCTGGCGAACGTCACGATCATCGACGCGACCAGCTCGGGCATGGGCGAGCGGGTGGCGGGCGCGCTTCGGCAGCGGTTCCCTCTCTCGCCAGCACCGAAGGTCGTGCCGGTGGATGCCACGTCGATTCCGCTCGAGGAGGATCGCGCGGTGATTTCCGTGCGTGACAAGGAGACACGCGGCTATCTCGTCCTGGACTCCAACACGGTCTCCGGAAACTCCGTTCGCTATGCCGGCCGCAACGCGTCGTCGCTCAACGACGTCGAGCAGATCACGTCGCTCGTGCGGCAGCAGGTGCTCGCGCAGCGCCTGCAGGGCGAGGGCATCGACGCGACGCGTGTCGCGGCGCTCACCGGCGTCCGGCTCCAGATGGTGACCGAGAAGATCGGGGACAACGGACGCGAGAAGGGAAGCGGCATCGGCAACGTGATCTTCGGTTATGTGATCGCGCTCCTGCTCTACATGATGATCGTGATCTACGGACAGACCATTCTGCGCGGCGTGATGGAGGAGAAGACGACGAGGGTGGCCGAGGTGGTGGTGTCGAGCGTCAGCACCGACACCCTGCTCGCCGGAAAGGTGCTGGGGGTGGGGATGGTGGCCATCACGCAGGTCGTCGCGTGGGCCGCGCTGTCGTTCTCGTTGATGTTCTACGCCGTGCCATTGCTGGAGAAGAAGCTGGGTGCGGGTGCCATCGCATCGGGCGCGGCGTCGGGCGGGCCCGGTGGCGCAGGCATGGCGAGTCAGCTCGCGGGCGCGCTGCCGTCGTTGTCGATGTCCACGCTGCTCGCATTGCTGCTCTTCTTCGTGCTGGGCTTCATCTTCTATGCGTCGTTGTTTGCCGCCATCGGCGCGATGGTCAACAGTCAGGAGGACGTGCAGCAGGCCTCGATGCCGGTGATGCTGCTGCTGGTGTCTTCGGTGGTCTTCATGACGCCCATCATGACGAATCCCGGCAGCGGACTCGCGCGCACGATGTCGCTGCTGCCCTTCTCGGCGCCCATCCTCATGCCGCTCCGGATGACGCTCATACCGGTACCGTGGTACGAGGTGGCGGGGTCCATTGCCGGTGTGGCGATTGCCTGTCTGGCAGCCATCTGGATCTCGGCGCGTGTGTATCGGGTGGGGCTCCTGATGTACGGAAAGAAGCCGTCGTTCCGTGAAGTCGCGCGGTGGGTGAGGTACGCCGGGTGATGCCACAGGCGCGACCGGTACAGGCATCCGGTGGAGCCAGGGATACGCTCGCCCGCTCTCCCGAGTTGCCGCGTGTCCTTCTGGACACCCGGATGCCACCTGCACCGGC
>JAJAYP010000197.1 GCA_026786185.1 Gemmatimonadaceae bacterium
GATGCCATCGCGCTCGCTCACGACGAGCGCGGCCGTCACACCTCGCTGGCGGGTCAGGGCATCGAGCATGGCCGAGAAGGGCGTGACCATCAGGCGCGCCCCCCCAGCCACTTGCGCGATCGCTCGGTGCATCGGTCCAGCAGACGGCGCACCAGCCCGAGTGGCGTGGTCCGCGAGGTCGCGAGCACGAGCAACCCGTCGTCCTGCGACGGCGCCATCGCCACCACGGCGACTTCCGTCTCGAACACGATGGATGTCCACTCGCCGAGCGCCAGATGGCGGGTGGCGCGACGCGCGGCATCGGTCACGCCGCTCAACTCTGCGCCGACCTCCTGCGCGACGTCTCGGCCGTCATGCGACATGTAGGCGCCAGCGAGCACGAGCCCGTCACCATCGAGCAGCATCGCGGTCTGCTCCGCGTCGGTCAGCACGTCGGCGAACAGGAAGCGCACATCGTGCGTGGTGCCGGGCGGCAGCCTGACGTCGCGCCGTGCGTCCACCCCCGGCGGCGTCGACGCGGCGCGCGATGCGTCCTGCCGGGCCGCCCGCATGTTCGCCAGCGCCAGCGCCACGCTGTCGTCGGCGTCGCTCGCCGTGTCGGCCGCGGCATCGAGATAGCGCTCGGCTTCCTCGAATCGTCCCTGCTGGAAGCAGACGAAGCCCATCCCGCGCGAGGCGCCGTGATGCCCGGGCACGAGCCGCAGCACCATGTCCCACTCGTCGAAGGCGCGCTGCAGGTCGCCACCGTCCACGGCGATGCGGGCGAGCAGATCGTGGCCATCGGGGAGGTGAGGATGCCGCTCGAGACCGCGCATCGCGACCTTGAGCGCGAGCTCGAGCTGCCCCTGCTTGCGCAGGGCTTCGCCAAGCGGCACGAAGACACGGCTGCCGGGATCGCGGGCCAGTTCGTCGCTCATGCGGCGCACGTCGTCAGCCACCGTGGTGCGCCTCGACGAGATGTGACAGGCGCGACAGCGCCTCGAGCGCCGCATGGACGCGACCGGCATCGCCCGAGGTGGGGGCCAGGCGGAGAAAATGCTCCCAGCTCGCGCGCGCGCTGCCGAAGTCGCCGACGCGGAGCGCCGCAAAACCCAGATCGAGATGCACTGCGGGCGTGAGCGGATCCGCCTGTACTGCGCGTCGCAGCACTTCGACGGCGTCGGCATGCCGCTTCAGCAGCGCCAGCGCGCGCGCCGCGGCCCGATGCGCTTCACCCGACGCAGCGTCGAGGCTGAGCGCCATGCGCGCTGCGGTGAGCGCCTCATCCGGCTTGTCGGCCGCAAGGCAGCTCCAGGCCCGCTCGATGGCCGACTCCGCGCCGCGAATCGCCGTCAGATGCGGGAGCGAGGGACGATCGCTCGTGCGTAGCGCGACCACGCCGGTGGTGACGAGCCCGTAGGCGATCTTCGCGATCTCGAACTCGCTGCGCCCGAGCGAGCCGGCGATGCCCCGCAGGTCGCGCGTGCCGTCGATCATCATCAGCACTTCCCACTCGTGCGGCAGCAGGTCGAGGACCGACGCGCGGTCGTCCTCCACCGGTGCAAGGTCGGGAATCGCGCTCAGGCTGGGAACCTTGTCGGCGATCCGCGACCACTCGTCGATGCGCCGTGCCCCCTCCATCAGCAACGATTCGGTGCTCATGCGGATCTTCGCGTCGATGGGCACGTCACCGACGGCACACTCCTCGAACGAGAAGAAACCTTCCCGCCACGACATCAGCTCGAACACGACGCTTTCGATCGCCTGATGCAGGTGGCGCTCCATTTCCTTCTGCGTCACGGCGCCGGCCTGGACGAGCCGGTCGCCGAGTCCGCCGCCCTGCATCGGGATGGCCCGTGCCGCCGCGAGATCGGCATCGGTCAACCGGCCCGCCTGCCGGAGGATCCGCTCGATGGACGTCGGATTGCTCTTCACGCTCGCGTGAATGATCTTGCCGCCCTCGAACAGCACGTACCCCTCGTCGTCGCGCAGCTCGGACGTCACGCGCAACGCGCCCGTCTTGCGGCTCAGGTCGAGCAGCTGGAAGACGTCGTGGATACCGAGCTCGCGAAGCGGACCCTCGATCGCCATGTCAGCTCGCCGGAATGGCGAAGATGGCGTGCAGGTCGGCGGCCGTGCGCGCATCGCGACGGGCGCGGCGCGCGAACTCCCCCGCCGGCTCCAGCTCGATCACGCGTCGCCACCGATCGATCGCCTCGCGAAACCGCTTCTGCTCGTTCAGTAGCACGCCATCATAGTACAACGCGCCCGCGTGGCTCGGGTCGAATCGCAGGACGCGCCGGAACGCCGTCACCGCATCGCCCTTGCGCCCCAGCACGAGGAGCGTTTCGCCGAGCGCGAGCAGGGCGTCGAAGTGGTAAGGATCGCGACCGAGCAGCGCGATGAGCAGCTCCAGCGCGTCTGCGCCACGGCCACTCGTCCGTCGAATGGCCGCCAGTTCGAGTGTCGCCTCGGCGTACGTCGGCACCGCATCGAGCGCGCGCTCGAGTTCCACCTCCGCGTCCTTCCACTCCCCGCGCTCGCGCAGCAGGCGTGCGAGCTCATAGCGCACGACGGCGAAGTCGCCGTCGAGCTCGAGGGCATGACGATACGCCGCGATGGCGCCCACGTTGTCGCCGAGCGAGCGCGCGATGTCGCCCATCTTCTGATGGACGTCGGCGCGCATCGGTGCCAGCGTCCGGGCCTGGTCCAGCGCCGCAAACGCGCCCGCGGGATCCCCCGTGTCGGCGCGCGCCGCCGCGGCGAGCATCAGGTTGGGCACCGTGTCGGGTGCGCGTTCCATGAGCGCCTCGGCGATGGGCAGCGCTTCGCGCGCCCGCGACAGGGCGAGTAGCGACCATGCCTCGCCGGCGCGCGCGCGCGGGTCATCGGGCGCGACGCGCTCCGCTTCCCGATAGCGCTCCAGCGCCTCACCGTGAAGTCCCTGCCGCGCGTAGATGTCCCCGAGCAGGACATAGCCCTCGGGACGAGGCGCGCCTCGGGTGAGCGCGCGGCTCACTTCGGCCGCAGCACGCTCGTACAGCCCCATGCCCAGGTAATCCGCCGCCATCGCAAAGGCATCGACTCCCGCGTCAGCCGGCTGCGACTTCGCCGTGACGGGGTTGGGCACGGGAGCGAGCGACGTGAACAGCGAGTCGAGCACCCCGGCGTCGAACTCGAATTCCTCGACGTTCTCGTCGCGCCGCTCCACCGCCCCGATATCCGGCTGGATCGAAAGATCCGGATCCTCGTACTCCAGATCGATCGCGAGCTCGAACTTCTGGGCGACATAGTACGGGTCGAGCTCCAGGGCGCGCTTCGTCTCGCGAAGCGCCCCCTCGAAGTCGCCGAGGTTGGAGAGGGTGAAGCTCAGGTTGTAGTGCGCTTCCGCGTACTCCGGCTTCGCCTGCACCGCGCGCGCGAACGCATTGCGCGCATCCTCGTACTTGCGGAGTTCCGACAGGACGAGGCCGACGCCGTTCCATGCGGCAGGATCCTCCGGCGACGTCTGCAGCACCGTGCGATACGCTTCCAGCGCGAGCTGGAATCGTTTTCCCTTGCTGAGCAGCAACCCGAGATTGAGACGGGCCTTCTCGAACGTCGGCTGCGCCTCGAGGGCGACCCGGAACGCGGCGAGTGCGCCGTCGGTATCGCCACGATGGTACAGCGCGACGCCGAGATTGTTGTGCGCCAGCGCGTAGCCCAACTCCGCCTGTACCGCTCTCCGATAGCTCTCTTCCGCGTCCTCGAACCGGCCGTCCTGGTGCAGTGCGACGCCGCGCTCGTTCCACAGCTTCGGACTGTCCGGCTGGTGTTTCAGCAGCTCGTCGTACAGCTCGACCGCCGCTCTGGCCTCGCGCCGCAGGAGATGCACCTCGGCCATCGCCTGCAGCACCAGCGGGCGGTCCTCGCCCCGCTCGAGCGCTTTCGCGTACTCGCGCAACGCCTCGGCGTAATACCCCTTCTGGCGGAAGGCGAGGCCGAGATTGAACTGCGCGAGCTGCCCTTCGGCATGCACCTCCATCTGCGTCGCGCGCCCGTCGGCCCGCGCGGCCTGCATCTCGTCCGGCCGCTGCGGCCGGCCCTGGTCGATGGCGAGATTCGCGTGCGCGCGCGACAAGGTCGGATTCAGCTGGATCGCCTTGCGGGTCACGGCGCGCGCTTCCTCGTGCCGGCCCATGTCGCCCAGCACGAAGCCCATGAGGTAGAACGCGTCGGGATTCTGCGGATTGAGTTCCACCGCCTTGTTGAGCGCGTCGAGCGCGCCCTCGTTCACGCCGCGATTGTAGAGCACCTCGCCGATGTAGAAGTTCACCACGGAGCTGGTGGGATCGAGCGCGAGCGCTCGCTCCAGATATCCGAGCGACTTGTCGAGGTCTCCGTTGGTGCGCTCCGCAAGGCCGAGCTGCACGAGCGCGCCGATGTCGTGGGGGTGGTGCCGCAACAGCTCGGAGAACTGCGCCACCGCGTCCGTCGTTTGTCCGAGCAGGGCATGCGTTCGGCCGAGCTCCCATCGCGCGTCGCGGTCGGCGGGACGCGCCCGCAACCGCTCACCCAGCTCGCTGACCTTGCGGTCGTAGTAGCCGGTGTTGAAGTAGGCGATCTCGAGGTTGCGCTGGGCCACCTGCATCTTGAGGTCGAGCTCCAGCGCACGCATGAACGCGCTGACCGCTTCCTCGTACAGGCCCTTGTTGTAGTAGAGCACGCCCAGATTGTTGTGCGCCCCGGCGTCCGACGGATCGATCCGTGGGGCGAACGATCGCAGGACATCGCGATCGCGTTCCGAAGTGAGGCGAGGGGCGTTCACGGGCAGCGGATGGGGTCTACGCGACGCGCACGGCGCGCAGGATCGCCTGCAGTGACGCCGGATCCGGCAGCAGCAGGAAGAATCCGCGCAGTTTCTCGCCCATGTCGGTCATGTAGAACTCGCTCTCGACGCAGAAGACGTAGTCGCGATCGGTGCCGAACTGCAGGTACGCCGTCGTGAGCACGGCGCTGCTCATGTCGACGGCCAGGCTGGGCGGCGACGGCAGCAGCATCATGCCCATGAAGTCGCTGAGGGCGTTCATGTACGCGCTGCTGAGGATGTTGCCGGCTTCCTTGATCGCCGACTGCTCCATCTCGCCGAGGTCGGTGGAGGATCCCGGCGGCCGTCGCAGCATCAGCTCGGCAAGGCGCACGGCCGTCGGCTTCGGAAACACGAGCAGCGTGCGTCCGGTGAGGTCGCCGAGCATGTGCATGAGGACGGCCGCCACCGGTTCTTCCGGCGCGGAGATCTGCGGCGGCACCTCCTCCAGCCGCGTCACGTTGATCGTCGGGACGCTGATCATGATCGTGCTGTTGATCATCTGCGAGAGCGCGGTCGCGGCGTGACCCGCGCCGATGTTCGCGACCTCGCGCAGAGCGTCGAGCTGGAGCGCCTTCAACGAGCGCATGTCGTACATGGGAGATCCTTTAGAGAAGACTGCTCACGTCGAGAATCAGCGCCGGGGCTCCGTCGCCGAGGATGGTGGCCCCGCCGAACAACGAGAATCCGTCGCGCACGCCGTCGAACTGCTTGACGACGATTTCCTGCTGTCCGATGAGGGCATCGACCACGAGCGCGGCGCGCCGATCCGCGAGCTCGACGACCACCACCTGCTCCGTGCCGCGCGCGCGTTCTCCGTCGAAGCGCATCAGCTCGCGCATTCGCATGAGGGGCAGCACCTCGTCACGCAGCATCATGACTTCCTTGCCCTGCACCGATCGCAGGATCGACGGCAGGAGTTCCACCGTCTCCCGGATGTGGGTCATCGGCACCGCATACGTCTCATTGCCAATCCGTGCCAGGAGCGCCCGGACAATTGCGAGCGTGAGGGGAAGCCGCATCGTCACGGTGGTGCCCTGTCCCGGCACGGAACGCATGTCCACCGAGCCGCCGAGCGTTCGCACGCGGTTGTAGACGGCATCGATTCCCACGCCGCGGCCCGAGAGGTCGGTCACCGTGTCGGCCGTCGAGAATCCCGGCCGCGATATGATGCGGAACAGCTCCTCGTCCGACAACTCCGTCCGCGACGGCTCCACGAGCCCCTGCTCGTGCGCGCGCTGGAGGACTCGCTCGCGGTCGACGCCCTTGCCGTCGTCGGTGACGCGAATGGCGACGGCCGACCGGTCGCGCAGCGCGCTCAGCGTCAGCCGGCCGCGCGCCGGCTTTCCGAGCGACGCCCGCACTGCCGGCGCCTCGATGCCATGATCTACCGCATTGCGCAGCAGGTGGACGATCGGATCACCCACCTCGTCGAGCATCGAGCGATCGAGTTCGACCTCCTTTCCCTCGATCACGAAGTCGACCTCCTTGTGCACCGAATGCGCCGCGTCGCGCACGAGGCGCGGAAAGCGGTCGAACACCTGCCAGACGGGCACCATTCGGCTCGTCATGATCTCGTCCTGCAGATCCGCGACGAGGCGCGAGGCCTGCGTCACGGTCTCCGTGAGCGCCGCGTCGTCGATCGTCGCCGAGAGCTGCACGAGGCGACCGCGCGTGATCACGAGCTCGCCGATCAGGTTCATCAGGTTGTCGAGACGCCGCAGATCGATGCGAACGCTGCGCTGCTGGCGGACACCGGTGCCGTCGGCCGGAGTCGACGTCGCCAGCGCCTCCACGAACGTGGCCGGCTCGCTCGCCGCACGCTCAACCCCTGCGTCCAGGGTCGCCTCCCCGATCACGACATCCACCACGTCGCCGGCGGCGCGCAGCGCATGGTCGACCGCCGTGTCGTCTCGCTCGGTGACGAGGCGCAGCGCGAAGTCGTGCTCCATCTCGCCGCGCTCCATCACTTCGGCCGATGGGCTGATGGCGCTCACGGTACCGAGCGCCTTCGCCGCCTGCACGACGAGAAAGGCGCGCACGCCGACGAGCGGCGTCTCCGGAGCGAGACGCACGCGCACCAGCACGCCGTCGCCGACAGGCGCGGGCGCTGTCCATCCGGGGGCAGTCGCGGCAGACGTGCGCGTGACGCCGCGGCGCGGCCGCGACGACGGTCCGTCAGCCTCCTGTCCCTGCGCGCGCAGTCGTTCGACGATCGGCGCCACGTCGACCGTCGACGCACCGCGCACCGCGGTCTCGATCGCCGACTCGAGCACGTCGGCCGACTGAAAGAGCAGCTCCATCAACGGCTCATCGACCGCCCGGACCCCACGTCGCACGCGGTCCAGGAGCGTCTCGAGCTCGTGGGACAACGAGGCCACCGCGGTGTATCCCATCGTGGCACTCATGCCCTTGATGGTGTGCACCGCGCGAAAGATCGCACCCACGGGCTCGTCGCCGCCCACGCCACGCTCGAGATCGAGCAGGGAGTGGTTGATGGCGGACACGTGCTCGCGGCTCTCCGTGACGAAGAGCTCGGCGTAGTGCGCGTTATCCACGCGCCCGGGTCCACGACGAAGCGTACGCCCGGCCGATCACCCCAGCACGCGCTGGACTGCCTCCAGCACGCGACTCGGCTGGAACGGCTTCACGACGAAATCCTTGGCGCCGGCCTGAATCGCCTCGACGACCAGCGCCTGCTGTCCCATCGCGCTGCACATCAGCACCTTGGCGTTGGGATCGAACTTCGTGATTTCGCGGACAGCGTCGATGCCGCCCATGTCTGGCATCACGATGTCCATCGTGACGAGATCAGGCTTCAGCTGCTTGTACTTCTCCACCGCCTGGACGCCCGTTTCCGCCTCGCCGACGACCTCGAAGCCCGCCTGCTGCAGAATGTCCCCGACCATGGTGCGCATGAAGATCGCGTCGTCGCAAATCAGAACTGTGTGACTCACTCGTTGCCCCCTTAGAGCAGGACCTGCGTGACCAGCGTATGAATGTCGATGAGGACGACGACGTCGTCCCCCAGATGTCCCAGCCCCCGCACCAGCCCACCGCGGGCCTCGCCCGCGCCCTCGTTCACCGGCTCCTCGGCAATCACCTGCACATCCATCATTTCCTCGACTGCCACGCCGACCACACGCGTGCCGTGTTCGGCGAGGATGATCGAGCCACCCGCGTCGTGCATCGGCGCCCGCGCTGCATCGAGACGCGCCCCGAGGTCGAGCACCGTCACGATCGTGCCGCGAAGATTGATCAGGCCCTGCACGTGCGGCGGTGCACCCGGCAACCGCGTGGCAGGACGGTACGGAATGATCTCCCGCACCGCATCGATGTCGCACCCGTACACGCTGCCGGCCACGCGAAACAGCAAGGTGCGAGCGGCGGCGCGCTGTTCAAGACTCGTCGTCGGCGAAGAAGCCAAAGTACTCCAGCGGATCGGTACCGGTTGACGTCCCATCGGCACCCGCCGCACTGGCGAGCGCCGTCACGAGCTCCAGCGGAAGACGTGAGCGTAGCTCCACCGGCAGGCCCGACGCCGGGTGTCGGAATCGGAGCCATGCCGCATGGAGGAAGTGACGCTTCGGCGGCATCGTGATCAGCCGCCGGCCGCCCCCGCCTCCATAAGTATCGTCACCCACCACCGGATGTCCCACCGACGAGAGATGCACGCGGATCTGATGCGTGCGCCCGGTGTGCAGGTGCGCGCGCAGGAGGTCCACCACGTCGAATCGAGCGAGCCGCACGAAGTCGGTCCGCGCCGCTCGTCCCGTAGTGACGATTGCCATGCGCTTTCGGTCTCGCGGGTCGCGGGCGATCGGCTTGTCGATCGTCTGCCGGTCGCTTTCCAGGTGGCCCCAGCAGAGCGCGGCATACCGTCGCACGATCTCGCGCTTCGCCATCGCCGCCCCGAGCGCCCGGTGCGCGCGATCCGTCTTGGCGACGAGCAGCAGGCCGGACGTCTCCTTGTCCAGCCGGTGCACGATGCCCTCACGCTCGTCGCCACCGAGGTTGGACAGGGCGCCTCCTCGCCCCTTGAGGGCGTTGACGAGTGTCCCGCTCCAGTTGCCGGGCGCCGGATGCACCACCATGCCGGCGGCCTTGTCCACCACCAGGACGTCGTCGTCTTCGTAGGCGATCACGAGGGCAATCGACTCCGCCACCACCGGGCGGGCGGTGGGCGGGACGATGTCCACCTGCACGCGTTCCCCGCTGACGGTGCGATAGCTCGCCCGCTCCGCTCGCCCCTCCACGAGCACGCAGCCCGTGGCGATCAGCGTCGCGGCCGCGGTGCGGGAGATGTCGAGCGCGGTCGCCACGAACAGGTCGAGTCGGGCGTCCGCCTCGGCGACCACCAGATCGTGCCGGCCCACCGTGGCGCCGGCGTCACTCACTCGCCCGTCCCCGATACTCCGGGCGGCGCGTCCGCCCGATGCGCGACACTGCGCTCGGCCGCCGCCTTCGTGGCCGCGGACTCCCGCTCCTCGCGCGAGAGCGACCAGGCCAGCGCGAGGGCGCCCACGGTCACGGCCGAGTCGGCGAGGTTGAACGTCCAGAATCGCACGTCACCCAGCCCGATGTCGATGAAATCGATGACGCCCAGCGGCGAGCGGAACCGGTCGACGAGATTGCCCGCTGCACCACCGAACGCGAGGCCGAGCGCGACGATGCGCATGGAGTCGCCGGCGCGCGATCCTGCGCCCGTCATCCGGTACAGGCGCCAGAGCACCACGAGGGCGATGACCGCGAACGCGCCGAAGATGTACCGCGAGTAGGGACCGACGGACATGCTGAACGCGGCGCCCGGATTGTACGCGAGCGTGAACCGGAGGACGTCGCCCAGGATCCGATGTGGCACATGCCTCGGCGCCAGCAACTGCTCCGCCAGCACCTTCGTCACCAGATCGGCGGCGATGACGGCCGCGGCAGTGCCCCAGAACAGGCGCGCCGGTAGTCGCTGGTGAACCGAGGGCGCGGTCAGACGAGGTCACCGCGGTCGGCCGGCACCACGCCAGCCAACGGTGGTGCACTGGCCGACGCACCGGCGCGTGCGAGCGCGCGATCTTCCTGCCACAGCACCCACGCCAGCAGCATGGCCCCGATGCTCACGGCCATGTCGGCGACATTGAACGTGGGCCAGCGCGCATCCCCGAATCCGACGTCGAGAAAGTCGACCACGCCAAGATCCGACCGGAGCCGGTCCAGCAGATTCCCGATCGCGCCGGCGCACACGAGCGCGAGCGCGAGCACGCGGGGCATGTCGCCGCGTTGCGTCGAGACGTACAACCGCCCGAGAATCACGAGCGCGATGAGCGTGAGCGCGGTGAAGATCCAGCGCGAGAGCGGGCCGACGTGCAGGCCGAATGCCGCGCCCGGATTGTACACCAGCGTGAAGCGCAGGAAGTCGCCGAGCACCTCGTGCGGCACGCGCTGCGGCACCAGCGTCCGGACCGCGATCGCCTTCGTCACCACATCCATCACGGCGACGAACGCGAGCACGGGCCAGAACACCAGCGCATTACTTCGACTTGGCATCTTCCTCGCGAAGCTTGCACGCGATGCAGAAGCGCGCGTGCGGCAGCGCGTCCAGCCGCTCGAACGCGATGTCCTGACCGCAGTTGTGACACTTGCCGAACGAGTCGGGCGAACGGTAGAGACGTCGCAGCGCCTCGTCGATGTGCCACAGGAACCGCCCTTCCTGGCTGGCGAACAGGAACGCCTTCTCGCGCTCCATGGCATCGGTCCCCTGATCCGCCATGTGAAACGAGTAGCTGCTCAGATCGCCGCCTGAATCCTGGGAGGTGGAGCCGAACGCGTCGTCGTAGTGTCCCAGTTCCTTCAATACGCGCTTTCGCTCCTCGAGGAGCCGCTTCTCGAAGTGCTGGAGCTGCTTCTTGGGCATCGGCTTCGACTTGACGCCGTTCTTCGTGACCGCGCTCTCCGACATGGCCATGCTACTCATCCTTGGTTAGGGCGAGGTCCGCGTGAATCCCGTCGAGATCCACGGACTGCCTCGCCATCGTGTCATCCATTCGCTGGACCGCGGCGATCGAGATCGACGTGGCCAGCACTTCGTCGGCGATCCAGACGCGATGCGCCTCGCACGACTCCAGCGCGAGCGCGTCGCCCGAAACTCGAAGGCGGATGCGGTCACTCACCGTCAATCCCGCCTCCTTTCGCATACGCTGTACCCGGCTGATCACCTCGCGTGCCACGCCTTCCAGACGCAAGGCTGGGGTGATGGCCGGATCGATCGCGGCGAAGAAGCCGTGCTGCTCCTGTACCACGAGCGATCCCGACGCGCGGCGAACGATCGTCAGGTCGTCGAGCGTCACTCCATGCGTCTCGCCATCCACCGTCACGACGAGCTCGTGGCCTGCTTCGAGTCGACGCAGATGATCACTCTCGAACCGCGATACGGCCTCTGCGGCGAGCGGGGTCTTCTTCCCGAACTTCTTGCCAAGCGCACGGAAATTGGGCTTTGCGTCCAGCGTGACGAGCGCGTCACCGCTCGTCGCCAATTCGATCGACTTGAGGTTCAGTTCCGCAGCCAGCACGGGCAGCAGCTCCTGCAGCGCCGCATCCGGAACGCCCGGCGCCACGCACACCATGCGAGCGAGCGGCTGGCGCACATTGATGCCTGCCTGCTCGCGCGCGCCTCGACCGAGTGTCGCCAGGGTCCGCACGGCCTCCATGGCGCGTTCGAGCGGCAGATCGCTCGCCGGATGGCCGTCACGCACGTACGCCGCGAGATGCACCGATGTCCCGGTAAGCTCACGGTGCATCCAGTCGGTGACGAAGGGTGCCACCGGGGCGAGCAGCCGGTTCACGACCACGAGCACCTCGTGCAGCGTCGCGAACGCGGCGCGATTCTCCGTGCCATCCACATCGTAGAACCGCTTGCGCGTCTGCCGGACGTACCAGTTCGCCACATCGTCGTCCACCAGCGCGATGATTGCGCGTGTCGCCGCCGTTGCGTCGTACGCAAGCATCAACTCGTCCACGCGGCGCTCTACTGTCGCCAGTCGCGAGAGGATCCAACGGTCCAGCACGGGCCGGTCGGCCGGCGCCGGGTCCGCGTCGGACGGGGACCACCCGAAGTTCGCGTACTGTGCGAAAATGCCGCTGTAGATGTTCCGCAGCGTCACGAGAAAGCGCCCTGCCCCCTGCCGGATGATCGCTTCGTCGAACGCGCGTGGCTCCCAGACCTTGCTGCTGCTCACGAGGAAAAGTCGCGTAGCGTCCACGCCATGGCGCTCGAACACGCCCCACGGCTCCACGATGTTGCCGCGGCTCTTGGACATCTTCTTCCCTTCGGCGTCGAGCACGAGATTGTTCACGACGACGTGGCGATAGGGAGAGGCGGTGCCGGCCTCGTTTCGCGGCAGCGCGTCGCCCAGACCGGTGGCGATCGCGAGCAGCGAGTAGAACCAGCCACGTGTCTGGTCCAACCCCTCGGCGATGTAGTCGGCCGGGAAATGCGCCATGAGCTCGTCGGCGTGCTCGAACGGGAAGTGCCACTGCGCGAACGGCATCGATCCCGAATCGAACCAGGCATCCACGACCTGTGGGGTGCGGCGCATCGTTCCGGGACACCCGGCCACCGTACACGCCCATCCGTACGCGTCCACGAGCGGCTTGTGCGGATCGAAGTCCGCCGGAAGCGGCGCTCCGCTCCGCCGTGCGAGCTCGACGAAGCTGCCGACGGCCTCGATGTGGTCGGCATTCGCGTCGCACACCCAGATCGGTAGCGGAGTCCCCCAGTACCGGTCGCGGGAGATGGCCCAGTCGACGTTGTTCTCGAGCCATTCGCCGAACCGTCCAGTCCCAACCTCGGGCGGGTTCCAGTCGATGCTCGCATTGCGCGCGAGCATCTCGTCCTTGTAGGACGACGTGCGAACGAACCACGAGGTGCGCGCGAAGTACAGCAGCGGCGTCCCGCACCGCCAGCAGTGAGGATACGAGTGCGTGATCGTGCCAGCCTTCCAGAGCACTCCGCGGCGCTTGAGCTCCTCGATCAGCTCGGCGTCGGCATCCTTGACGAACTGCCCACCCACGAGCGGCAGCGACTCGGGAAAGCGTCCGCGCTCATCGACCGGCTGGAGGAAGGCAAGGTTGTGGCGCTGACCGGCCGCGTAGTCGTCGGCGCCGAACGCAGGCGACATGTGCACGACGCCCGACCCGTCGTCCGCGCTCACGAAGCGCTCGCCGACGATGATCTCGTGGCTCGTTCCCTCCGGATACGGGACCCAGTCGAGCGGTCGACGATAGCGCGCGCCGATGAGGTCGACGCCGGTGAGCGTGCCGACCCGAGTCCAGCGCGTCGTGTAATCCTCTCCCAGCACGGCGCGCGCGCGCGAATCCGCCAAGATGATCGAGCGCGTGTCGGCGCTGCCCGTCTTCACGAGCTCGACGTACACGAGCTCGGGGTGCACCGCGAGCGCCGCGTTGGAGACGAGCGTCCACGGCGTGGTAGTCCAGACGAGAATGCGCCGTGTGGTACGCCCCGGCATGCCGGCCGCGTCCTCCACGACCGAACCCCCGATCGATCCGAGGTCGAGCGCGAGGTACACGCTCGGATCTTCGTCGTCCTGATAGCCCTGCTTCACTTCCATGTCGGACAGCGCTGTCCCGCAACGCGGGCAGTACGGCAGGATCTTGTGGCCGCGATAGAGCAGCTGCTTCTCGAACAGTGTGGCCAGCGCCCACCAGACGCTCTCCACATAGTCGGGCGTGTACGTGACGTACGGATGCTCGTAGTCGAGCCAGTACGCCATCCGCTCGCTCAGCGTCTGCCAATCCTCGCGGTACGTGAAGACGCTCTCGCGGCAGAGTCGATTGAACTCTGCGACGCCGAGCTTCTCGATGTCCTCTTTTCCACGAATGCCGAGGCGCTTCTCCACCTCGATCTCCACGGGGAGCCCGTGGGTGTCCCACCCCGCCTTCCGGTCGACGAAGAATCCGGACATGGCGCGATGACGGCAGAACAGATCCTTCACCGTCCGGGCGAACACATGATGGATGCCCGGCTTGCCATTGGCGGTCGGCGGGCCCTCGAAGAAGACATACGGCTCCGCGCCGGCCCGCGCGGCCAGCGTGCGGTCGAACAGTCGTTCCTCGCGCCAGCGCTCCAGCAACTCGAGCTCCATCGCGTTGGCGCCGAGATCGGCCGGTACCGGCCGAAAGCGCGACATCACGTCCCCGACCGTCATGATCGCTCGAGCACGCCGCGCACGAGCGCGGTGAGCCGCGGTTCGGCGCGGCCCGCCGTCGCAATGATCGTCGCGACGTTGGCCGCCTCGAGGGCATCGGGCAGGCACTGGTCGGTAATGATGGAGATCCCCAGCACTCGCATGCCCGCGTGCACCGCGACGATCACCTCCGGCACGGTGCTCATGCCCACCACATCCGCGCCGAGCGCGCGCAACATTCGATACTCCGCCCGCGTCTCCAGGTTGGGACCCGCCACCGCTACGTACACGCCCTCACGCAGCACGATGCGCAGCTCCGTCGCGACGTCGCGCGCCAACGCACGCAGCCCCGTGTCGTACGGCTCCGACATGTCCGGGAACCGGGCGCCGAGCCGATCGTCGTTCGGGCCAACGAGCGGATTGTCGCCGAGCAGATTGAGGTGATCGGAGATGAGCATCAGGTCGCCGGGCTGCCAGAGGGGATGCATCCCGCCGCACGCATTCGAGACGATCAGCGTCTGCGCGCCCAGCGCGCGCAGCACCCGCACGGGGAAGGTGACCTGCTGCAGGGTGTATCCCTCGTATCGATGAAACCGCCCCTGCATCGCGATCACCGTCCGGCCACCCAGCGTGCCGCAGAGGAGCCGGCCCGCATGGCTTTCCACGGTGGACGGCGGAAAGCCGGGAATCTCGTGGTAATCGATCGTCGTCTCGGCGACGATCTCCTTCGCGAGTCCGCCGAGTCCGGTGCCGAGAATGATCGCCACGTCGGGCGCGCGCCCGAATCGTGAACGCACGACGTCACGCGCGGCGGACACGGCCTCCAGCGTGTGAGCGCTCGCGTCCGTGGTCGGCGCGGGCGTCGTGAGCGTCGTCATCCCTGCTCCACCTTCCCGGCCGCCGACGTCGGCTTGAATCCATCCCGCGTGCGCCCCGCCGCGGCGTTGCTCGGTACTGGCGGCAGGACTTCCTGCTCTGCCGCCGTGATTTCGGCGAGCTGCCGCTCCGCCATCTGCCGCAGCTGGGCGAGATGCGCACGACGCGCACGGTCGAGATCCATAAGATGCGTTTCGAGTCGCCGCACCTCGGTGCGCGCCGACTCGAGCTGCTCCTCGCCGGCGGCGCGCGCCTCCCGCACGATGAGCGACGCCTCCCGCTCGGAGGATTCACGAATCTCGTTGCGCAATTGCTGTGCGCTCACGAGCGCATCGTTCAGCGCCTTGTCGCGCTCGCGAAAGGCGCGAAGCTGCTCGTGGAATCCCTTGGCCTTGCCGTCGAGGTCCACGACGGACCGCGTCAACCGCTCGAGCTCCTCGGCCACCTGCTCGCGGAACTGCTCCACGCGCTTCGGGTCGTAGCCGCGCATCGCCTTGCCGAAATCGAAGCGCCGAACGTCGAGCGGTGTGAGATGAAAGGTTTCGTCCATCAGGCGGGCCTCGCTCCGAACAGTATCGTGCCGAGGCGCACCAGGGTGGCGCCCTCTTCCACCGCGATCTCGTAGTCTCCCGACATTCCCATGCTGAGCTCCGTTGCCGGATGACCAGCGTCGCGCAACATCGACCGGCACGTCCGCGCGTCGGTGAACACCCGATGCAGGGTGGACACATCGGCATCGAAGGGCGCCATCGTCATCACGCCACGCACCACCAATCCCGTCAGCCCCCGCAACCGTTCGCCCTCTCGCTCGAGCGACCCGGCATCGTACCCACCTTTCGTGTCCTCGCCCGACACGTTCACCTGCACCAGCACGTCGAGCGGCGTACCGCGCGCCGTGCCGTACGCCGACAACGCGTCAGCGAGGCGCGGGCTGTCCATCGAATGCACGAGATGGAAGCCGTCGAGCAGCTTCACCTTGTTTCGTTGCAGGTGGCCGATCAGATGCCAGTGAATCGGCACCTCCACCGCTGCCATCTTCGCGACGGCCTCCTGCACCCGGTTCTCGCCCGCGTCGCGCACGCCGGCCTGCCACGCCGCGTTCGGCGCGTCGGCCCCGTAGGTCTTCGTCACCGCGACGATGGCGACCGCCTGGCCGTGCCCACCCCGCTGTCGCGCCCGCTCGAGCGCATCCCGCACCGTCGCCAGGCGCGCTGGCAGGTCCCCAAATGGCATAACACGCGAATTTACCGAAGGTTGCACTTCACTTCAAGCGAGTCGCGTGTCGCGCGGTCTGCGATCCACACCTGTCCCAGCCGTGGGCACGCGAGCAGGGTCAGCATTGTCGCGGCGATGTCGTCCACCAGCGGCGGATCGCGTCTTGGAAAGGTCGGCGCAACTCGCGCGGCCGCTGTGGTGAGCGCGGTACTCACCGTAGCCGTCTGGACCGACCCATCGCCCTCCGCGTGCGATCGATAGAGCACTCCTTCCAGACGCCAGTCGCCGCCGAGCAGGGCGCGCTCGGCAGCCGTCAACGCGGGCGACGCGACGATGGGTCGGCCTGCACGACGTGCGGCATCCGCGAGTCGCGAGGCCGGTCGCGCGATGCCGGTTTTCCGCGCCACCATGAGCTCGTCGCGCCAGCGCAGGCCACTGCGACGTGTCAGTTCCGCCTGGTACCACTCGGCCGGCAGGAGCGACACCGTGACGAGCGTGATGTCGGGTCGCTGGCGCTCCGCCTGCTGCGCGTACCACAACGGATAGGTGTCGTTGTCCCCCGCGACGAAGAGGACGGCGCGCGGCGGTGCATCGCCGAGCAGTGCCGATGCGAATCGGTGAGCCGCCGACGCACGCGGCTCGCGCGATCGATCGACGGCGCGCCAGTTGCCGACGAGCGGAAGCGCGACGACGCACAACGCGACGGACGCGGGCCAGCGGCGCGCGCGCGCGAAGGCGAATCCTCCATACCCGGCCAGGCATCCCCACGCCCAGAAGCCGATGACGAAGAAGTAATCGCGCTCTCTCGCCTCGTGTGGCATGCTGTCCGGAATCACCCCCCATCCCAGCGACGTACCCGCCTTGAGGTTCAGGTAGGCGGCCACGCCGATCGTGCCGCACAGCAGCAGGACCATCAGCGCGTCGGCGATGCGCACCGAATCGCGCCGCAGGGCACGAGCACCGAACGCACCGAGCAGCACGAACATCACGGTCGCCAACACCCGCACGGGTGTGGTGAAGATGCCGCGCCCCCACCCCAGGCCAACCTGCCAGTCGGCGTACTGCGCGATGTTCGCCAGTTGCAGCCAGATCGGCGCCTGCCGCGGCAGGAGCGAGGCGACGCTGTACTGGCGCCTCGCCACGACATCCGTGAACGCGGCAAGCGTGGCGGGGTTTCCCTGATTGAGCGCCGGATCGTGACGGGCGCGCACGAGCATCACGAGGAGTGCGCTCGCTGCCAGCGCAGCGAGCGACAGCGACACGAGTCCGTCGCGCCACGGCCGGACCTCTCGCGGGCCGTCCGTCAGCCAGGTCGGCAGCCCGGCGGCGAGCACGAGGCCAGCGCCGAGTAGCACGAGCGGGAGGGACACGCGGCCAATACCGGCCGCGGTCAGCAGTGCGCCGCCGAGCACGAGGGCACGGGACACGCTCCACATGCCGTCGCGTCCGCGCGCCGCGAGCGCGATCGCGGCCGGGACGGCCACGAGTACGCTGAGATGTACTGCGGGTGCGAGCGCGATCAGGTAGATCGTGCACGCCATCCATCGCCGCCCTGCGGCTCCCGCGTGTGCGCCGGCACGCGCCGCGCACGCGAGCAGGAGCACCATGTGCAGCAGCGATACGGCGTAGACTTCCGTTTCGGTGGCGTTCGCCCACACCGTCGCCATCAGTCCTGCCGAGAGTGCACCGGCGGCCGCGCCCCACACCGAGCCGGGTCGCGCGCTCACCTCGTCGGCCACCAGCCACGCCATGATCGCTCCGGCGAGCGCCGTGCTCACGGCGGAGAGCAGATTCATTGCGCGCGCGGCATGGGCCACGGGCGCCAGTGCGAGAGTCCACGCCCGACCCAGCGTCACGTAGAGCGGCGTGCCCGGGGGATGCGGTATGCCGAGCCCGTGCGCTGCAGCGATGAACTCGCCCGCGTCCCAGAACGTGACTCCCGGCGCCAGCGTCAGCAGGTAGCAGACGAGCAGCGCCGTACCCACCCCGCTGGCCGCGATGCGAATGCTCAGGCTGGCGACCCTGCGGCGGCAATTGCGTCGCGAGCCGGCGTTCGCCCCGCCAGCAAGTCACGCAACTCACCCGTGGACAGGTCACGCCAGAGCCGGCCGCGCTCCGCGACGGAGACGGTCGACCGCTCCTCGCTCACGACGATGACGAGGGCATCGCTCTCGTCGCTCAGGCCCAGCGCGGCGCGATGCCGCGTGCCGAGCGCCCGATCGGCGAGGGGCTTCTGGGAGAGCGGCAGGATGCATCCCGCCGCGATGATCAGGTCACCCCGGATGAAGACGGCGCCATCATGCAGCGGCGAATACGGAGTGAAGATGGTGAGCAGCAGATCGGCCGAGACCTTGGCCTCCATGGGCGATCCCGACTCCGCCCACTCGTCCAGCGGCACGTCGCGCTCGACCGCCACGATCGCGCCGATGCCCGACCGGCTGAGGCGCTCCACCGCATCCACGATCTCCTCCACCACCTCGCGGTCTTCCATCTGCCGGAACACCCGTGCAAAGCGCGCCCGCCCGAGGTGCGCCAGCGCCGCTCGCAACTCGGGCGCGAAGATCACGAGCAGCGCGATCACGCCGTACTCGAACACGAAGCCGAGAAGGAAGGTGATCCACGGCAGCTGGAACACGACCGACAGGGCGTAGACGCCGAGGAGGATGGCCAGCCCAACGGCGACGTGGAGCGTGCGCCGCCCGTGGAACAGGCGCAGGAGGCGATAGAACGCGTAGCCGATGAGCACGACCTGCAGGACATCGCGCCATCCGGGGTGCAGCCAGCGCGCGGGATCTGTCTGGATCACGACTCCTGTCCCGCGGCCCGAATGGCGGCAGCCACGTCGAGCGCCTGTCGCGTGCCGGCGACGTCGTGCACGCGCAGGATGTGGGCGCCACGCTCGAAGGCGACGACCGACGCGCCGATGCTGCCGAAGTCGGGGGGCGCCGCACCGCCCCCCCCCCAGCGCGCGCCCCCGGCTACGATTTGCCCCCGCCCCCCCCCCACCCCGGGGGCCCCAGGCCGCGAGACGCTCCAGACACGCGAGCGCGCGCAGGGAATGCTCGGTGCGCTTCGCGAACCCGATGCCCGGGTCGACCGCGATCGACTCGCGCGCTACGCCGGCGTGGCGGGCGATGCCGACACTGTACGACAGCTCCTCGAGCATGTCATCCAGGAAGTCGCCGGCGTAGGTCGCGTGCTCGAACGTCGACATGTCCCCCACGGCGCCGCGCGAATGCATCACGACCACCCCCGCTCCAGCAGCCGCGCACAGCGGCGCCATCGCGTCGTCGAGCCGAAGCCCCGAGACATCGTTCACGATGTGGGCGCCCGCGGCGAGCGCCGCGTCGGCGACCGACGACTTCACGGTGTCCACCGACAGGACGACGTGCGGACGTTCCGCCGCGAGGGCCGTGATCACGGGCAGGATTCGTCGTAGCTCGTCGCTGGCGCTCACCGGCGTGGCGCCCTGCGGACGCGTCGATTCGCCTCCCACGTCGAGTATGTCGGCGCCCTCGGCGAGCAGCCGGGCGGCATGCGCGAGCGCCGCGCCGACGGACAGGTATCGCCCCCCGTCGCTGAAGCTGTCGGGCGTCACGTTCACGATGCCCATCACCAGCGGCCGCTCCAGGCTCAGCTCGCGGCCACGAATCTTCCAGACGGTGGGAGCGGACATGGCGGGAAGATAACGAGGACGTTCTTCGCCCGTCGCCCGTGTCGGCCATCATGACGAACGGGCGGAAGCGCCAGTGCGCTCCCGCCAGTCACGATTCTCGAATCGAATGCGTCGGAGTGCCGACGCGTCGTCACGCCGGCGACGGCTCCGGTCCACCGAGCAGCGGCGGATTGCGCCGCGGCTGAGGAATGGGCACCGCGGCGGGAATCGCGGCCGGTACCGGAGGCAGTCCGCTCGTCCTGGGAGGCAGCGCCTCACCGCGTGAAATCGTGCGAATGTCCTCGGCCGTCAACGTCTCTCGCTCCAGCAGCGCGGAGGCGAGGGTGTGCAGCAGATCGAGATTCTCGCTCAGCACTGCCTTCGCCCGATCGTA
>JAJAYP010000198.1 GCA_026786185.1 Gemmatimonadaceae bacterium
ACTCCAGTCCGTACCCGCGATCCGCGTTGCGCTCCAGGCTTTGAATGTGCAGTGAGTCGTACTGAAGCTGTCCGTTGGCGTAGTACTGCCGCCATACACGCGCGTCCTGATTGTTGGCGACCGTCATGTTTCCAGCCGCATCGTAGTCATACGTCGCCGTGTAGCCTCCCACCGTATAGCCACCCCATGCCGGATAGGCAGGCGCCTGCTGAGCATTTGCGGCCGCGTAGGAGTTGTTCGGAAAACGAGGATACGGCGTGTTGTAGGCGTATATCGACTCCTGGTTCCCCGCGTCTTGCTTCGCATACCCGTCGACGCGCGCGCGATACTTCGCGTCCGGCACGGTGCGCGTCTTGAGCCGGTTCAGCGCGTCGTACGTCATCTGAATCATGTGATGAGTCGTGTCGGGGCTCCCGACGCTGTCGAATCGTCGCGTACGTACGCTGACGACGTTCCCGGCGCGATCATGGAAGGTGGAGTCCACCGGATTGTCGATGGCAATCTCACGCGTGGAGTCCGGGGCGATCTCCGCCACCTTCCGCCCAAGATTGTCATAGCCATACAGCGTGACCATCCGCCCCAGCGCCGGGAAGCCTCGCGAGTTGTAGCTCCGCAAATCCTCCGGCCCCTGGCTCCGCGCCAGGCTGTCCAGTCGCCCCTCGGGATCGTAGTAGCTCTCGACCGTGACCGTCTGCCGCGGCGCTCCGTTCATTGCCGGTCCGACGCTGATCTGCCGCGTCACTCGGTCCGACAGGTCGTAGGATGTTGTGGACTCTGCCGCGTTCCCGGCATCGGAGATCTGCGTTGCGGTCGTGATCGTCCGCCCGATCGCGTCTTGCGTGGCTGCGCTCCACGTGCCACCCAGCGTCCACGTCGTATCCACGTTGCCAAGTACGTCGTAACGGATGCGAGAGCTGGTCGATGCCAGCGTTGCGGTGGTGGGCAGCACGATCTTGCCGAGCATCCTCGCCATCGCGCCCGTCGCCGCGTCAGTGCTCGGGTAGTACTCGAATTTCACGCGGCTCGTGGCCCCACGCCCGTCCTCCTGCCAGAGCCGATCGCCGCTGTCGCTGTAAGCGATGTTCGTGACCTCGCCCTCCGGCTGCATGACCTGCGTCACCATGGTCCACTTCGGGTGCCACGCATACGTCGTCGTGGCATCGACCCCGTCGTCATGCGGGCTGGCCTGCGTCGATGTGCGCAGGTTGCCGCGGGCATCGTAGCTCGCCCACGTCGTGAAGTTCTTCGGCGCAGATCCGCGCGTCTCCGTGACGAGCCCGGGGAAGCGCGGATCTCCCCGCTCGATTCGCGTTTCCTCATTCAATGCGTTTACGATGCGCTGCGGAGCCCCGAAGCGGTCGAGCCAGAACTTCGACACGTCGCTCACGGGCAGCGGGCGCGGGCCATCGTAGCGGGAGTAGGCGGAGTCCAGGGGTTGAGAAACTACCGCCGTCACCACACTGTCCGCTGTGCGAAAGCGATGCTCCACGGTAATTGTGTCCACCCCCGTCGCCGTGTTGAAGCGGGCCACGCGTGACGAGGAGGCCTCGTACGCGACGCTGGTGCGCACGCCGCGCCGGTCGGTACGTGCGCCATACACCAGTCCGGGCTGGGTGTCGAACATCACCTTGTAGGTGGAGCCGCCGAGCAGCTCGGTGATGGACAGCACCCGCGCCGTCGTACCGTCCCGTCCAAGCGCCACCGTTCGCGTCATGCCATCCACGGAGGGAGCAACGACGTTGTCCAGCAGCGTCGAGGCAGCGTTGTAGACGAACGAGTAGGTGTGCGCCGGACTACCGCCGGCCTGCACGGGCGGGAGCTGAAGGGTGCTCAGGTGACCGCTCCCATCGTAGTTGAAGACGGTCGCGTATCCCTGCCGGTTCACGGTCTTCTGGTGCAGCCCTGCGCTGCTGAACTCCACGAACAGCCCATTGCCGGCCTGCCGCTGATACTTTCCATCGGCACGGCGCAACAGCGTGTCCGGGCTGGTGAAGGCGGACGCGAGGAACACCGTGTCCGAACCCGCTGTGCCCTGCGCCACGTACTTGCGCGTGCTTCCATCGCCAGCCACCCACAGCGCAGAGCCGTCGCTCTGCCGCGATAGCTGTTCCAGCCCCGCCAGCCACCAGCCGCCCCCGAAGTAGCTCGCCGAGCGATCCACGACCGCCAGCTCGCCATTCACGGCGGGTGCAGCCAGGATGCTCGAGCTCGCGTACAGGAGTCGCACCTCCACGGTGTACGGCAGGATGCGCGTTTCTCCTGTGGTGACGTTCGGCATGGCGATCCGCCGCCGGCGGTCCCCCTGCCAATCGCTTCCGGGGTACTGGCGCGACAAGATGTCTCGATGCCCGTCGGGCCAGGTCCGCGCGCGCGCCAGATACCGAGCACTCCGCCCATCAGCACCGCGCCGGCCAGCAACTGAAGCGGCAGAGGGATGTACATTCCGTGGATGTCAGTTCCTCTGCTGCATGTACAGACCGCGCGTCAGCGTCCAGATGTCCACGACTCCCGGCCAGGCACCGGGCTCGCCGAGCTCGCCGTTCGCCGTCGTCTCGATCCGGTACCCCAGTCGCTGCGGGATTCGCACGCTGGCTGCATTGCGCGGATCGCAGTGGATCTCGACGCGCTCGATCTGCGGATTGGAAAAGGCGAGTGCGGTGAGCGCGGACGCGGATTCCGTCGCCAGTCCCTGGCCCGTGCTTCCCGCCGATAGCCAGTACCCGATCTCGAGCGCCGTCGGGCCCACGCGACCGTAGAGCCCGCACCCGCCCAGCACCTCCGTCTCGTCGCGAGTGAAGATTCCGTAGACCCACTCGCGGCCCGCGACGAAATCCTGCCCATGTCGTGCGAGTCGATCTTCGAGCGATTGACCCGGAGTCCGGCCATCCACCACCCACGGCGTCCACGCGCGAAGATGCGCGTCGTTCTCCGCGAGTGTCATGGCGAGCGCGGGTGCGTCGTCCTTCCGCCATGCGCGCAGTGTGCAGTGGGCCAAGTCGATGCGTGCTGGAAACGGCATCGTGATCGCTGCGGCTTTCACAGGTTTCGCCGCTTCAACTCCCGAACCGCGAACTCCGCGGCGCGCGCCGTCAGTGCCATGTACGTGAGCGATGGATTCTGGCACGCGGTCGACGCCATGCACGACCCGTCGGTGACGAACACGTTCGGCGCGTCCCACACCTGATTGTTCGCGTTGAGCACCGATGACTTCGGATCGCGGCCCATGCGCGCCGTGCCCATCTCGTGAATCCCCATGCCAGGGAAGTAGCCGTTATCGAAGGTGGACACGTTCTTCACACCGGCGGCGCTCATCATCTCGGCCATGTCCGACATCATGTCCTTCCGCATGAGCCGCTCGTTCTCGCCGGTGGCGCAGTCGATCTTCAACACCGGCAACCCCCACTTGTCCTTGCGG
>JAJAYP010000199.1 GCA_026786185.1 Gemmatimonadaceae bacterium
CCCCACTTGGTTGGTGGGTGCGGTGGGGGGTGGGGCGCTAATGTCCGCCGGTGGGGGGGGGGTGGCTTAGTTCGGGGGCCGGGCTGGGGGTAGTTCGGTGGGGGGCTTGGGGGGGGGGGGGGTGGCCGCGGTCGCCGCGCCCACCGCCGTATCTTTCTTGCTCGCGCGCTAAGCGCCTCACTCAGCGCGGATCGTTGCCGGGTTCCCGGCGTCGCGGTATGATCATGCGATCATCATCGGAGTACTCATGGGTATCGCCGTTCTAGTGTTCGTCGTCGCCGCGCTGGTCGCACTCGCCCGCGCATCGTTCAAGGTCATCGGACAAGCCGAAGTCATGGTGATCGAGCGGCTGGGCCGCTTCAACCGCGTGGCGCGCTCGGGATTGAACGTGCTCATCCCCTACGTCGAGCGTCCGAAGTCGATCGACGTGCGCTACTTCGAGATCGCCGTCGGTGGAGTGAAGAAAATCACCGCGGGCTCGACGAACCGGATCGACCTGCGTGAGCAGGTGCTCAATTTTCCGAGCCAGCCGGTGATCACCAAGGACAACGTCACGATCGACATCGACGCAGTGCTGTATTATCGGGTCGCCGACCCGCAGAAGGCGACGTACGCCGTGCAGAACCTTCCCTACGCGCTCGAGACGCTCACCAAGACGACGCTTCGCAATATCGTCGGCGAGATGGAGCTGGACTCCACGCTCGCGAGCCGCGATGCCATCAACACGCGCATGCGGGAGGTGATCGAGGAAGCGGCCATCGGCTGGGGCGTGGATCTCACCCGGGTCGAGCTCCAGGCAATCGAGCCGCCACGCGACATCCAGCAGTCGATGGAGCTCCAGATGCGCGCCGAGCGCGAGCGACGGGCCGCGGTGACCAACGCCGAGGCGGGCAAGCGCGCGGCCATACTCGAAGCGGAAGGCGTGCGCGAGTCCCAGGTTCGTCGTGCCGAAGGAGAGAAGGACGCCGCGATCCTGCGCGCGCAGGGTCTCGCGACCGCGCGCCTGACAATGGCCGACGCCGAAGCGGAGGCGCTCGAGCGCATCGCCAAGTCGCTGCCGGAGGGGCAGGCGGCGATGTACCTGCTCAGCCTGAAGTATCTCGAGGCACTGCCGAAGATGACGGAGGGCGCGGGCACGACCATCTTCCTCCCTGCCGAGGCGACGGGCGTGATGGGAGCGGTGGGCGGATTGCGCGAGCTCCTCGCGCGTAGCTCGAACCGGCCGACGCCGCCGTCACCAGCCGTCAGCCATGCGCCTCCACCGCCCCCAACACTCGCTCAACTGCCGTCCGGCATCGATCCCCTGCGCCCGGATCGCTGACCTTGTCCACGAGCATTTCCCGCGAGCGAGCCGGGCGCATCGCTCGCGGCCATGGCTGCGAAACGTGCGGGGAATACACGTACAAGAAGCTCGTCGTGAAGCCGGCGCCCGACTCCATTCGCGACGAGCTCTCTGCCATCTGGATCGCCACGATGCTCTGCGGCGTGTGTGGCCGCGAACAGGAGCTCGGGTTGGACGCGGACGGTGACGTGGTGTTCGTGAGCTGACGCGGGACCGGTTCGCATTGCGCGCCCATTTGCCGGTGGCGATGTTCCAACGCCCCCCGGAGGGTTGGCAGAATGGCTATTGCACCGGTCTTGAAAACCGGCGTCCGCAAGGACTTCAGGGTTCGAGTCCCTGGCCCTCCGCTCGCATCACTCGTCCGACGCGCGCCATGGCGCCAAGTCACAGTTCCGGCCGCTCGGTCTTCGTGACCCATCTACGCTTCTCGCGTGTGCGTCGGCTAGCATACATGCAAGGCTCATCAATGACCTCGACCTACCGGCCCGCCGACGCGCTTCTCGAATCGGCGCGATTGGCAGATACGCCAGTGTTCGGCGACTTCTGTCGGCGACTGGACAGCTACGTACGACATGGCATCGGTGGGCCGGCGCTTGTGATCTCTTCACAGGCGGCTGCGGTGGAAACCATGCGGCAGGGGCTGGTGCCTGAACGGATGCTCAGCGCGCTGCGGCTCTCGAGTTGCCACTCGCCACGCGTCGTGCCGACGTCCACTCTCGGCGCGGCGGCCGACGACCGCCACTCACGCGCCGTCCGACAGTTCCTCACACAGTACTTCGCGCACTGACCATCGTCATCGGGTCGACGACCGCAGTGTTGGCGAGCCGCGTTCGGCCGCCACGATCCACGCCGTGAGGAGCTGACCCCGCACGTCGTTCGACATGCCGCCGAGAAAGATGACGAGCACGAGGACCTGCGCGTACGCCCCGTGTCCGACGAACAGCCCGAGGTATCGCGTCCAGATGGACTCGTACACGAGCCCCGCGGCGCCCGACAGCACGAAGATGACACAGAGGAAGAAGAGCATGCTCCGCTTCGACGCCTGCCCTGCGTGGGTCGTCACGCGCCGGTGCCCGAGTGTTGGCGCGGCTTGCTCCGGTCGCGCGCGAACAGTTAGATTCCGCCCTGGCCGCACCGCGCGCGCCGCCTCTGGAGAGATGGCCGAGAGGCTGAAGGCACCGGTTTGCTAAACCGACATAGGGGGTCAACCTCTATCGAGGGTTCGAATCCCTCTCTCTCCGCTCCGAAGGCCCGTCGCAGCCGCGGCGGGCCTTCGTGCTTGTCACCCGCTCGAACCCATCATGGCTGCCTCCGTCCCCCGTCTCCGCTTCGCTCCCTCGCCCACCGGATATCTGCACGTGGGCGGCGCCCGGACGGCGCTGTTCAACTGGCTCTACGCCAGGAAATTCGGCGGGCAGTTCCTGCTGCGCATCGAGGACACCGACAAGGCGCGGTCTACGGACGAAAGCACCCGCGCCATCTTCGATGGACTCCAGTGGCTGGGCCTCCTGTGGGATGAAGACGTCGTCTATCAGGGAGCCAACGTCGGTCGCAATCGCGAGGACGCGTACGCGATGCTCGCACATGGCACCGCGTATCGCTGCTTCTGCACGCAGGCGGAACTCGCGGAGCGCCGCGCTGCGGCGGAGGCGAGCAAGGAAAGCTTCAAGTACGATCGCCGGTGCGATCGATTGGACTCGTCCGAGATCGAGCGTCGCGTGACCGCAGGCGTTCCGTCCACCCTTCGGTTCCGCGTCCCGGAGGGGACCACGTCGTGGGACGACCTCGTGCACGGCGAGATCGCGTTTCCCAACAAGGACATCGAGGACTTCATCATCCTGCGCGGTGACGGCACGCCCATCTACAACATGGCCGTCGTGAGCGATGACATCTTCATGCAGATCACGCTCGTCATGCGTGGCGACGATCACATCTCCAACACCCCGAAGCAGATTCTGCTCTATCGGGCGCTCGGATCGCCGCTGCCGCAGTTCGCGCACCTGCCGATGATCCATGGCCTGGACGGCAAGAAGCTCAGCAAGCGGCACGGTGCCACTGCGGTGAGCGACTACCAGCACCTCGGTATCCTCCCGGGTGCCATGCTCAACTTTCTCGCGTTGCTGGGCTGGTCGCCGGGCCACGACATCGAGGTGATGTCGCTCGCGCGGATGCGGGAACTGTTCGATACCGACGGTCTGCAGCGCAAGGCGGCGATCTTCGATCCGAAGAAGCTGGAGTGGATGAACGGGCAGCACCTCAGTCTGGCGCCAGTGGACGAGCTGGCGCTCATCGTCGGGCCGGCACTCGAGCGTGCCGGACTCACGTCGGCAGCGGAGCTGGCCGATCGAGAAGCCTGGTACCATGCGTTGCTCGAGCTGCTCAAGGTGCGCGCGCGCACCACGGACGACATCGTGCGCCAGGCCGAACCGTTCTTTCGCGATGAGATCGGCTACGACGCGGAGGCCGAGGCGAAGCAGTGGAAGGACCGTCCGTCGACGAGGGGGTTGCTCGCTGGCGCACGGGACGCCCTCGCGGCCCTGCCGTCGTGGGACGTGGAGGGGATGGAGGGCGCGCTTCGAGCGCTCGCCGAACGCTCCGGATTCGGCGACAAGGCCGGCCGCATCTTCCAGCCGCTGCGTGTGGCGCTCACGGGCCTCAGCGTGAGCCCCGGCATCTTCGATGTGCTCGCGATGCTCGGGCGCGAACGATCGCTCGCGCGAATCCAGTCGGCTGTCGTCCATCTCTCTGACGAACAGGCCTGAATCCGGCACGATATCGCGCCGGTGCGCAGGAGCGCGATGCTTGCGGCAATAGGGTTTGCCGCTACATTAGCGACAGAAGTCAGCGGAGATCGGGGTGCTCCCGCACCGGAGCCCCGCCGCATACATGCCAGCGACGCTGGTGAGGATGCATGACAGAGCCACTCACTCCACTGGAACGGCGGGTCTACCACTACCTGATCGATTTCCTGTCGGAGAACACCTACCAGCCCAGCATTCGCGAGATCGCGAAGAAGTTTCGCATCAAGTCGACCAAGACGGTGTCCGATCTGCTCGGCGCGCTCTCGGTCAAGGGCTACATCGAGCGCGACCAGTCGCGCTCGCGCGGGGTGCGCATCGTCGGCTACGGCAACCAGTCGAGCACGCAGCCCGTTCCGTACTACGGTCGCGTGCATGCGGGTGAGCCGGCCCTCATCCCCGACCATCGCGTCGGGTATCTCACCATGGATCGCCGCTTTCTGCCGACGGACGATGTCTTCTTCCTGCGGATCAAGGGCGACTCCATGATCGGACGCGGCATTTTCGAGAGCGATTACGTCCTCATCTCTCCGTCCACGCGCGCCAAGGACGGCGACATCGTCGCGGCGCGTCTCGGAGAAGACGCGACCATCAAGACGCTCACGCACAAGGGCGGCACGGTCGTGCTCGAGCCGGCGAACGAGAGCGAGCGGGCGATCGAGGTGGGCCCCAGGGACGATTTCGCGGTGCTGGGCGTCGTCTGCGGGGTGTTCCGTCCATTCATGGAATCCACCATGCAGCCCATTCTTCCCACGACCGCGGATGCGGAACTGGTGAGCTGACGGCCGCGGGCGGGGAGACTTCTGCCCCGCGGTGCGGGGCTACCCGGCTCGCTGAGCGAAGCTACTCCTGCCCCGCCTTGCCTTCCGCGATCAGGCGCTCGCGCCGCTCGCGATCCTTGCGCTCGCGAATCCGCTTCACCGCGCTCTTGAACTCGACGCTGTGGTACTGCGACTGCGCGTGTTCGAGCACCTCGCCGCGACGCGTCGTCACGAGGCGATCGGCGATGGTCTCGCCCGGATTTCCCTGAATGCGTAGCGGGAGTGCCGCGAGGACGGCGCTGGGGATGGAGAACTTCCCGAGATAGATCTTGTTCCCGTCGATGCCCCACTTCTGGTCGCCCTTCGCGTACGTCCAGTCACCGGGCTTGCGACCGGCCAGGGCCGCCGCCTTCGTGACTGAATCGTTGAAGGCGAAGACGAGCGCGCGCACGGTGCTGTCCACCCACTGACCGTGCGTCTTCGGCATCGGAATGAACTGATGCGCGTCGGTGGACAGGCGCGGATCGGGGTCGTTCGGCACGACACCCGTGGCGGCGCCCATCCCTCCGCCCACGCCGGTGCCGTCCACCGTTCCGCCCGGCGTCCCGCTCGCGGGCGGCGCAGCCGGCGTGATCCGCGCCGGCACGCGCGCCGGCGCAACCAGCCCGCGCTGTGGCACGACGGACTTCGCCGGTGCCGATGCGCCGCGTCCCCCCGATGCGCCACCAGACGGGGCCACTCTCACGTAGGTGATCTTCTCGACGGTTGGCGGTGGCCGCCTGATGCCGCTCGAGGAAAAATCGTAGTGGAATGCCGCGTTGGCGAGCGCCAACGCGATCGCGCCATGCAGGCCGAGCGAAAACAGCAGCGACCCGGACGGACGGCGCATCGCCCTCACGAGACGCCCACCGCGGCCATCGTGCCCAGGAGCCTGCCCGCTCGGCGAGCCGCCTCGGCAATGCGCGCGGGCGACGTCACGAACGAGATGCGAAAGAATCCCTCACCCCCAGCGCCGAACGCCGAGCCGCCCATCACGACCACGCCCTCCTCGTCGAGCAACCGGTCGGCGAACGGCGCCGACGGCACGCCCTCCGGCAATTTGATCCACAGATACATCGTCGCGCGGGGCACGTCGCACTCGAAGCCGGCCTGCCGAAATGCTGACACGGCCGCATCACGGCGCTCCTTGAACACCGCCACGTTCCCGGGCACGAAGTCAGCCCAGCTCTCCAGTGCAGCGACGCCGGCCGCCTGAATGGCCATGAATTGCCCCGTGTCGACGAACGACTTCACCTTGGCGAGCGTGTTCGCGAGCTCGGGGCGGCTCACCGCCCATCCGCATCGCCATCCCGTCATGTTGTACGTCTTCGACAGCGAGTGAAACTCGATCGCCACCTCGCGGGCGCCCTCGATCTCGAAGATGCTCGGCGGCACATAGCCGTCGAACGCGAGTTCGCTGTACGCATTGTCGTACACGAGCAGGATGTCGCGCTCGCGGCATGTCCGGACCACGCGCTCGAGATAGTCCACCGGCGCGATCGCCGCCGTGGGATTGTTGGGATAATTGAGATACAGGATGCGTGTCCGGCGCAGGACGTCGTCGGGAATCTCGTCGAGCTCCACGAGGAAATTCGTGCGCGGCCGCAACGCATACCGATAGGGCTCGCCGCTGCCGAGCAGCGTGCCGCCCTGGTAGGCGTTGTAGCCCGGCTCCGGGATGATGCCCACCGCGCCCGGCTCCAGATACGCGAGCGCCAGATGCGAGATGCCTTCCTTGGATCCGATGAGTGGAACGATCTCCGTCATCGGGTCGGCGCGGACGCCGAATCGGGTCTGCATCCACGCGCTCACCGCTTCACGATATGGCACGTGTCCCATGCCGAAGCCGTATCGACCGAGGGCCGGCTCGCGAACGGCCTGCGCCATCCGCTCGACGACGGCTCGCGGCGGATCGAGGTCCGCGTCGCCGGCGCCCAGGTCGATGACGTCGACGCCCCGCGCGACCAGCTCCCGCTTTTTCTGCGGAATCTTCGCGAGCGGATACTCGGGCAGGATGGCGAAGCGCGGCGCGTACGGGGGCACTAGGAATCGCTGATGACAGGGTTGCTGACTCGGCTCAGGCCGTCGATCTCCACTTCTACCACGTCGCCGGGATGAAGGGTCCCGACGCCTTCGGGTGTGCCGGTGAGGACCAGGTCACCGGCCTCGAGGGTCATCACTGCGGAGATGTAGACGAGTACGGCGGGAATGTCGAACACCAGCTTCGTATAGCGCCCTTCCTGGCGCACCTTCCCGTTCACGCGCGTCCTCACGACGAGCGACGCGAGATCCGCCGGTGCCGCCGCCATCTCGCCGACCGCACAGAATGTGTCGAATCCCTTGGCGCGCGTCCACTGCGAATCCGACTTCTGGAGATCGCGCGCCGTAACGTCGTTCGCCGCCACGATGCCGGCAATGGCGCTCCGCGCCTCGGCCAGACCGGCTCGGCGCAGTCTGGACCCGATCACCACTCCGATTTCTCCCTCGTACTCCACCTGCTTGGACACCGTTGGCAGCCGGATGGATTCTCCCGTCCGGATGAGGCTCGACGGCGGCTTGAGGAAGATCAACGGCTCGCTCGGCACGTCGTTGCCGAGTTCCCTGGCGTGCGCGGCGTAGTTGCGCCCGACGCACACGATCTTGCTGGGTTGGAGAGGTGGCATGCTCGAAAAGTAATGAAGGGAGCGCACGCATCTGCCCCGCAACGCCCGCCAGTGCGCTCACGCGAAGAAGTCCGCGACGAGCGGCGCGATCGTGGCCCACCGGCCAATCGCGCGACGCGACGGCGGGAGCGCCTCGAGCAGCCCGCGTCCGTAGCGCTTGGTCACGATACGCGAATCTCCGATCACCACCACACCGCGATCGGTGCCGGTGCGAATGAGCCGTCCGAAGCCCTGCTTGAGACGCAGAGACGCGTGGGGAAGCATGTACTCGACGAATGCATCTCCGCCACGCGCGACGATCGCCTCGCACTGCGCGGCGGTCATCGGGTCGGTCGGCACGCGGAACGGCAACTTCGCGATCACCAGGCCGCGTAGCGCGTGCCCTGGGACGTCGACACCTTCCCAGAACGATGCGGTCCCGAGCAGGATCGCGCGCCCCGACTCGCGAAATCGCGCGAGCAGCGCGTCGCGACTCTCGTCGCCGTGCACGAGCAGGGGCCACCGTCGCTCGGTGCCGCGCGCCCGAAGCTCGTTCGCCAACTGTCGCACCTCGCGGTGGCTCGTGAACAGGACGAACAGCCCTCCATCCGACGCGGCGGCGACGTCGAGAATGATGCGGGTAATGCCGGCACGATGACCATCCGGGTCGACGTTCGGCGCCGGGACGTCGCTGGGGATGGCGAGCAGCGAGTGGGTCTCGTACGCGAACGGTGATGGAAAGACGGCGGTGGTGGGCGTGAGCTCGGGATCGTCGAGCCCGAGTCGCGCCGCGAGGAAGTCGAACCGTCGTGCGTCGGCGGCCACATCGCCTCGCGATGCGGTCAGCGTCGCGCTCGTGACGATGACGCTGTCGAGCCGCTTGAACAGATCCTCACGCAGGATCGGCGCGAGGTCGAGCGGCACCGACGACACCACCACACTGCGCTCGCGCCCGCGCGCCTCCACCCAGCGCACGCTGTCGTCGTCGGGGGGCGGCACGAGCGCGCGACGCAGGCCGTCGCCCGCCGATTGCAGCCGTCGCGTGACGGAGCGCATCTCGTTGAGCAGCGGGGCGAGCTGCTCGTCCAGCGCCGTGCTTCCCTCGATGCGCTCGCGCACGAGACGCAGCCCCTCGCCGAGGAGCTCGACCGCGGCGAGCGTGTCGTCGAGCACGACGGTCAGCCCGGCCGCCCAGATGCGATGCGTGGCGAATGCATGGGACAGCCGCACGACGAGCTGACCCTCCTCCTGCAAGAAGATGTCGAGCAGGTCGAACAGCAGCGCACTCTTGTCGCGAAGTCCCTCCACCGCGGGCGCCAGTCGCGCCTCCACGAGGTCGAGGCTCGCGGTGCTGAGCAGGGCGCGGCTCGCCGACAGTCTGGTGGCGAGAGCGGGGAGCAGACCCTTCCCGCGGCGGTCGAGCCGATTGACGAGCCGCAATAAGCCGCGGCGCGTGACGGTGGCGCCGAGATGCGTCGCGGCCGCATCCTCCAGGTGGTGCCCTTCGTCGACGATGAGGCGCCCATACGCGGGCAGCACGGCCGCGTCGTCCCAGTTCTGCGCGACGCGACGCACCGCCAGGTCGGCGAGCAGGAGATGATGGTTGACGACGATGACGTCGGCTTCCGCGGCCGCGCGCCGCGCCTTGAAAACGAAGCACGCGTCGAAGTGCGCGCACTTCATCCGTGTGCACAGATCGCCTTCGGCCGACACCTCATCCCACACCTCGGGGCGCGGAGGCGTCGGCAGGTCGGCGAGCGATCCGTCCGACGTCCCGTCGGCCCACGCCCGCAACGACGCCAGCTCCGCCGCCATGCCGTCGTCGAACAGTTGCGCCGCGCCGCCCGTGGCCTGCTCCAGCCGCGCGCGGCAGAGGTAGTTGCGCCACCCCTTCAGCAGTGCGAAACGCACCCGTTGGTCACCGAGCGCGCGGGCGAGAAATGGCAGATCCTTGCCGACGAGCTGTTCCTGCAGGTTGATCGTGTTCGTGGAAACGATGGTGCGCTCCCCGTTCGCGGCCGCCCACCGCAGCGCCGGGACCAGATAGCCGAGCGACTTGCCGACACCGGTGCCCGCCTCCAGCAGTCCGACGCCACCGTCGTTGTAGATGCGCGCGATGGTCGCCGCCATCTCGCGCTGGCTCTCCCGATCCTCATACCGCGCGTGCTCGAGCGCGACGGCTCCGCCGGGTCCGAGATCGTGCGCCACGGCAGCCGGATCGATTCGCGTCCGCGTGTCGGCGCGCGGTACCTCGACGACGACGTAGAGCGCACGCGCCTCGTTGTCGATGATGCCGAACCCGATGCCGTCGTCGTGCATCCGCACCGCGACGTCGTAGTCGGCACCTGATGGCTCGAGCAGACCGGACGGATGGTTGTGCAGCAGCATCTCGCCTCGACGGGCGAAGCCGGGGAGCGCGAGCACGCTCGACACGTCGCCACGCGCCACGACGCGCGCGGTCTGCACCGTGCCCTCCTCATCGAGCGTGGAGACGAAGCACACTTCGCGACCACCCGCGAGGCGGACGGCCGCACGCATGGCGGCCGACGCGGCCGGCGCGATACGCGTGGAAACAGGGGGCTTTGGCGCGGGGCGAGGCACCCCTGAAGATACACCGAAAGCGGGTCCGCGACCGCTGGTGCCCTACGTCTTCAGCGGCTTCTTCTTCGCGGCCGGAAACAGCACGTTGTTGAGGATCAGCCGGTAGCCGGGGCTGCTCGTGTGCAGCGACAGATCGGTGTGCGGATTCCCGATCGCGTGCTGCGGATCCTCGGGATCGTGCCCACCGAGGTAGGTCCAGGTGCCCTTGCCGTAATCACCATGGATGTACTTCACCCACGGCGCGCCCTCCTCCGTGGCCAGCACGACGTCGCCGCTCTTGAGCGTCGCCTTCGTGAACGACGTCGTGACGCCGTAGAAGTCGCTCAGCACGGCGCGGTGATTCTGCACCAGCATGCTCGGAACCGGGTCGAACTTCGCCGAGAAGTTGAACAGGGTGAAGGTGCCGAGCGGCTGCCGGCGGCCCGGTACGTTGACCTGATGACCGTCGATGTCGCTCATCGCGTTGACGAAGGGCGAGTGCTCCAGGTGCGCGTCCTTGAAGGCGAGCGATCGGCTCCACTGCATGCGCGCGTCGGCGTCGGGATCCATCGGGCTGCCATCGGCGAACTCGCCCGCCAGGTCGACGTCGCGTCCGGCGATCGCCATCTCGAGTGTCTCCGTCGCGCCGCACATCGCGAACAGGAAGCCACCGCGCTCCACGAACTGACGGATCCGCTCCGACACGGCCTTCTTGAGCGCGGGCACGCTGGCGAAACCAAGTCGACGCGCCGCGCCCGCGTTTCTCGCCACGGCTTCGCGGAACCAGGGGGCGTCGCGATATCCCAGATGAAACTTGTTGAACTGACCGGTGAAATCCTCGTGATGCAGGTGCAGCCAGTCGTACTTCGTGAGCTCGCCCTGCTCCACCTGCTCGTCGTAGATCGCGGTGAACTCGATGCCGGCGTACTTGAGGGCGAGCGTGACGGCGTCGTCCCAGGGCTGCGCATCCGGCGGCGTGTAGACGGCGATGCGCGGCGCCTTCTCCAGCGGCACGCTTTCCATGTTGCCGCCGGCCATCTCTCGCCGCACGCCGGCGAGTGTCGCATCGTTCAAGGGCTCGGTCGCAATACCGTCCAGCGCAGCACGACGCCGCAGCTCCGGCGTGTCGGGCAGCAGGAACGCGCCGCCGCGATAGTTGAGGAGCCACTCCGATTGCGCACCGGTCTTCATGGCGTTGTACGTGAGTCCGTACGCCTTCAGGTGATTCGTCTGGCCGTCGTCCATCGGGATGAGCAGCCGCTGCGCCTGGACCGCCGGCACAACCATGAGCGCGGCGACACATAGTGCGACATGGCGAGCCAGCTGGACGCGTGTAGGCATCAGGGAGGGGATGCGGCGGCGCGCGCGAGCTCCCGCTCGCGC
>JAJAYP010000200.1 GCA_026786185.1 Gemmatimonadaceae bacterium
CGCTACCGAGCACGCGCACATGCTCATCACTGGGGTCCATGAGCGCCTCGGCCTCGCTGTGCGAGTTGCTTCGAGCCGGCGGGATCTATCACGACGTCGCCGGAACGAGCAAGCGGAATGTGCTTCGTGAGCTCGTCATGCGCCTTCCGATGCTGGACGAATCCGGTCGCCGAGTCGTGTTTCAGGAACTCATGGCGCGTGAAGCGCTGGGCACGACGGCGATCGGTGGCGGAATCGCGATCCCGCATCTTCGCAATCGCACCCTGCTCACCGTCGCCGAACCCTCCGTGACCCTCTGTCTGCTCAGGGACGGAGTGGATTTCGGAGCGCTCGATCAGCTGGCGGTGCACGCGCTCTTTCTCGTGCTCAGTCCGTCGCCGACGGTGCACCTGCGAGTACTGGCGCGCGTCGGCGTTGCGTTGCGAGACGATGCCTTGGGGCGACTCCTCGCTGCAGGCGCTGATTGCGACGCGCTTCTCAAACGGATTGCGCTGATCGAGAAGACCCGAGCCCGCTGACCTCACCCGCGACTGAGTGTGCGTCGCTCTTGTCAGTCCAGGTCGACGATAGGCTCAGACTGTGAAGGCGATCACCGCTCGTAGCTTTCTTGGAGTGAACCGATGACCAACAGGAGGTTACCCGATGCCGGGGCAGAAAGCGTCTGAGGTGGAACGTCGCGGCCAGATTCTGCGCGCGGCATATGGGGTGGCGTCTCGCGCCGGGCTGGAGTCCGTCACCGTACGGCTCGTCGCGGCCGAGGCGGGCGTGAGCAGCGGGCTCGTGCTGTTCCATTTCAAGTCGAAGGATCAACTGGTCGTCGCGTTGCTGGAGTACGTGCTCGCGACCACGACAGTACTCCACATCACCGAAGAGATCGCGGCCGTCCGCGATCCGCTGGACCGGCTGCTCCTCCTCCTACAGCGCGAGATGAATCGCCTCGCGAGCGAGCCCCGTCGAATCCGCCTCTTCTTCGAGTTCTGGATCCAGGGGTTCCAGCATCCGGAGATCAGCGCGCGCATGCAGACGGAGCTGGATCGGTATCGCCAGGCATTCCGGCCCATGGCGGAAGAGGTCCTCGAAGCGGAGCGGGAGCGGTTCGCGCACGTCACTCCGGAAGGTCTGGCCGCGGTTGCCGTGAGCTTCATCAAGGGGTGCGCGGTGCAGTCGATGCTCGACCCGCAACATTTCGACATGGCGGAGTTCCTGGCCGCGGCCCAAGGGCTGCTCGGACAGCTCGGCACGCGAGCGATCTGAGCAGTTCACGTGTTGTTGCACGCTGAACTACCGCTTCGAGAGGAAGGCGTTATATTGAACGTGTGGCCAATAAGCCCTCGCAGGGCTGCCTCCACTCGTGGATTTGGGGTCGTTCCCGGCATCCGCACCACGAGCAGCGACTTTTCGTCCCGCAGCCAGGTCATCATGCCAGCACACTCTGAATGGTCCACGAGCGAGCCTCCGTCCGGCAGTCGGTCGACGGACACGCCACTACAGTTTCCAAGTACCGGTCACGCTTTCCGTTTGCTCGGACGTGTGCTCCGCTTGCGCTGCCCGCATTGCGGGGGAGGACCAGTGCTCAATCGGAGGGCCGGCGTTCGCGATCGGTGCCTCGCGTGCGGCTTTCGGTATGAGCGAAGCGACGACAACTACTTCATGGGGGCGATGTTCTTCAACTTCATGATCGGCGCGACACTGTTCATGGTCGCGCTCTTCTCCATCATCGCCTTTTCGGGCCCGGACATCCCATGGGACATGCTGGGGTACGTCATTCCCATCCTGCTGGGAGTATGCATGGTCATCCTCTATCCGTTCTCAAAAGTCGTGTGGCTCGGAGTGGACGTCATGATGCGGCCGGTCACGGCGGACGAGCTGTACGTCCCGACGCCGGTGGTTGCGCGCGTTGACGAGACCAGCGGGCAGGTGATATGACCTCGACGCCCGACAGCCATGTCTCCTCCAGATTCGATCTACAAATGCTGCTAGACGCGATGGTCGACGAAGCGGTCTACCTCCTCGATCCGCGCGGGCGGGTCGTGACGTGGAATGCAGGGGCTGAACGATTGAAGGGCTATGCCGCGAAGGACGTGGTGGGCCGGACGGTGGAGATGTTCTATCCGCCGGAGGACGTCGTGAGCGGCGTGCCGTTTGACGAGATCGAGCTCGCAGAACGCTACGGCTGTTACAGCTTCGAGGGCTGGCGCGTTCGTCGCGACGGCACGCGATTTCGGGTCTCGTCCTCAGTGCGCGCGATTTGTGAAGCAGAGGGCCAACTGGTCGGATTCACACGCGTGACGAGACACGTTGACAGCCGGCGGACTGGCGACACCGTGTTGCCTGCACTGTCCTCTCACCTGACCGAGGACCCCATCGCGGCCGTCGAAGTCGGGGGCGAGCGCGAACGCTCATAGCCCGCCCGCGCCACCCTCCCACGAAGTGCAGCCACCCAAACTCGCATCGTCAGCGCCCGCGAAGTTGCTCGACGACGTGAACTACGGAGTGGAAAGATGCCTCATGCTCGACCAAGAGCGGCGGTTTCGCTACGTGAGCCCGGGAATCGCACGCCTCATTGGCAAGCCTGTCGAACTGCTGGTCGGTCGCCAACTTCACGAAGGGGTATCGCGCGGACGTGCTCCCCAATGCGGAGCCAGGGAGCCCGTTAGGCTGGGATGGAAAGAGCTGACTCGATCTCGTCGTTCTCCTCAAGCATCATCCGATACTCGTGGGGAGTGCGTCCGCCGAGCGCGGTGTGCGGTCGGACGGCGTTGTCGTCTTCCTGCCATGCCTCGATCAGACGGCGCGCGTCAGGGAGACCGAGGAACCGATGAGTACTCAGGCACTCGTCGCGGAACTTGTCGTGAAAGCTCTCGACATCGCAATTGTCGACCGGCTTCGCACGCCGTGTGAAATGGAGCTCGACACCATGACGGTGGCGACGACGAAGAAGGGCACGCTGATGTCGCCCGATACAGCGCGTCGGCTCCTGATGAAGCTGTCGGGCATCTTCCAACGCGCGCGCTTCGAGCGCTACATGAAGGAGAACCCAATCAACGAGCACCCGGATGTGCCGTCGCCTCGTCGTGGAAGCGCGCTCGATGCAGACGGCTTCCTCATGCGGACCGAGGTGGCCGGCCTACTCGAGAACGTATTGCCTTCAGCCAAGAACCCCTGGGCGGTCGAGCAGGCCTACGTGCTGTATTACACTGGCTGCCGTCTCGAGGAGCTGAATGGATTGCTCGTTCGCGACTTCGACTTCCAGGATCAGCACGTGCACTTCATCGAAAATGAGGTGCGTGACTTCAAGACCTTCGCAGGCAAGCGGGTCACGCCCGTCTGGCCGCGGCGCTCGCTGTCCCCGGCAAATGCGACGTCACGCTCGGTATGGCATCACGATCAGCATCGTGCTCATGACCATCAGCGTCACGATGAACGTGTGCAGCCTGGAGCAGATTGAGCGCACGAGCACGAGCAGCAGCAGCAGCGGCAGCAGCGGCGGCAGCGGCGGCCGTCCCGCCGATTGGCATTGAGCCCCTCGTGCTGCCCATGCCGCTTGCCGTACCTCGACCGTCGAGAGGTCGACTGACGTCCCTGATGCTCTTCCCGGAGTTCGTTCTTTACCTCAATGTCAGACTTCGACGTCTTCGTGTGGGATCTGCGGCATGCGCAGCTTGACGTCAGACCGCGGCTCCTCAAGCGCGTTGGTCGCCCGCAGCGTCGCCAGGGCGCGATCGTAATCCGCAAAGTCGATCGCCGCCGTGTACTTCTGGGCGAAATCGAGTACCTGAATCAGGGGAACCGGATGCCCCTGGCGCGTGAGGACGCGCAATCCCGTCAGGTAATCGTTTCGATATACGATAGGAATGAGAATGCGCCGCTGCTGTCCGCTGATCAGTTCCGCATTCATGAAGGCGCGAGCGATTCGGCCGTTGCCGTCGTCGAACGGATGGACCTCCGAAAGGAGGAACATCATCGCGGCGGACCGATGAAAGGGTTCCCCGAGGCTGCGGGCGATGTCGAAGCCCTGACGAAGTGTTCCACGTACGAGATCGGGTTCGACGAACGTCGTGTCTCCCGCGACGTTCCCCACCTTTTTGAACTGTCCCGGACGCTTGTCTGGCCGCGCTGAAAGGATCTCGGCGTGAGCATCTCTCAATGCATCGATGAACGCATCGAAATCTGAAAAATGACTTACGCTTCGCCCCATCAGCGCGCGGCTACCGACGAGGCGGTAGGTGCCAAGGACGTCGTTGGCATCTTCGGGCCTCGACTCAGGGATCTTGCCGTCGAAGACAATCTCGTGCGCCTCTCCGACTGTGAATCGCGTTCCCTCAATGAAGTTCGAGAAATACGCATCGAAGAACGCCAGGTTCGAGAACTCGGCGTCTGACGAGCGCGCATCGGGCCGTGGTACCACGGAATGCGCGCGAAGTGCGGCCAGCAGCGTTTGGAATCGCTCGAGACGCAATGGATCGTATGGTTCGCCTGCAGCGCGAGCGATGGCGACCGGGGCGGCGAGCGCTGTCTTGCGCGTACCGAGCAACGCTCCGATGATCCCGTTCAGTGTCTCAAATGGCTCGTCGGCATCGAGCACGGAGGCCAACGTGCGCGCCTGGTCGCGAATCGTGTTGAGTTTGGCCTCGCCTCCGGCGACCAGATCGCGCGCCAGCAGTTCCTCAACCTGTGCGCGGGGCAGGCCGCGGGCGACGCCTTCGCGGGCGCGCGACGGCTTGAGCACCTCGAGCAGCGCACGTGGACGCGATGCGAGGTGGAGGTCAAAGAGCTGTGTGTCCCCCTCGACGGCTCCCGGCCCCTGCACCAACCGCAGCCGAAGTCCCGGCAGCTCGACCCGTCTATCGTAGCCCGCCGTCAAGAAGACGGAGCCGTCCCCCGCCGGCTTCATCTCGATCGCGGTTCGGTGCGAGATGACGGTGCCAGGTGCGACGAGGGAGACGACGCGCCAGAGGTTGCGGCGGATTATCGCGTCCGGGGCGTCCACCATGTTCGATGTATAGAGACGCGCGGCGAGCTTGCGTGCCTTTCCGGCCGCCACGGCGGCCGAGACGTCCCGCGACATCTCCCGTGTGCTGACGAATACTTCGGGGAGGGGAGAGCCATCGGAGGTGCGACGTTTTCCCATTACGCGGGCTAGGGAACGTGGTTTTCGGGACTTTCTCCAGATAACATGCTGCTTTTGTCGACAGTGTCAGCTTAACGTCGAGTGTGAGCCCAAGCAATCGCGACTCGAAGCTCGGCAGTCAACGCTGGTCGCGGTCAGCCGCGCGATGGTGACGAACTCCGGATAACGCCGCAGCTGGGGGCGAAAGGAGGAACTATTTCAGGATAAGACCGGGTTTTTCGCGCTAGAATCGAGATAAGCGAGCTTACAGCCGTGGACTCTGTTCGGGCGGGAGGGCTCAAAACATACCTTGACACTCGACAATGACGCATCGTGAAGAACAACATTCGCGGGGTGGACGAACAAACGAAAAAAGCCCGTAGGCTGTTGAGCTTACGAGCCTTATCCATATAGCAGGGGCGGGACTCGAACCCGCGACCCCGGCATTATGAGTGCCGTGCTCTAACCAGCTGAGCTACCCTGCCCCGGTTACTCCCACTCCACACCATCAACTAACCCGCTCCCGCAAACAAACCGGCCGGCCCTCGCGGACCGGCCGATCGTTCTTCACTGAATTCCATAGCGGGGGCGGGATTTGAACCCGCGACCTTCGGGTTATGAGCCCGACGAGCTACCAGGCTGCTCCACCCCGCGCCAGTCCAGAAAGAATAACCTCTCGCTATCGAGTGTCAAGCGCTCACCACGAGAGGTTGCAGATACTCGCAGACGTCTGCCGCCGTGTAGTGCAGACGTCCACGCGTGAATGCGGCGAGCGTGGTGAGATCGTCCCCGCTCGTCAACAGCGGCAACTCGTCTCCCTCGTCGCGCGGCTGCGCCTGCCCGATGTTCGCCGCCAGTCCGTTGCACAGGCAGCGACGCCCTTCGGTGTCGGCCAGCATTCCGCCCTTGGCGATGTATGCATCCACCGGCTCGGCGGGACACCGATAGCCCAGCGTCCCGGTGGGTGTACGATACGCGGTCCGCAGGTAGCCGAGATCGCAGACACGCACGCGGCCATCGTCCTGCCTCGGCATTCCCTCGACCTCCACGACCTTGAACGGAAAGCCTGTCGGCGACGCGCGTGAGTCGGTCCGAACGCGCACCGTGCCCTCAGCGACACCGGCCAGCACCCCAGCCTTCAGCGCGGGCGCGAGTCCGGATTCGTCGCAGTAGGCGAACAGCGTTCCCACCTGCACGCCCGCGGCACCCGCGGCGAGGGCCGAGTCGAGGCCCGCGGGAGAGCCGGTGCCACCCGCCAGCCAGAATGGGATTCCGAGTTCGCGCATCTTCGCGAGATCGACGACGTCGCGGTCGCCGTAGACGGGTTCGCCCTCGTCGGTAAATCTGGGCTCGCCCCGCGGAGGCGCGTTGTGCCCGCCCGCGGTCGGCCCCTCGACGACGAAGCCGTCGACGCGCCCGGTCGCCTTTCGTGCGAGCGTAGCCGCGAGCGAGTTGGCCGCGACGATGGCGATGAACCCGGGGCGCGCGAGCGGAGCCGGCGCGGTCCAGTGATCGCGCGGATCGAACGTGAGTGAAACGGGCTCTCCTACCGCAACTCCCTCGACGTCGAGCTTCAGATGTGCAGGGCCATGCTGCGACAGGGCGTCAAGCGCGCCGGGAATTTCCCGCGGGATGCCTGCCCCCATCAGCACGTAATCGACGCCGGCGAGCATCGCGCCGTAGAGCGACGCGAGGTTGGGCAGCTGCACCTTGGTCAGCAGGTTGATCCCGACGACTCCGTCGTGCCCTGCCTTCGCCAGCCAGACCTCGACGAAGTTCGCCAGCATGGTGATCTGCTGGCGGGCGAGGCCGACGGTCTGCCTGTTGAGAGCCAGCAGCTTGTACGGCGCGCCCGCTGGTCGCCCCTCGGCCCGGAAGTATCGCCGCAGGACGGACTCGGCGACGCCGGGAATGGGAAACGCATCCATGGCGCGGCGCACGGATCCGCCAACGTCGCCGTCCTGCAATCGTCGCACGAGCACGGTGTCGATCGCCGTGCCCGAGACGACGCCCATCTGGCCGAGGCGCGACACCGCCCGCGCTAGCGTCCAGTTCGAGACTCCGATACCCATGCCGCCCTGAATGATGACGGGAAGCGAGCCGGTGCCGACGGTTCGGAGCGATTCGGTCATGTGTTGGGGGTCGAGGAGGGAACGAGGCCGGGATCACGAAGGCGGGACCTGTGGTCCGACCGTCGTCCCCGAGCATCGAAAGCTCCAACCACGCGCTCTCGCAGACCGTCGGGCAAAGCGCCCTCCTTGTGTCAGGAGAGTCACGTGCCGTCGTTCACCGCGAGCGACCTCACGGCGAGCGCTGCGCGGCGTCGGACACACCCGGCTCGACGAACCGATACAGCAGCTCCTTCTCGCCACGCACCAGGCCGAACTCCTCTCGCGCGACCCGCTCCTGCAAGGCGGGATCCGTCTCCAGCTGTCGCTTGTACCGCCGCAAGGAGTCGATGATCCGCACGAGCGAATCGTTCGTCGTCAGCAGTCTCGCACGGCGCTCGCGCTGTCGCCACAGATCCGTCGTCCCGTACTCACCCCCCTGCACCGCGAAGGCCAACGCGGCCAGGAATCCGGCCGCGATCACCACCCGGCCGATCTGCTGCTTGCCGGTGCGCTTCGCCGACGACTTTCGCGGCGCCGCCACTAGCGCATCCTACAGCCCATAGATGGCGCCACCCGGATACTCCGCCGAGCCGCCAAGCTGCTGCTCGATGCGCAGCAGCTGGTTGTACTTGGCCACGCGATCGCTGCGCGACGCGGAGCCGGTCTTGATCTGCCCGGCGCCCGTTCCCACCGCGAGATCGGCGATGAACGTGTCCTCGGTCTCTCCGGAGCGGTGCGAGATCACGGACAGATAGCCTGCCGCGCGGGCCATCTCGATCGATTCCAGCGTCTCGGTGAGCGTCCCGATCTGGTTCACCTTGATCAGGATGGAATTGGCGACACCCATCTCGATGCCCTTCGCGAGTCGCTCGGTGTTGGTGACGAACAAGTCATCGCCCACGAGTTGGCAGCGATCGCCGACGGCCTCCGTCAGCAGCTTCCACCCATCCCAGTCGTCCTCCGCCATGCCATCCTCGATCGACACGATGGGATACTCGTCGAGCCACTTCGAATAGAGCTTGACCATGCCCTCGGCGTCCTTCGTCCCCGCGCCGCTCTTCTTGAAGGTGTACTTCCCGTCCTTGTGCAGCTCGCTCGCCGCGCAGTCGAGCGCCAGCACGATGTCGGTGCCGGCCGAGTAGCCCGCCGCCTGGATCGCTTCGAGCACGACGGTGATCGCTTCCTCGTCCGTCTTGAGGTCCGGTGCGAATCCGCCTTCATCACCGACACCCGTGCTCAGCTTCCGCTTCACGAGCACTTTCTTCAGTGCATGGAACACCTCGGCTCCCATGCGCACCGCGTCGCCGAAGCTCTCGGCGCCGACGGGGATGATCATGTACTCCTGGAAGTCCACCGTGTTGGTGGAATGCGCGCCGCCGTTGAGGATGTTCATCATTGGTACCGGCATCACCCGCGTGAGCGGTCCGCCGAGGTAGCGCCACAGTGGAAGACCCAGCTCCTGCGCCGCGGCACGTGCACACGCGAGCGACACGGCGAGGATCGCGTTCGCCCCGAGGTTGGACTTGTTCGGCGTGCCGTCCATCTCGATCATCGCCGCGTCGATTCCCATCTGATCCGTTGCGTCGGCGCCGGCGAGCGCCGGTGCAATCGTCTCTTCGATGTTCTGCACGGCGAGCAGGACACCCTTGCCGCCGTACCGGTCCTTGTCGTTGTCGCGAAGCTCCATCGCTTCGTGCTCACCGGTACTCGCGCCGCTCGGCACCGCGGCGCGCCCCATCACACCACTCGCGAGCAGTACGTCGGCTTCGACGGTCGGATTGCCTCGGCTATCAAGAATTTCGCGGGCGTGAATATCGGTGATCGTGGAAGGCATGAGCAGGGCCGTATTGGGAATGAGTTACCGATGGACGCGACACTGCGAATGCGCAGGTCGTTCTGAGCGAACGCGAAGGACCTGCGCGTGCGAGTCCTTCGCTGCGCTCAGGACGACACGCCGATTGCGAGTCCTTCGCTGCACTCAGGACGATACGCGGTTCACACTTCGACGGGCGCTTCAACCGACTGCACGCCATAGTGCTCTTCGAGCGCATCCGCCATCCGAGTCCACACGATGTGCATCAGCTCGTGCCGATGCTCGTAATCATAACTGGTCGTCGCTACCGGCTCGAGCAGATGGACGTGCACAGTACCGGGGCGGACGCGAAAGCTGCCCTTCGCCATCACCTCACGGGCGCCGTGCACCACGACCGGCACGACAGGCGCGCCCGCGGCGATCGCCAGCACGAACGGACCTTTCTTGAACGGTCGCAACCCGTAGCTCTCGCCGCGTGTGCCCTCGGGACAGACGACGACGCTGAGACCATCTCCGATCTTGCGCGCCACGGTCTGATAGGCCTCGAACGCCGATTTGCGATTCTCACGCGAGAGAAACACGACGCCAGCTCCTTCCGCCCCCCAGCCGAAGATCGGAATGTTGCGCAGTTCCGCCTTGGCAACGAAGGTGTACCGCGGCAGCACCGACGCGATGGCGAAAATGTCGTACCAGCTCACATGATTGCTCGCGTAGACCGTGCCGGTCCCGCCCGAGGCATGCTCGCGCCCGTGCACGACGACCGTGACGCCGGACGCAACGCACAGGGAGCGAGCCCACGTCCGCATGCACCACTGTTGCACCGCGCCACCCCGGTGATCCCGCAGGCCGAGCAGACTCGCCATCACGGCGATGGGGGCGAGAAAGATCGTCGCGAACCAGAGGGCTGCCGCGGCCAGCAAGGTGCGCATAGGTCTAGAAAAGTGCTCGGGGTGGCAGGCGAGGTCAACGTTGTGGCCGGCGGCAGCGCCGACGATGTCCGCGACGAAGGGTTGAACGTGCGAGCGCAGTGCGCGGTTCACCGCCAGCGAACGGTCGCGACCGCCCTGGCCGGCATCGCGTACGACATGAGCGCATCGCGGGCGCGGATCGCCAGCGGCACCACGGACGTGCTCGTGTTGAGGACGATCAGCACGATCGAACCGTCGTCGGCATTCCGGAACGCGACGCTCTGCAGCCCACCAACATCGGTGCTCGAGGCGATGCGATGTGCACCCGGCCGCACGAAGCGGCTCGCGTGCGCGAGCGCGTAGTATTCCTCGTTGCGCGTGACGGCACCGCTCCGGGAGTCGATGGTGATCACCCCGCGACAGTTGCCGCAACCGCCGAGGTGGGGTCCACCGGTCTCGTCGAGCGCGAGATTCCACAGCGCCACGCCCCGGGCCCACGCGCGAACGCTGCCGATGAGCAGTGTGCTCACGGTCCATTGAAGATTGTCGGCGAAGTCGGGCGCCCAGGTGCCGCCGGAGCATTCCGTGAAATACACGTCCTTGTCGGGATGCGCCGCGCGTACCACCTCCTGCGCGCTCGCCGATCCCGCGTAGCAATGCCAGGCGATGCCGCTCACGTAGCGACGCGCGATGCTGTCGGACAACACTGAGAGCGGCTCTTCAGGATGATCCCAGTTGTGATCCCAGTCGAGAATGCGCGCCCGGATGCCGGACGCCGCGAACAGCGGACCGACGTGCCGTCCGATCAGTTCGGCGCGCGCTGCGGCGGTGAGACGCATGCCTGGATAATCCGGCGGCTCGAATGCGGGTTCGTTCTGAAGCGTGATCGCGAAGATCGGCACCCCTTCCGCCTCGTATGCCCGAACGAAGCGACGCAGGTAGCCGGCGAATACGCCGTACGAGTCGGGTCGCAGGGTACCCTGGATGAGACTGCCGTTGCTCTTCATCCATGCCGGCGCGCTCCATGGAGACGCGACGATTCGGAGTTGCGGATTCAACGCCAGCGCTCGCCGCAGCACCGGCAGCTTGTGCGGCCGATCGGCGTCGATGGAGAACTGCGTGAGCGCCTCGTCCCGCCGACCTGCCGGCATGTCGTCATAGGTGTAGTGCGTCGACGAGAAATCCGACGCCCCCATCAAAACGCGCATGAAGCTCAGTCCCAGCCCGGACTCACGGTCGAACAGCTCGCGCAGTACCGCATCACGCTCGGAGCCGAGCTTCTGATCGAGCAGATACGCTGACGCGTCTGTCACGGCCGCGCCGAAGCCGACCATCGTCTGATAGGTCGTGCGGTCGTCGACGTCGATCACGACCTGCCCGCGCTTCTCCTGTGAGCGGAGCGAGAGATCGGGTTGGCGAGACAGCAGATGCGTGCGACTCCCCGTAGTGAGCCACACCTGGGCGACTCGACCGCGCGCGGCACCCTCGACCTGATCGGTGCGTGACGAGACGGACGCCACGGATCCGCACGCCGTGAGCACGGCAAGGAACACGATCGTAGCCAGGAGTGTGCGCATGCCCGTCAAGCTGGAGCGATTCGCGATCGTGGTCAACGCGGCCGCACATTGTCGTGACCTCTCGTCTGCGGCGACGCGCCAATTGCAGTAATCGTCGTCGCAGGATTACCTGCCGACCTCTTTGCGTCGCTCAGCAGTCGCCTCGTGCACTGCGAGGTGTTCAACGCCAGTGACGACGCCCAGTTGCACGAGCGCGTGCGCGGGGCGCCGGACGTCCTGCGCCTCGGCAAATGGGCCCTGGGTGACGACCCGGAGCAGGCGATGCGGTGGTGGCGCGCTCGCGGACTGCTGTCGGCGACCGGGGTGATGTGCTGTCTCTCGATCGCGGCCGACGCTGCAGCCCTGTAGCGGTGTATCCGTGCGGGCCCATCCCCTTCTCGCGAGCGCCGACGGCGTTGCCGCCGGACTCGCTGCCATCTGGTTGCGATTCCGGGAGCCGACGCTGGCGCGACTCGACGTGCTCGAGGCGCGCCTGTCACTCGAAGGACTCGTCCCGGCCGACGGCGTGGGCCTCGCGGAGCAGCTCGTGCACCTCCGCACCGACGCGCCATGGAGCGGCGCGGCTTCCTTCCAACGCCTGGGTCGCCGAAGCCGCTCGGGTGACCACGAGCGGTGGAGCCGTTCACCGAAGATGATCATGCCCGTGCGCGAGTCCGCCGCCGTCGGCTGCAATCAGCACGGCTTCCGCGACGGCTGGATGCACCGAGCCGATGTCGGTGAGCGGGATCCCGAACGTTCGCACGAACTGGCCGACGTCCACGGAGACGTCAGCCGGCATGGCGATCAACAGCTCGTACTCCTCACCGCTCGTCGCCGCCTGCGCAGCCGTCACTCCGTCCATGCGCGACAGGCTCTCGAGATCGAGCGCGAGCGTCACACCACTGGCGCGCGCGAGGTGCGCGGCGTCGGCGAGCAGTCCGTCGGAGATGTCGATCGCCGCGCGCGCACCGGCCGCAGCGAGCCACTGCGCTTCGCGAAGGCGCGGCACGGGCGCGATGAAGCGGGCGAGGTGCGCAGCGGCCGGCGTCTCGCTCGCCAGCAACGCGCGCAGTGCAGCGCCCGGCCCACCGAGCCTTCCGGTGACGTACACACGATCCCCACTCCGCGCGCCGGCGCGACGCAGTGGACTCGAGGCGTGACCGAGCACCGTGATGGTGAGCGACAGCTCGGAGCCGCGCGTGAGATTGCCGCCGACGATGGGGCACCCGGCATTGGCGGCCGCCACGCCAACTCCGCGCGCCAGCGCGAGCAGGTCGCTCTGCCAGCGCTCCGGGACGACGAGACTCAACAGCACACCGAGTGGCGCCGCCGCCATCGCCGCCAGATCGCTGAGCGCCGCGGTGGCGGCGCGTGCGCCGATCGCGGACGCCGACATCCACTCCCGACGAAAGTGCACGCCTTCCACCGATGCGTCCGTGCTGACGACCAGCTCCGCGCCGGAGGGCATCTCGAGCGTGGCCGCATCGTCGCCGACGCCAGTGGCGCGCGGACCCCATTCCTCGAGCATTGCGCGGATCGCGTCGAACTCGCGTCCGTCGCCGAGCGGAAGATGCGCGCCGCTCACGATGACTCTCCAACCGCCGGCAGCTCGGCGAGCACGGGAGGCCGCGGCGCGGGTACCGGGAGCGACCACACCACAGGCAATGCAAGCAGGACATCGTCCAGCGTGTAGCCGCGGACGTCACGCGTGCTCACGAGGTGCGCGGCGCGTCCGTGGGCGTAGGCGGCCAGCACTCCGGCGAGGCTGGCGTTTCTCGTCTGGGCAAGCAGCGTGACCGCGATGCCGCCCAGCATGTCGCCCGACCCGCCGGTGGCAAGGATGGGGGTACCCTCGGCCACGACCGTGAGCGCGCCATCAGGCGCCGCAACGATGGTGGGCACGCCCTTGGACAGCACGACGGCGCCGGTGCGTTGCGCGAACGGTGGAAGCAGCGTGAATCGTTCGAACAGCACGTCGTCCACCGTGCGATCGACGAGGCGTGCGAGTTCCGCGGGATGCGGCGTCAGCATCGCTTCCCGTGTTCCCAGCAGAGTCGCAAGGCGATCGGCGTCGCCGGCGAACGCGTTCAATGCATCGGCGTCCAGCACGACGGCGCCGTCGAATTCTCGAAGCAGTCGTTCCACCAGCGTGCCGGCGATCGCGCGACCGAGTCCCGGTCCGGCGAGCACGGCGTCCGCCCAGTCCGTGATCTCGCGACGCAGTGCCGCGTCGTCGTCTGGCCATGGCGTGACGAGCGCCGCCGGCTCCGCCTCCTGCACCGCCTGCACGGACGCGGGCGCGACGACGCACTTCACCAGGCCTGCCCCGCTTCGCAGCGCCGCGCGGGCTGCCAGGATCACGGCGCCGGCCATGCCCGGCGCGCCGCCCACGATGGCGATCTTCCCGCGGGTGCCCTTGTGCGCGCTGGCGTCGATCGGCGGTACTGAGCGCCGAAACCACTCGGGCGTGGCGAGCATCGCGCCACCCGTCGTGGCGACCGAGGCATGGGGTCCGAGACCGATGTCGAGCACGGCAATGTGACCACACCCGCCCCGCGAGACGACATGACAGCGCTTGAGCGTGCCGAACGCCAGCGTGAGCGCGCAGCGCAGCGCGCCCACGTCATGCCCGGTCGTGGCATCCATGCCCGACGGCACGTCGAGTGCGACGATGGAGGAGTCATCGAGCAGACGTCGGGCGATCAGGGTAACGACCGCCTTGGCCACCGCGCCCTCGAGTGGCGCGTCGGCTCGCAGGCCCGTACCGAGCAGTGCGTCGATCGCGATGCGCTCCGAGCCGTTGAGGAGCGAGTCCACATCGCTGCCGTGCGGAACGCCCGAGGCGATGGCCGCCGCGCGCTCGGCACGCGCATCGGGTGTGCGTGCGGTGAGGCACTCCACCACGCGAACGCGCACGCCGACCGCGTGCAGCGCCGCGGCCATCACCCATCCGTCTCCCCCGTTGTTTCCCGCGCCCGTCGCGACGACGACGCCGGCATTGATGTCATCCGGAAAGCGCCGCACGACCTCAGCGGCAGCGGCCGCACCGGCGCGCTGCATCAGCGCACGTGACGGGATGCCCGCCGCGATGGCCGCGCTGTCGGCGGCGCGAGCGCCCGCGGCGTCGACGACGAGCACGCGCGCTACTTCAGCGACGCGCCCACCGTACGACCGTAGCTCAACTCCCCATTGTCGATGCGGATGTTGAAGCCACATGCGGCGTCGGAGCACGCCCACGCCTTGAACGTGATCGCGGCGCCGTCACGTCCGTAGTCGCTCAACGGGAGCAACACCCCAGCGCCGCACTTGCGACACGGGGGAAACTCCGCGGGCTTGTGCATTGGCTATCGGGAAAGCGACGTCACACGAACTGCGCGCACCAGGGGTAGTCGCGCTGAAACGCGTGATCGAAGTCGAAGACATCGGCGAACTCATCGCGCGTATCCGTGGCCTGGCTCATCAACAACTCGAGCTCCACGAGCGTGAACACGACGTCGCCGATGTCGGCCGAGCTGCGTATGCCCCAGTGCTCGAGGACGACGCGGGCGAGTACACCGAAGCGCTCGAGCGCGAGGTCGCGACATGCGAGTGCGAGCTCGCCTCCGGAAATGTGGCGGCGCTCGGGAAGACGCTGCTGGCAATACTCGAGCGCGCCGAGCACGAAGAGATACGCGCGCTCGTCGAACCGCTGCTCGCGCAAGCGGATGCGGTCCATGATTCCATCGCGAAAAGCCAGCTCGGGCACTGCGGAGTGTTCCTCACCTGAGGGTCGACGAGCACACGCCTGAAAATGGCGCGGGGACGAGACGGGCACAACCGCGCCCGCCGGTGGCGTCAGCGTGATGCGTGCGCCACCGCCGGGTAGAGTGGAAAGCGGGCGGCCAATGTGGTCACCTCGCGACGCACGTCGGCCGTCACGGCGGAATCATCCGGTGCGGTGATGACGCGGTCGATCAAGTCGGCGATCTGTGTCATTTCCCCGCCCCGCATGCCGCGCGTCGTGACGGCCGGTGTGCCGATCCGCACGCCGCTGGTCACGAATGGCGACTGGGTCTCGCGTGGCACCGTGTTCTTGTTCACCGTGATGCCTGCCAGGTCGAGCGCCTTCTCCGCCACTTTCCCGGTAAGTCCCTTGTTCCGCAGGTCGACGAGCATGAGGTGGTTGTCAGTCCCGCCGGACACCAGCTCGTACCCCTTCGCGGTCATTGCGGTCGCGAGCGCGCGGGCATTGTCGACCACCTGACGGCAATAGGTGGTAAACGCCGGCGCGAGCGCTTCACTGAACGCCACCGCCTTGGCGGCGATCACGTGCTCGAGCGGTCCACCCTGCGTGCCTGGAAACATGGCCTTGTTCACCGCGGCGGCGTGCTGCGCCTTGCAGAGGATCATCCCGCCGCGCGGCCCTCGCAGCGTCTTGTGCGTCGTCGTCGTCACGACGTCGGCATGTGCAACGGGCGAGGGATAGACGCCAGTGGCGGACAAGCCAGCGAAGTGCGCCATGTCGACCATGAAGATGGCCCCGACCTCCTTCGCGATCTCGGCGAACGCGGCGAAGTCGAGAACGCGCGGATATGCGCTGTAGCCGGCGATGATCATCTTCGGCGAGTGTGCACGCGCCTGGCTGCGCACGGCGTCCATGTCGACGTAGCCCGCGTCGGTGAGTCCGTACGACACGGCCTTGTAGAGCAGGCCGGAGAAATTCACGGGCGATCCGTGGGTGAGGTGCCCGCCCTGCGACAGGTCCATGCCGAGGAAGGTGTCGCCGGGCTTGAGGAAGGCGAGGAAGACCGCGGCGTTCGCCTGCGCACCGGAATGCGGTTGCACGTTGGCATGGTCGGCGCTGAAGAGCTGCTTCGCCCGATCGATGGCCAGCTGCTCCACCTTGTCCACCACCTCGCACCCGCCGTAGTAACGCTTGCCGGGCAACCCTTCCGCATACTTGTTGGTGAGGGGTGAGCCCATCGCCTCCATGACGGCGGGCGAGACGAAGTTCTCGCTCGCGATCAATTCGATCCCGTCATTCTGCCGCGCGATCTCCTCGCCGATCAATTCCGCGATCTCGGGATCGGCCTCGCGCAGCGCCTCGCCCGGGGGACAGCGCTCCCATTCGGCCCAGTTCGACATCAGCCAATCTCCTCGTGTGAATGCGTCGTCCGCTCGATCTTCTCCACCCGGCGGGTGTGCCGCCCGCCGGCGAACGGAGTATCGAGCCAAGCCTGCAGGATCTGCCGTCCTTCCGCCACTCCGACGAAGCGGGCCGGCAGCACCAGCACGTTCGCATCGTTGTGCTCGCGCGCGAGCGCCGCGATCTCCGGCGTCCAGGCCACTGCGGCGCGGACGTTCGGATACCGGTTCGCCGTGTACGACATGCCGAGCCCGGTGCCGCACATCAGGATACCGCGCGTCGCCCGTCCGTCCGAAATGCGCTGTGCCAGCGGATGCGCGTAATCGGCGTAGTCGACGGACGCCTCGGTCTCGGGACCGAGGTCATCGACGTCATACCCCATGCGGCGCAGCTCCGCCTCGAGCATCTCCTTCAGCTCGAAGCCGGCATGATCGGATGCGATGAGAATGGTACTCGGGGACAGAGGCGCGTGAGACACGATGAACGGTGAACGGTGAACGATCAGTTACTTGTTGGGCCACTGTGGCCACGTCTTCACCATACTCCCCACCGCCAGGATGCGCTGCTCGGCCAGGCGATCGGCAGCGACGTACGTCGGGACACTGTCCGTCCGGGCGATCTGGAACACTCGCAGTACCGTATCGTAGATCTCGTCAGCCTTCCTGAACGCTCGAGCCGAGCTCCACCCGGCGAGCTCGGAGTAGACGTTGATTACCCCGCCCGCGTTCGCGACGTAATCGGGCGTGTACAGGATCTGCTTCTGCACCAGCAGATCGCCATGTCGTTCCTCGAGCAGCACATTATTCGCGGCGCCGCACACGATCTCCACCTTGAGCAGGGGAATCGTCTTGTCGTTGATGATTCCGCCAAGCGCGCAGGGCGCGAAGATGTCGGCCTGCACGCCGTAGATGTCATCGGGCGCCACGGCGCGCGCGCCGAACTCGGTGGCGACATGCTTGACCCGTTCCTGATCGATGTCGGTGACGACGAGCTTGGCGCCGGCCTCGTGCAGCTCCTTCGCGAGATAATACCCGACATGTCCGCACCCCTGCACCGACACCGTCCTGGTGCTCAGGTCATCCGAGCCCCACCGCTCCTTGGCGGACGCCTGGATGGCGCGAAACACCCCGTGCGCCGTGACGGGCGATGGATCGCCCGAGCGACCAGCCAGTCCGGAGACGTTCTTCGTCTCCATGTGCACGAAGTCCATGTCCGCCGTGCTCGTGCCGACGTCCTCGGCCGTGATGTACCGCCCACCCAGCGACTCGACGAAACGTCCATGCGCACGGAAGATCATCTCGCGGTCCGTCGTCCTGTTGTCGCCGATGATGACCGACTTGCCTCCGCCGAGATTGAGACCGGCGACGGCGTTCTTGTACGTCATGCCGCGCGCGAGACGCAGGGCGTCGACAATGGCTTCCTCATCACTCGCATACTGCCAGAACCGCGTTCCGCCGAGCGCCGGCCCGAGCGTGGTGCTGTGGATGGCGACGATGCCGCGGTACCCGGCGGAATTGTCGTTGCAGATCACGAGTTGCTCGTGACCCATCTCGGCGATCGTATCGAAGAGGAGCATCAGGGTTCTGAAGTCATTGAGGAGTCAGGAAATGCTCGGCGTACGGCGAGAGGCGTGCGGCGCGTCGACTGGCGTTCGGCGTACG
>JAJAYP010000201.1 GCA_026786185.1 Gemmatimonadaceae bacterium
AGCGACGGCCGGCGCTGCTCGTCGAGCGCGACCGCGCCGCGGGAGGCGTCGCGGCGGCTCAGGCGCGCATGTCCACGCTGGCCGAACGACGCGCACTGCTGTCGTTCTCGGAGGAGCATTTCGCCGAGTTGCGCGCGACCCACGATTCCGCGGCGGCGGGACTTCGCACGGCGGAACTGGACGCGGTGGCGGCAGCGGGCGAGGCATCAGCGGCGCAAGCGTCCGTCGTGCGTGCCGAACAGGCTCGGGCGGAAGCCCTGCAGGCGAAGGGTCGGCTCGATGTGCTCGACCGACAGAAGCGGTTGCACGACGAGCTCGATCGCGCGTACACCGACCTGCGCACCGATCTCAACGTGCAGCTCCGTCCCGAGATGAGCGAGCTGGCGAGCGCCTTCCTCACCGAGCTCACGGACGCTCGTTACGACGAGCTGGAGCTGGACGACAGCTACAACCTCACCGTGCTCGAGGATGGCGTGCCGAAGCCGGTCATCTCCGGCGGCGAGCAGGACATCGCCAACCTCTGCCTGCGCCTCGCCATCTCGCAGATGATCGCGGAGCGTGCGGGGCAGAGCTTTTCGCTGCTCATCCTGGACGAAGTGTTCGGGTCACTCGACGAAGCGCGACGACAGAATGTGGTGGAGCTGCTGCGCGGCCTGCAGGACCGGTTCGAGCAGGTCATCGTCATCACGCACATCGAGCAGGTGCGCGAAGGGCTCGACCGCGTCATCAGTGTGCGCTATGACGAGGAGACGGGAGCGTCAGTCGTCGTACAGGCGGAGGTGGCCGCGCTCGACGCCGAGCTGCTCACGCGAGCGGGTGCGGCGTAGATGGTGAGCGTGCGCAACTGGCGCTCGACGCCACCGGTTGAGGGGCCGTTCGCGGCGCGCATCGACGAGATCGGCGCGTTGAACGCCGTGTTCAGCGATGCGTTCACCGAACGCTATCGTCGCGACGGGATGGCTGGGGTACGCGTGCCGAACCTCAATCCGCAGGTGTGGCGATACGCGATCGAGGATGCGGCGGGCGGCGCGATGATCTGGCGGGACACGCGTGGTGGCATCGCCGCCTTCAACATGGTGCACCGATCGGGCGTCGAAGGATGGATGGGTCCTCTTGCGGTGCGGATGGAGCACCAGGGCAGCGGGCTCGGGAAGGAGATCGTCGAGCGGGGCGTGTCGTGGCTCCAGCGCGAGGGGGCCAGCGTCATCGGGCTCGAGACGATGCCGCGCACGATGGACAACATCGGCTTCTACTCCCGCCTCGGCTTCGCGCCGGGCCGGCTCACGATCACGCTCACGCTCGAGGCGGCATCGGCGGATCGTGGTCCGGAACTGCTCGGGCGATTGAGCCTGCGCGATCGCGACGACCATGTGGCGGCGGCACGCGAGCTCGCGAACAACGCCAATCGGGGATACGACTTCACTCGCGAGATCGAGCTCACGGACTCGCTCGCCCTCGGCGACACGGTGCTCCTGCGGCAGGGAAGCGCGCTCGCCGGATTCGCCCTGTGTCACACCGCCCCGCTGGTGGAAGGCCGGTCCCGAGAGGAACTGCGTGTCCTCAAGCTGGTGCTCGCCGACGATTCGCAGGTGGAGCCGATGATCCGCGCGCTGTGCGACTATGCGAAGCGCAGTGGCACCCGTCGCGTTGCGTTCCGCGTGCAGGGCGAATACGACGACCTCTATCGCCGGCTGATGGCGATGGGGGCGCGAGTGCGATGGACCGACCTGCGCATGTCGCTCGCGGGGCACGCGGAGACGCGGCCGCCGCGCGGGGTGGTGCTGTCCAACTGGGAGATCTGATCGGTGGCGGTGTAATGTCCCAACCCGTCATCCGCTGATCCGCGCGCCCGACCGGCACGCGCATTGACGACCACTGTATTGCCACTCACCTCGCCGAGGTCAGCCACTCCATCGCCTGCGCGTACTCACGGAAGACACGTGTCGTCACACCATGTGACTCGGTAATCACGCTTCCGAGGCGCATCAGGCCGAAGGCGAGATCGAACGGCGCGACCATCGCAAACCGGTTCCCGAATTGGTCCGCCAACGACGAGACGAAGTGGGCCATGTTGCGAACATCCTGGGCCGAGCGATGGCCGAGTGATTGCGACCGCGACAGGTCGAGCATCAACCCGCGCGCGTTGCGGGCCACGAACGACGACAACGCGCCCTCGAAGGCGCTGCGCAGCTCGCGTACGTCGTACTCGCCCTCGGGCGCCACGACCGCGATGTCGCCCTCACGCCGATGAGTGACCGGCATCGATCAGTGTACGGTGCATCGTGACGGCTGTGTCGCCCGCGCAGCAACGCGCACGTCGCTCGCTATGGCGATCCGGCGTCCTCGCCGGAACTTCCACGCGCGACGAGACCATAAATGAGGAGCGACACGCCGATCGTCAGCAGGAGGTGGACCCACCCCGGCCCCTCCAGCACGAGTGCGGCGATCGCCCAGATGAGCAGCAGTGCCAGTGCGCCGAATATGCGGAGATCCATCACATCC
>JAJAYP010000202.1 GCA_026786185.1 Gemmatimonadaceae bacterium
CCCCCCCCCCGATAAAAGGGCGGGGGTTAAACCACCCCGGCCCCCGGGGTGCCATAACCCAAACCCGCAAACCCGCGGCCCAACCCACAGCCCCCGGTGGGGGCCCCCGCTGGGGGGCCCCCCCATCGTGCATCTCACTGCCGCTTCAGCAGCCACCGAATCCGCCGCACCGGCACGCGACCGTCCTTCGCATTCACCGCCCGCAACAACTCAGGCTCCATCAACGACAGCTCATTCATCCACGCGTTCGTCGTCACGTTCACGAACAGCGTTCCATCCGCCGTGATCGACATCGGCTCTGTCACTGCCGCGATCTGCACGCCCACGAGGGAGCTCCACTCCGGAATGATCCCCGCCTGTTCGACGCGCGCCGCGACACCCGCGTTCGCAAGTACGCCCGCGAGCACGTCGGCGATCGATGACGGCCGCTTTTTCGCCGGGCTCACGCCGCGCCTCGCTGCACGACGCCATCCGTGCACATCACGCCACGCGTGATGCTCCAGCGAGTGAGCTGCGTCAGTGCCGGCGGAATGTCGGACTCGCGCGGCACGGTCAGCATCGTCTGCCCCATCCCGCGCTCGGCCAGCAGTTCCAGAATGCGCGCCGAGCGTCGCACGTCCAGCTCGGCGAACGGATCGTCCAGGAGATGAACCGGCGCGGCGCCGAGCCGCTCCCGCAGTGTCTCCCCTTCCAGCAGCCGCAGTGCGATGGCGGCGGTCCGCTGCTGCCCGGCCGACCCGAACGCGCGCATCTCGCGTCCGTCGAGGGTGAGCGCGAGATCGTCGCGGTGCGGACCGGCATGTGTTACCCCGCGGCGGATATCCAGCCCGCGTTTCTTTTCCAGCGCGCGCGCGATCGCATCGGTGACTCCGGCTGCATCGGCTGAGCGGGGAGCCAGTGCCGTGGCGTAACGGATGGCGACGGGCGCCTCCTCGCCGATCGCGGCGCACATCGCGGCGAATCTCGGCGCGGCGCTCGACGCCCAACTCACGCGTTCGCGCCACAGCACGGCACCATACTCGGCGAGAGGAGCCTCCCATACCGCGACACGCTGTTCGGCGCCCGCCCCACTGCTCCGGAACGCGTCGCGCAACGCCGCGTTCCGCTGGGCGAGCGCATGGCGGTACCGTTGCAACGCGGCGAGATACGATCGGGACGACAGGGCCAGCAGAATGTCGACGTAGCGGCGTCGCGCGCTCGGTGCGCCGGCCACGAGCTCCACGTCGGCGGGCGAAAAGAGCACGCAGGGCAGGGCGCCCAGCCCATCGCTCAGCCGCTGCGGCTCCGCGCCATCCAGCTTGACGCGCTTGCGACGGCCGGCGCGCTCGAAGCCGGCCGCTACCTCATGGTGCGAGCCGCCCTCGACGCGGCCCGCCACGTGAAACCCGGGCGCGTCGAACCGGACGACATCCACGTCCCGTGCTCCGCGAACGGAGCGGAGCAGGTGGAGGTAGTAGATCGCTTCCAGAAGGTTCGACTTTCCGTGACCGTTCTCGCCGACGATCGCGATGCCGGCCGACGGAAAGGTGAGATCCAGTCGCGCCAGATTCCGGAAGTCGCGCACGGCGAGCGTCCGCAGCACGATGCGGGTGTCGCCGCCCATCACCGGCCGACGAACTGCGCCGGCCGCTTGTCGAGAAAGGCCCGCATGCCTTCCGCCTTGTCGGCGCTCGCGGAGAGCAGACCGAAGTACGACGCCTCGAGTGCGATCGCGTCATCCAGGTCCATATCGAGTCCGCGATCGACCGCTTCTATACAGTGCGCAACCGCGAGCGGCCCCTGGGCCAGAATCGTGGTGAGCAGCGCCCGCGCCGCCGGCAGCAGCTCCGCCGCTGGCACGACACGATTCACGAGACCGATCCGGTATGCCTCCGCCGCGTCGATCGTCTCGCCCGTCAGGAGCAGGTGCATCGCTCGGCCTTTGCCCACCAGGCGCGGCAGCCGCTGCGAACCTCCGAATCCGGGCACGATGCCCAGCTTCACCTCGGGCTGCCCGAACTTCGCCACGTCGGACGCGAGGCGCATGTGACACGCCATCGCCAGCTCGCAGCCGCCACCGAGCGCGAATCCGTTCACCGCGGCGAGCGTGGGCTTGGGCAATGTCTCGAACCGGCGGAAGACCCGCTGCCCGCGCTCGGCGCGAGCCTTTCCGTCCACCGCGCTCTGTCCCACGAGCTCCGCGATGTCCGCGCCGGCGACGAACGCGCGGCCCGCGCCAGTGAGCAATACCGCGCCGACGTCGGTCCGCTCGCCTGCCTCGACGATCGCCAGCTGCAACTCGCCCATCAGGGCATCGTTGAGGGCATTCAGCTTGTCGGGGCGGTTGACCGTGATCGTGGCGATCCGGTCGGCGACGTCGAATGTGAGAAGCTCGTAGGCCATGGATGGGGCGTCGGGCCGGGGTCGCAGCGAAACACGGAATCTACATGCACGGACCGCAATTTGCCCCGAGCCCGCTTGCTTATGGCCGAATGGATCCGCCGCGAAGGCTCGAAGAACCGATTCCGCTACCGGCACCCCACCGGGCGGCTGGTGAAGGACGCACGCTCGATCGAGCGGATCCGTCGGCTCGTCATCCCCCCGGCGTGGACCGACGTCCACATCGCCGCGAGCGCGGGCGCGGAGATCCAGGCGTGGGGGCTCGACGCGAAGCAGCGCAAGCAATACCGCTACCACGCCCGCGCCGTGGAGCGCGGGCAGCTGCGGAAGTATTACCGGGTGCGCGAGCTGGCCAAGGACCTCCCCGACATTCGCGCGCGCGTGCGCAAGCATGCCGCGTCGCGCGCGCCATCACGCCGGGCCGTGGCTGCCGCCGTGGTGCGACTGATCAGCGAGAGCTTCTTTCGCGTCGGCGGGGAGCGCTACGCGGAGGAGAACAAAACCTTCGGCATCGCGACGCTCGGCAAGCGGCACGTCACGTTCGTGAAGGGCCACGCGGTGTTCACGTACGTGGGCAAGAAGTCCGTCCGCCAGCGACAGGTGGTCAGCAACCGCGAGCTGGCGCGCCTCGTCAAGCGCCACCTGGAGAGTCCGGGCGCGCGCCTCTTTCGCTATCGCGACGGCACGCGCTGGCGCAACCTCACGTCGCGCGACGTCAACGAGTATCTCCAGCTCACCCTCGGCGTGCCGTACAGCGCGAAGGACTTCCGCACCTGGGGCGGCACGCTGCGGGCGGCGACGGTGCTGGCCGAGCTCGGCCCCGGCGCCTCGCCCACCGACGCCAAGCGCAACGTGGCGACGACCATGCGGCTCGTGGCCTCCGAGCTGGGAAACACGCCATCCATCTGCCGGAAGTCGTACGTGCATCCCATCGTGGTCGCGCGCTACCTCGACGAGGGAGAGACCATTCGCCTCTCCGCGCGATATCGCCAGGAGACGGACGCGTACGCGCACTCGGACGAAGAGCGCGCGCTCATCCGCTTTCTCGACGAGCACTTCCCGGAGCGACGAGGCAGGGCCAGATTGAACCGATGATGGCTCACATCACGCGTTCACCCGTCGCAGAAAGAATCCTGCGCGTCGCACTGTTGTACGTCGCATTAGGGTTGCCACTCCAAGCGGCGGCGCAACAGGGCGGCTCCCCGCCTGACATTCCACCCGGCACGCGGGTACGGGTGTTCTTCGTCAGCCGGGACCTCGGTGCGGAGGGAGACGTCGCGGTGCAGAACGCCGACTCGCTCTATCTGTCGACGAGCTGCGATGCCTGTCGCGCGCGCGCCATCGCCTGGACCGACATCACAGCCATCGACGTGAGCCAGGGGAAGAAGGGCGACTTCAGCGCGGCGGCGGCAGGTGCGCTGATCGGAGGGGGGATAGGAGGCCTGATCGGCGCCGCGATCATAGGGAGCAGCGGCACGGATCATACGGGTGGGGGAGCGGACGTCATCATCGGCGGCGGCGTCGCGCTCGGTGCCCTCATCGGCGGTGGAATTGGACTTGCGCGTCGGACCGAGGAATGGATGCGACTGTGGCCGAATCGCCCGGATTGACGGTCCACCGTCGCCGCGCAAATGTACTGAGATGGCTTCACTCACTCGCGCCGCCCTCTCCCGCGCGCTGGACGATCACTGCGCGCGCGTCGCCGCGTGCCGGCGCTGCGCGCTCGCACCCGGTGTGATGCCCATCGTGTCGCGCGCGCGCGCGCCGCGGGGCATACTGGTGGGCCAGGCGCCGGGCCAGACGGAGATGGGTGGAGGGCAGCTCTTCGCCGGCCGCGCCGGCCGCACGCTGTTCAAGCGGCTGGCCAGCGCCGGCATCGACGAGTCCACAGCGCGCGACTGGCTCGCCGAGGAGCTCCGGATCATCCGGCCCCGCGTGCTGGTGCCCGTCGGCCGGCTGGCGATCGACCGGTTCTTCGGCCCCGTCCCGCTGGCGGCGGTGGTGGGCGGCGAGCACGAGGTGGAGCACGAAGGCGGCCGCTCGCTGGCGATCCCGCTGCCGCATCCGAGCGGCGCCAGCAGCTGGATCCATGCGCCGGGCAACCGCGCGCTGCTCCACCGGGCGCTCGCACTGCTCGGGGAGCGCCTGCGGCCGGCCGGTGAACGGAGCGTGGCCTGATGCGCGGGCTGCTGCTCGTGTTCTCACTGCACGGTTCTCCGGCGTCGGCGCCGGCCGATCGATGGTTCGGCCAGGACAAGCTCCAGCACTTCTTCGTGTCGGCGTTCGTGCAGAGCATCGCGTACGGGACGCTGCGCGGCGCGGGCGTCTCGCACGGCACGGCGCTGGCGGGCGCCTCGGCCACGACGGCGGCCATCGGGGTGGGAAAGGAGCTGCGCGACCGGCGTGTGACCGGCGTGTTCAGCCCGCGCGACCTGGTGTGGGACGCCGCCGGCGCCGGAACGATGACCCTGCTGCTGTCGCATACGGCGCGCAGGACCGTAGGACCGTAGGACCGTAAACGCAGTTCCGCCCTACCGCCCTACCGCCCTACCGCCCAAACCCCCGAACGCCCGTCCCCCCCAACGGCCCGACTGACCCAAAGCCACACCGACGACCACACGACACAAAGAGAAAAAAAGAC
>JAJAYP010000203.1 GCA_026786185.1 Gemmatimonadaceae bacterium
CCCCCTTCCCCCCCCCCGCCCCCCCCCCACCCCCAAAAAAAAAACCCCCCCCCCCCCCCCGGGGGGGGCCCGTTTCATGACGGCGTGCGTCGAGGACGTTACGGCGAGGGCGGAGCCGAGCCGCAGTCCTGCCGCGTGGGATCACAGGTGTACCCGCTCGCAACGATGTATCCGCTGAAGTGCTTGATGCGGCGAAACGAGACGCCCGACCGCGTGTCGACGTACGTGCGGAGGGAGGCATCCAGCGCCGCATCGTTCTCCGGCTGGGCACCAAGTGTCGACGCGAAGAGGATCGTGAACCGGGACAGGTCGCTGGCGCTGCGCGCTTCCGGCGTGTGCATGTAGATCCAGACCCAGCGTGCAGGACTGGTGGAGGGCACGAAACGAAGCGCTGGCGTGAAGTCCACCGCCCTGACCCCGCCCACGGTGCTCACCTGCGCAGTGATCGTGATCGAGCGAGTCAGCGGCTTGCAGGCGCTGTCCCACGTTCCCTCGCCATACGTGCTGCGCTCGGGATCGCAGATGCTGCGGGCAGGGAAGTAGACAGCATGGTTACCGACGAAGAACATGCCGCCCCACGGGCCCACCGTGAAGGTCGTGGAGCCGTTCGCGACCTCGCCGCCGGAGAGCGAGAGCGACGGTGCGCCGGACGGCGCCAGCATCATCGATACCGGCGCGGCGCTCGGCGCGGCAGCAGGAGCGACCAGGGAATCAGAGCAGCCAGTCACCACGCCGATGACGAGCGCGCTGGCGACCACGACCCAGTAATTGCGACGCATGAGCTTACCCCGCGATATGCGGTGAGCGTGCGGGTACACCCGCAATGACCAGCGGACGCACTCGAACGGTATGTGGGGAGAACTCTCCAGCGAGCGCCACCAGCTCCGGCGGCCCCCCGTCTCCTTTCTGTAGATACAGTCTACCGAGCCCGTCTGGATCGGTCAATAGTGGATTTACTGTCAAATAACAATACAGCGAAGCGATCTCTGATCTTCGGGTTACCCAACACTTCCGGCCTGGCGCCATAGCGCTGAGCGGCACGCTCCATCAGGGCGGGGGCGAGCGGGTGAATGTCGTCCCAGAACTCGGCCGTCAGCCAGGCGGCGGCGTAAACATCTGTAGGGTCCGCCAGATCGAGCGCCCGCTCCAACGCCGCCGGCATGTCGAGCGCATGACCGTCGAGATGCTGCAGTCGAAGCAGGAGCGCCTCGCCCAGTTCGCGCCCCTGGAACCAGTCCGCGCGCGATTCGAGGAACCGGTTCACCTGGGTCGCCGCCACTCGCGCGTCCGCCTCGTACCCGGCTTCCAGTCGCGACAGGCCATAGCCGGCGCGGGCGCCCTCCTGCACCTCCAACTGTCCGATCCGTTCGGCCAGGGCCACGACGAGTTCATAGGTATCGCCGGCCAACCGGTGCCGGCCGAGGTCCCGCTCGAGGTGTGCGAGGTTATAGGTCGCATACAGTTGGAGCTGACTGTTCTGTACGGCGGCGCACAGCTGCAGCGCCTGCCCGAGCTGCTCGGCCGCGACCTCGTACTCACCGATGCGAGCGGCCGTTACACCGAGATTCAGCGCGGCGTGTCCCCACATCTCGGTGAGTCCCGCCGTGCGGGCTTCGTCCGCCGCGGACTGCAGCGCCTGACGCGCTTCCGCCCAGTTGTTCTGGATGAGTTCCAGCACGCCCAGGTTGATCAGGCAGCGCACGCGACGAACGATCTCACCGAGCTCGGTCGAGATCTGCAGGGCCCGGTGATGCAACGCGCGGGCACGTGCCGGCTCCGTGAACTGCACCGTGATCGCGCAGCGAATGCAGGCATCGGCGATGAGCAGTCGATCACCGACGCGTTCAGCAATGGCCAGTGACTCTTCAGCGACGCCCTTCGACGCACCGGGATCACCCAGTCGCCAATGCGTTTGCGAGATCAGGAGCAGGATGGCCGCCCGCTCGGGCGCCGCGTTCGCCTCGCGCGCCTCGGCTTCGAGCGCGAGGAGCGCTTCCAGCGTGTCACGGGCCGATTGCCCGCGCTGAATCCGTACCATCATCCGAGTCCGCTTGACGCGGAGGGCGTGAAGCTGGTCGCCACGTCCTTCGTAGAACGCCAGCGCGAGCTCACACAGCGCCTCGGCTTCCTCATACCGACCCGCTACCTCCGCCAGTGACGCCATTCGCACCCGCACCTCAGCCAGCGCGTCTTCCGAAGGCGCCGTGCGCTCGGCCGCGGCGAGCAGCGTGGACGCCGCGCCGTTCTCATAGAGCGCCAACGCCGCGTCGGCCGCCAGGAGCGAATATTCGTGCGCCTCGCGTTCGGCGCCCGCGGCGGCGAAATGCATCGCGATCTCATTCGCGGATCCGGCGCTCCGCCCGGCGAGGACGACGGCGGCGCGGTGATGCAGCGCGGCGCGGCGGCCATCGTCGAGCAGCGCGCGCGTGGCCCGCGCCACCTCGTCGTGCGCGAACGCAAATGCACCGCGCACTCGCTCGAACGTCGGCACGACGAGCTCCACAGCCAGCAAGCGCGCCAGTCCCTCGACGACGTCAGTCATCGGCAGGAGCGTCATCTGCTCGAGCAGGTCCTCGTCGCAGTCGTGCGCGAGCACGGAGGCCGCCTCGAGCACGGCGCGGGCCGATGAGGGCAGGCGTTCGATACGCCGCTCGAGCAGCTCCTGCAGCGTGGCCTGTGGCGGAAGGTTCGCCGCGGCGCTCCATCGCCACCGCGATCCCTCGAACGCGAGGTGCCCGCTCTCCTCCAGGTCGCGTAGCAGATGCGTCAGCAGGAGCGGATTACCCTCCGTCTGCCGGTACACGTACGCCAGCAGATCGCGGCCGACATCCTCGCCGCGCATGGCCGCCTCGAGCCATCGCTTCACGTCGTCGCGCGTGAGGCGCGTGAGGCGAAGCTCGTGATGGCGCGGGCGCGTCACGAGTCGCGCCCAGCGATCCGTGACGTCGTCGTACTCCTCGCCCGTGCGAAAGCTGAGCGAGATCAGGATACGCTCGCTCTCCAGCTGCGGAATCAGATACTCGAGCGCATCCCACGAGGCCGCATCCACCCATTGCAGCTCTTCCAGGTGGAGAATCAGTGGCCGCTGTTGCGCACCCAGCCGCAGGAAATCGGCGAGCTCCTCGAGGAGACGGATCTTGCTGCGTCCGCGCGGTGCGTCTTCCTCCGCCCGCTCGAGCGTCGGATCGAGCGACGGCAGCTCGCGCCAGACGCGCGTGCTCTTCACCGGAAGCCGGCGAACGGCGCGGAGCACGTCACTCCAGAGGGCATAGGGCGCGTCGCGAGTGCTTTCCCTGCACGCGGCGAGCACGAGCGAACCGCCGCGCATCCGCACCTCGGGCTCCAGTGTCCGGACCAGCGCGCTCGTCCCCACGCCTGTTTCCCCGATCACCGCCACAACGTGACCCACGCCACGCACCATGTCATCCAGCGCGTCGGTCAGCTGGGTCAGCTGCTCCGTTCGACCGACGAAGCGACCGACCTCCAGGGTGTTCCGTCGTCCCGCGAGCGCGAACGCGAGGCCGTCACGACCGGCGATGACGCGGCTGGCCCGAGCCGCTGCGAGCAACTCGTCCATCGTGACACCGTGCTCCGGCGCGCACGCGATGCCGATGGAAAGCGTGAGGCGCAGCGAACGATCGGACGCGCCTCCGGAGAACACGTGCGTGCGCGTCGCCGCGAGCAGACGTTCGGCCACGGCGTCGGCCACGAGTCCGGGCGCATCGAGTAAAACGATGAGCTCGTCCCCCGCCGTGGCCACCGCATCGGTGCCACGGAGATTCCGGCGTGCGAACAGGGTGAGCTCCCGCACCAGCGCGTCGGCCCGTGTGTCGCTCAACTCCCGCCGGATCGCCTCCATGCCGTCAGGGAGCAGCGACCAGATGACCACGCGACGGTGCGGCAACGCGGCGCGTGCCGCGACGACGAGATCGTCGTAGGCGAGCTGACGCGCAAAATCATCGGCGAGAAAGGTTGGTGAGATCAACAGCGGGCCGGAGTCGGGACCGTTCGGTGTGACGTGATGCGGAGGAGCTTCAGTACCTAGACGAGTCCGAGGCCCGGACGCAAGCGCCGAGTCGAGCCGGCGCCTTAACCTTTTCTCACCTGTGACGTCTTCCGCGTACATCCTGCCACCGGACGACCCTCGCATGTACTCGAGCCACACGCTTCGCTGGGCTTCCCTCGTCCTCATCGCCGGCTGTGCGGCGCCGATCCAGCGCGTCCCCTCCAGTACGCGTGCGGAGGACGCAACGGCACCGCACGGTCATGTGCCAACGGCATCGCGAGAGCAGACGGCCGACCAGCAGGTTCAATTGCCGCGCTCGTCGCCGTGGCTCGGGATGCTGTGATGTCAGGGCGTGCGGCCTGCTGCCGCGCGTCAGTCGCTCAGAATCGAAAGATCCGACGAAGCACCTTCCCGATTCCCTCCACGCCCTTCTGAACGGGCTCCGGGATTCGTCCATCGAGCGTGTCGGGCCAGACGGGATCTTCCTGCACCTCTTCCTCGTAGTGCGCGTTGCAGACTTCGGTCGGCTCCGTGCCGGGCTTGAACCACTGGCGTTGCCGCACCGGGCAGAATTCGCCCGCGAGCAGTCCGGTCGTCGGGTCGATGACTCGCATCGTCATGCCGTTCGGCGGACGCCAGCCGTTGGCCGACGACGCGGGTTCACGCCATCCATTCAGGTAGAATTCGGCCCAGGTCGGTGCGGCCAGCTTTCCCCCTGATGCATGCGGAGCGATGGCGCGCGGCGTGTCGTAGCCGAACCAGACGCCAGCGACGAGCGAGGGCGTGTACCCCACGAACCAGACGTCGGCGGCATTGTTCGTCGTGCCTGTCTTCCCCGCCACGGGTCCCTTGACGCCCATGTCACGGACGACGCGCGCCGTTCCGTTGTCCACGACGCCGCGCAGCATCGACGTGAGCTGGAACGCGTCCCGCGGGTCCATCATCGTGTCGGGCGGCGCGATCTCGGCGCTCCAGAGCACCGTGCCATCCGCCGCCTCGATGCGCCGCACCAGTCGAGGGTGCACGCGCAGCCCACCATTCGCGAAGGTGGCGTAGGCGGCGACCAGCTCCAGCGGCGTGACTTCCACGGCACCCAATGCCATCGCCGGAAAATTGGGCAGCGCGCTGGTGATACCGCTCCGACGGGCCGCGTCGATCACGTTGGCGATGCCGACCGTCTGGCTCACGCGCACGGCGGCGGCGTTCGAGGAGACCGCGAGTGCCTTGGCGATCGTGATGGTGCCGATGTAGCTGTCGTCGTAATTGGCGGGCCGCCAGATCTTGCGCCCCTGCGCGATCTCGACCGGCTCGTCGTCCACCAAGGTCGCCGGCGTCATGCCCGACCTGAGCGCCGCCGCGTAGACGAACGGCTTGAACGCCGAGCCGGGTTGCCGCTTGGCGGCGAACGCGCGATTGAAGCCGCGCGTGCTGCGGCGTCCTCCGACCAGCGCGCGGATGTCGCCCGTGCGGGGGTCGAGTGCCACGAGGGCACCCTGCGCGGCGTCTCGCACGCGACCCCCGGCGTACTGCGTCTCGCGCGTGACGGCCGTCGTGCCGCGCAGCACCGCACGCTCGGCCGCACGCTGCGCGGCGAGGTCGAGCGTGGTGTATACCGTCACGTCACCGTCCTGCAATGCGTCCGGCAGGATCGAATCGATGAAGACGCGAACCGCGTCGAGCGCGAGCGGTTCGTCCCTGGTATCCGGTCGCCACTCGTTCTCGGCGATGCGGAGGGGCGTGCTGGTGGCGCGTGCGGCCTGTTCCGTCGTGAGATATCCCGTCTCCCGCATCAGCGAGATCACGAGATCACGACGCTTGAGCCCGCGTTCGTAGTGATCGCGCGGCGTGTACGCGCTGGGACCCTTGGGCAGCGCGGCGAGCAGCGCCCCCTCGCTCACGGACAGCTGGCCGACCCGCTTTCCGAACAGGTCACGGCTCGCGGCCTCGACGCCGTTCATCCCGTTGCCGAGGTAGATCACATTGAGGTACAGCTCGAGGATCTGATCCTTCGTCAGTTCACTCTCGATGAGCTGGGTGAGCCGCAGCTCGATGAGCTTGCGCCGTAGCGACCGGCCGCGCTGGTTGACGAGAAACGAATTCCGGGCGACCTGCATCGTGATGGTGCTGAAGCCCTCGCGCACGCCACCGCCGCGGACGTTGGCGACCGCGGCGCGAAAGAAGCCGCGCCAATCGAGTCCGTTGTGCTCGTAGAAGCGCCGGTCTTCCGTCGCGAGGAATGCCTCGCGCACGAAGGTGGGGATGTCGGTCAACGGAACATTCACCCGGCGCACGATGGCGATGCGTCCGAGGTACCGGTCGTTCTGATCGAGAATCCGGCCTCCCTCGCCGGGCCGGAACGCACGGATCTCGCTCCGCGCGGGACAACCGGAGAAGGCACAGGTCGCGAGCCACACGTCGAACAGCACCAGCGACACGCAGACGACGCCCAACGCGGAGAGCGCGCGCCAGTGCCGACGCATCCACGCGCGCGCAGGCTCGCCGTCGCCACGCAGTCGCTGGCGGAAGAGTGCGCGTCGTTCGGACAGCCGGAGGGAGAGGCGGGACACGGTCGGGGTGCGAGGGTCTCTATTCTGGTACGGGTGCTGCGGAAGCAGGTTTCCGGCCGCGGCAGACCAACTGGTCTGGATGACCCGCGCTCGACCCGTCAGATCGCGGGATGCTCCCGTGCTCGCTTGCTCTTCCTTATCACCCCGAAGGCTCGAAATGGATCACCGGAAGCTCTGCCTCCTTCTGCTCGCCGCCGCCTGTTCGACTGGTGAGGCGCCGCCAGCCCAGCGTGGGGTGACGACAGGCGACTCGGCAGTCGCATCACCTGGAGGGACCGGCGTGACGCGTTCCACCACGACCTCCGGCGAGGCCGGGGGAACGATCACGGCGGCCGTCGGTCCCGCCAACCTGCAGGGGCGCATTCCCGTGCTCGAGTATCACGTGATCGGCGGAGACAAGAACACGTTGTACACGCGGACCGTCGCCAGCTATCGAAGCGATCTCGACTCCGCGTACAAGCTCGGGTATCGCCCGATCACGATGGCGCAGATGCTCGACAAGGATTTCCGCGACGTGCCGGCCGGCATGGCCCCCGTCGTCGTGGTGTTCGATGACGCATCCGACTCGCAGTTCCGCTATCTGGAGCAGAACGGTGCGCTCATCGTCGATCCGACGAGCGCACTCGGGATCTGGGAAGACTTCGCGCGCACGCACCCGGGGTGGAAGCCGCGCGCGGTGTTCTGCATGCTGAACGGCGGTGCAGCCGGTCACAATTTCTTCGGCGACAATCCCAAGTTCAACGGCCAGAAAAAGGAGTGGCGGTTTCCCAAGGTGAAGTATCTCGCCGATCAGGGCCACGAATTGTGTGTGCACACGCTGTGGCACGCGAAGCTCAGCCAGTACCCGGACAACGTCGTGCAGGAGCAGATCGCGCGGAACGCGATGGGCATCGACTCCGTGGTGCCCGGATACAGGATCCGCACGATCGCGCTGCCGTACGGACTCTGGCCGAAGAACCGTCCGCTCGCATGGCAGGGCAGCTGGACCGATCCGAAGACCGGGAAGGCACATCCCTACAAGTTCGACGCAGTGCTGGAGGTGGCGGGCGGTCCGGCTCGCGGGCCATACGATCCGCAATTCAATCCCAGGAGCGTCAACCGGATCCAGGCGATCGGCAACGACATCGTCCGAACGCTGACCACGTTGCAACAGAGCAACACGCGACTCGTGGTCGGGGCGAAGTAGGCACGGCGCATCGGGCGCGGCTCGCGCGCTCGCGCTGCGCTGCGAGTGCGCGTGCTGAGTCGGGCAGGGTGGTGCCGTGTCGCGCTGTGTCGTGTGTCACCAGCAATCGCGCGACATCGGTGCTCGTCAGTGAGTCCGCTGCGCTGACGGACGTGCATTGTGGATAATGTCACGAATGACGGGTATTTCTGTCACGAAATGCCCTTGTTCGTTCGTCGCCATCCTGCGAATGTCCATGGTGCCTGATGGGCGTATGCTGTGTAGGGTCCGGAACCGGAGAGTGCAGTGTCGAATCACATCGAAGGCGCTCGGCACCTGCCGTTCTTCTCCGAGCTGGCGGGCCTCGAGGAGGACGATGCGTCGTGGCGCGCCGTGAGCGCGGGCCTCGTTGTGCTTCGCCTCGTGGATGCGTGGATCGAGGAGGGCGCGGCAGCTGTAGTCGACGACGGGTGGGGCATGCGCTCCGTCGAGGCGTCGATCGAGGAGATGCCGGCGCGGCTGCCCGCCCGGGCCATTCTCCGGAGTGTCGTCGACGCCATCAGGACGTCGGACCCCAGTGACATGCATGCGATCGCCCCGCGACTGATGGCGTATGCGCGTGCGCTCGACCTCGACGCGAAGTGGGCGTTGGCAGCGGATGTGTACGAAAGCATCATTGCGCACGTCCATCCGGTCGAGGAATCGGATGTGGCGATCGCCGCGCATCTCCGTCTCGGCTACTGCCTGCGGAGCATGGGCGCGCTGGACGAGGCGGCGCGAAGCTACGATGCCGCCAGTGCGATTGCGCATGACGTCGACGACATGTTCGGCATCCTCCGCGCGCAGATCGGCGCCGCCAAGATCGCGATAGCGCGCGGCAACCTGCCGATGGCCGAGCAGCTGCTCGAGGACACGATCGAGCGTGCGGCGTCGCGCGCGGACCTCGTCGACGTGCATGCGATGGCGCTGCAGGACAGGGCGGACGTCGCGTATCATCGGGGTCGCTACGACCTGTCCGTCGAGCTCGCGTACTCCTCGCTCGAGATCACGCGCGACCCGGTCGAGCGCGATCGACTGCTCGGCGGCATCGCCGGCGCATTCTACATGCTCGGTGTTCGCAGCGCGGCGCGAGACGCCTACCTCGTCATCGAGGCGACGACCCAGGAGGAGTACCTCCGCTGGTCCGCGTCGATCAACCTCATGGAGATCGCGGCGCGGGACGGATCGATGCCACTCTTCGAGCGCTACCGTCGCACACTGGCGACGATGCCCTTCCCCCCGGCGCTCGAGGCGCAGTACCTCCTGCAGGTCGCCGAGAGCCACGAGGCACTCGCGCAGCCTGAAGCCGCCTTCGCATCGGCCGAGCGTGCGCGGGCGATCGCGGAGCGGTTCGGCTTCAATCAGACTGCGTTCGCGGCGGACGCCGTCGCGGCACGCGTTCGGACTCGCACCACGGTATCGGTGCAGGTCCCGGAGGCCGCCGTACCGGATTCACTGAAGACGATTGCGTCGAAGATCAGCGAGATGCGCCGGCTCGTTCCGCAGTGAGCGAGCCGGGTCGACCTGCCGAAACCGTCAGCCGTTGCTGCCCGTGGTGCCGATCCGGGGGGTGCTGTCAGCTGGAGCAGTGATCGGATCGAAGCGGGGGCCGGTGAGCTGGGGACCCGTGGGTGAGGAATTGCATGCACTGACGAGGAGGGAGACAATTGCGACTGAGACGACGGTCAGGTTGCGGCGGGACATTGGCGACTCCAGTGTGAGGACGAGACAGCCGATTGGACGGCTGCTTCGAACGTAGGGTCGACGTGCGTCGCGTAAACCGGCATTTTGTGACAAAAAAACCGGTTTTTGCGACACTCTTCACCCCGCGGCCCGCCGTGCACGTCGTTGCCTGCCTTCCTCGCTTCCTCCTCGCGCACATCAGGGTCGTGCTCGGAGAGGTGCATACCCTCGTCACTGCGACGAATCCAGCGGAGCTGCACGCCCTGCTCGGGGTAGGGGACGCCGACCTGCTGATCCTCGATCCGTCGCTGCACAAGGGGCCGGTGGCCGAGGCGATCGAAACGATCATCGAGCGGCACGCGCCGCTACCGGTCGTGGTGTACACGACGCTCACGCCCGCATCGATGCGTCAGGTGTTGCGGTTGTCGCGGCTGGGCGTGCAGCACGTGGTGTTGAACAGGTTCGACGATGAGCCAGCTCGGTTTCTGGAGCTCATCGAACGGGTGCCGGCGCACCCGGTCGCCGAACTGATGTTGCGGGAGCTGGAAGGGTCGTTGCGGTCGATGCCCGTAGTGCTGGCGCGTGCGGTGGAGCAGCTGGTTCGGTCGCCATCGCGGGCCAGGAACAGTCAGGAGTTGGCGGCGATGGCGGGCATGACCCTGCGCACGCTCTATCGCCATCTGACACCGCTGGGGCTCCAGCCCCGGCACCTGATCGTGTGTGCACGGCTGCTGCGGGCGTACGTCTTCCTCCGCGGGCCGGGCAGTCGGTTGAAGGAGGTTGCACGCAAGCTGGGATATCCCGATCCCAGCCATTTGAGCGAACAACTGCGGGACTGGACGGGGTTGACCCCGAAGGACATCGGGCGAGGTCTGCCGGCGACCGAGTTCGTGCGTCGGATCGCCGAGCACCTTCGTGGTGTCGAAGCGGAGGTCGAGGATGAGGTGGGGCCGGTGTGACTGTCACCCCACGGCGCGGTGACGCGAGGATGTGTGCATGAGCGAGACTCACGATGAGGATGCGATGATGCAGGAACCCGTGCGGGTGCTGGTGGTGGACGACGAGCCGGCCATCTGCAAGGCGCTCATGATCGCCTTGCAGCGAGCGGGCTACGACGCGCGATCTGCGCAGTCGGGCGACAGTGCGCTCGCCCTGATGGGCAGGGAGCACATCGACGTCCTGCTGATCGACCTCCGAATCCCCGACACGCGTGGCGACGTGGTGTTCGAGCTCGCCGCGGCCACGCATCCGCATCTGCGGCACCAGACCGTGTTCATGACGGGCGATATTTCCGAACGGGCCACGCGGCTGATCGCGTCGTGCAAGTGCCCGATGCTCAAGAAGCCGTTCGAGTTGCGCGAGATGCTGACCACCGTGGCTGGCCTGGTTCCGGAGCGGAAGCTCGACGTGCGCGGGCAGAGCGCATAGAACGGCGCAACCGTCACGCTGAGGCGCTTTCGGCGAGGGACGCGGGCCTTGGCTCACCAGGCGCGCGCCCGGGTACCTACAGCGACCAGCCCTTGAGCTTCGCGATAGTCTCTTCGAGTGCGCGGCGCTCATCATCGCGGCTCGCTTCGGCCCACAGGCCCTCGAACGTGCGGACCGCGAGATCGAGCGCGAGTGGATCGTGCTCCGCGCCCGCAACACTCGCGGCGTTGTCGGCGAGTGCCGCGCGCGCCAGCTGATCGGCCGGAAACCGCTCGGCCACGCGTGCCCATCGCTCCATGCGAGCACGTGGAGAGGATTCGGCGAGCGCCCAGAGGTGCCAGGCGCCGCGATTCGACTCGTCGGCAGCGATCGCCCGGCTCGCCAGCTCCCCGACGACGTCGGCACCTCGACCGGTGAGCCAGTACGCATTCGCGAGGATGACCATCGATTGCGCGTCGTCGGCGCGCGCGGCGACGACGCGCTCGTAGACCGGGATGACGACTTCTGGGAGATCGCGGAACGGCGCCGCGGCGGCGATGAGCGCGTCCGGTTCCGCTCCCTTCGCCACCGCCGTCACCCGGTCCAGGAGTGCGCCGACATCGCCCAGCAAGTGGTATTGCTCGACGGCGGCCGCGAGCGCAGCGACTGGATCGGCAGAGGAGGAGCGCATGCATGAAAGCTATCCGGGCGATCGCGCATTGGTTGCTTCGTCCGCTTCGCGGTGGCGCGCATCGTCGGACCCCCCGCGCAGAATATTCGCGCCAGTGGAGGGTGGGTTGCGCGAACGGCGCGCATTGACGATACTCGTGGCGTCTGGTGGTCCGACCGCGTTCGCGTCCGACCGTCCGAGCAACGTCGCGCGGCAGTCCAGTGCCCCGTGTTCAACGGGTGCACGAGGCAAGACGAGTCGCCGCGCCCAATCAACACCATCGCCCGGCCCCGCGTGTGGAATCCGCGCCGGCGGACGAACGAGGCACAGCACCGATTCGCGTCGCATCACTTCGACGTACCACGTGGACTCGCCCCTGCGCGAGACCCCACGACCATTCACCCTGACCTTCAGCACCGCATGAACGAACGCCGGCGTCCCCCTCGTCGTGGTCGCGGACCTCGCCCTGGTGCTCCCGCAGGTACCGATGACATGGGAGAGGACAATCCGTATCGCGAGGGACCGATCGACGGTGGGGCTCCACCGTCGTCCGACACGTCTCCTGGAATGATCGATTCGGATGCTCCGCCTGCGGAAGCCGACACAGCGCCGCCCGTCCTGCTTCCCGCGCCGCAGCCGAACGGAGAAGCCCCACCATCCGGGCCGACCGGTGGTGCGCCTCGCGATCCTCATCGAGAGGCTCGCCCACCGCGCGAGCCGCGCGAGCCGCGAGGTGCGCACGAGCAGAACGGTCGTCGCAGTCGCCGGAATCGAGGGCGCGGCCGGCAGCAAGGCGGTGCGCTTCCCGGCGAACGACCGCAGCCCGCTCCGTCCGCTCCCGTGCAGCTCGTGGCGACGGGCGAGACGAGAGGGTGGTACGATCCGGCCCGCGACGGCGGGTATGTGCGCCGAGCGCACGCGAGCTATCTGGTCGATGCCGGTGACGCGTTCGTGCCGTCTCACCTCGCGCGGCAGCACAACCTCCGCAAGAGCGACGAGCTGTCAGCCACCACGGGACGGGATCAGCGCGGTCGCACCGCCGTCATCGAGATCACGTCCATCAACGGCAGCGCCCCCGCAGATTCCGCACGCCGTGCGGAGTTCAACACGCTCACGGCGACGTATCCGGAGCGAAAGCTGTTCCTGGAAACCGGACGTCCGGCCAAGACGGGACACGAGCTGACGCGTCGCGCGATCGACCTCATCGCGCCGATCGGGTATGGCCAGCGCGCACTGATCGTCGCACCGGCACGAGCCGGCAAGACGACATTGCTGCACGCCATCACCGAGGGCATCGCGCTCAACCATCCGTCCGCGCACCTGCTCATCCTGCTCGTGGATGAGCGTCCCGAGGAAGTGAGCGAGGCCATCTCATGGGGTGTCGGTGAGGTCATCGCTTCCAGCTTCGATCAACCTGCGGCGCGGCATGTCGAGGTCACCGAGATGGTGCTCGAGCGCGCGCGTCGACTGGTCGAACTGGGCAAGGACGTGGTCATCGTGCTCGACTCGCTGACGCGCATGGCGCGCGCGCACAACACGGCGGAGCGAGGCACGGGGCGCACGATGTCGGGCGGACTCGACGCGCAGGCGATGGCGAAGCCGAAGGCGTTCTTCGGCTCGGCGCGATCGGTCGCCGAGGGTTCGGGCGGCGGATCGCTGACGATCATCGCGACAGCGCTCGTGGAGACCGGCTCGCGAATGGACGACATCATCTTCGAGGAATTCAAGGGCACGGGCAATTGCGAGATCAAGCTGGACCGGTCGCTGGCCGAGAAGCGCATCTATCCGGCGATCGACATCGCCACGAGCGGGACACGTCGCGAGGAGAAGCTGTTCCGACCCGACCAGCTCGAGCACGTGTACACGCTTCGCCGGGGTCTCGGTCAGATGCCTCCGCAGGCGGGCATGGAGTGGCTGATCAAGCGCATCGCGAACACGCCGGGCAACGATCAGCTTCTGGAAGGGCTGTAAGCGGCATCGTCTGGCGCCCTCGGGCGTCCGGGCCCATCCTTTGCTATGGATAGGCTCGCCATGCTCCTCTGCCGCCGTCTCGGGCGTACGGCGCTCGTGTGTCTCGCGAGCGCCGTTGCTGCGCCCTCCCTGTTCGCCCAGCTCGCCTCGGCCGTTTCCGCCACGCCCGAGGTGCGCAAGCTCGAATTCAAGGGGATAGAGAACGTCGAGCGTGCGGCGCTCGAGAAGAGCATCTCCACCACCGCGACGCGGTGCCGGAGCTTTCTGCTCAGTCCGATCTGCCGCTTTTCGCGCTTCCGCGGGTTCGAGGAACGACACTACCTCGATCACCGGGAGTTGCGGCGTGATGTCCTGCGCATCCGCGTCTTCTACTTCAAGCACGGTTTCCGCGAGGCGCAGGTCGACACCGCCGTCACGCGGCTCACCGACAAGACCGTCGCCGTCCGGTTCGACATCGTCGAGGGCCCGCCCACGGTGGTGACCGAGGTGACGGTGAATCACGACTCCACGCTCATCAAGCCGAAAAAGGTGCGCGAGCTGACGCGGGTCGTCGTCGGCGAGCCGCTGGACCTCTTCCAGCTCGACTCCACCCGGGTCCTCTTCCAGAACGAGCTGTGGGAACAGGGCTACGCCGACGCACTGGTGGACACGTCATCGGTGGTCGATGCGGTGAGTCGCACCGCGCGCGTGAACGTGCGGCTGGTGCCCAGCCATGTGACGACGATCGGCCAAATCGTGATCACCGGCGCGCAGAAAGTGGCATCCAGGGTGGTGCTCAACTCGCTCAGCTTCCGGCCGGGCGACCTGTATCGACGCAGTTCTATCATCCAGAGCCAGCGGAACTTGTACGAGTCGAGCCTGTTCAAGCTTGCCGTGCTGGATGTGCCGCAGTCGTTCGACAGCGCCAAGACGGTGAACGTGCTGTTGCGCGAGGCTCCGTTGCACGAGGCGAGGCTCAGCGGCGGCTTCAACACGGTCGACTACATCCAGACCGAGGCGCGATATACCGCCTACAACCTGCTCGGTGGCGCTCGGCGGCTGGAGTTGTCGGGAACGGTTGGCAACCTGTTCGCCAGCGCGATGAACGGCCGCGGCATCTTCCGGCGGATCCAGGCCGACACGACGATCACTGGTGACGCGAAGGCGTTCCTCCAGCCGACCTGGCAGACGAGTGCCACGCTCGTCCAGCCCGCGTTTCTGCAGCGCCCGCGCAACTCGCTGTCGTTCGGCGCGTTCGCGCAGCGGCGCGCCGTGCCGGCCGTCGTGATCGACCGTGGCTACGGAGGCAACGTCACCTTCACGCGGCAGCTCGGCATTCGTGCCACCGGAAGCGCGACGTATCGGTTCGAGGTCACGCGCGTGGAGGCGGGTGGGCCGTACTTCTGCGTCAATTTCGGCGTGTGCGACACGACGTCGATCACCGCCTTGCGCGCGCACCAGCGGTTGTCGCCCATCAACCTGCAGGCGCAGTCCGACCGGACGGACCAGCCGCTCTCGCCCACGCGCGGGTATCGCGCCCGCGCTGATCTCGAGCATGCGTCGCAGGCGACGGTGTCGGATTACGCGTTCAATCGCGCGTCGGCCGACGGCACGCTGTATTCGCGGTTCGGGCCGCGAGGCGCGGTGCTCGCGTCGCACCTCCGCTTCGGCTTCGTGCGTCCACTCGCCGGCACGACCGACGGGGTGCTGCATCCCCGCAAGCGATTCTACGCAGGGGGATCGCAGTCCGTGCGCGGATTCGGCGAGAACCAGCTCGGTCCGCGGATCCTCACGCTGCCGCATGGGTACCTGATCCATGCACAGGACGCGAACGGCAATCCATGTGACGCATTTTCGGATGCCATCCGGTTCTGCGACCCCAATTCCGCCGCGGATTCCGTGGCGAACAAGGCGGGCGTCTTCGGGCAGGTGGACGACGACAAGTTCATTCCGCGTCCGCTCGGCGGCACGTCGCTCATCGAGGGCAGTGTGGAGTATCGCTTTCCCCTTCCCTTTCTGAGCAATCTGGGCGGCGCCGTGTTCGTCGACGGTGCCGCCGTCGGCGAACGCGTGTTCGACCCGCTGGGTGGCGGACTGAACTCGCTGGCGAGCCTGGTGAGCGGCAGGGGAGCCATCACGCCGGGGTTCGGCATTCGGTACTACTCACCGGTCGGACCGATCCGCGTCGACGTCGGGATCAACACCGGAACCACCGAGGATCTTGCTGTCGTGACCGAGGTGATACGAAACGGCAAGCGGGAGATCGTGCCGCTCGACATTCCGCGACGCTATTCCGCCACGGGTTCCGACCGGGGCGTGTTTCGCAACGCGCTGAATCGCATGGTGCTCCACCTGTCCATCGGGCAGCCGTACTGATGTTGCTGCGCCGACTTTTCCGACTGCTCGTCGTGTTGAGCGTAGTCGCGGTGCTGGCGGTGCTGGCGCTGTGGATCGTCTCCAGCACCGATCTCGGGCGGGAACGTGTTCGGCGTCTCGCGCTCTCCTCATTGGGTGGTGCGACGCATGGGATCGTGAAGATCGGAGCGGTGCACGGCAACCTCCTGAAGGGGGCCATGCTCGTGGACATCTCGATCACCGACAGCGCGGGCCGGCCGTTCCTGAAGGCGGACTCGCTTGGCGGCAGCTATATGGTGCGCGGTCTTCTCTCCAAGCGGATCGACATCGACAATCTCGTGTTCTTTCGCCCGCGGGTCGTGGTGGAGAAGCTGCCGGGCGGACAGGAGTGGAACTACCGCCGGCTCTGGCCGCAGTCGGAGCCGACCGGGCCGGTGGACACGCTGCCCGGGTGGGGCGCCTGGGTGCGGTTCACGAACGCTACCATCATCGGCGGCGACATCGTGGTGCGCTCGCCCTGGTCACCGCGCACCGGACTCTCGGCGCGCGTACGCGACAGTGTCGTGAAGGACGCGCTGGGCGACGGGTCACGGTTGAAGATCATCGCGGTGCCCGGAGGCTACCAGAAAGTCATCGAGCTCTCGAAGGTGGACGCGACGCTGCCGCTCGTGCGGATCGAGGACCCGGCGTTCAAGAATCGACTTATCCAGGTATCAGGTCTGCGCATGGTGGCGTATCCGTTCCGGCCGCCACCGGCGGAAGTGCGGGCGCTGGCGGGCAACTTCGAGTTCGACGACGACTCGCTCTGGTGGAAGGGTGTGAGCGCGCGGTTGCCCGGGTCGAATGTGAAAGGCGACGGGATGTACAACATCGACAACGGCGACATGCGGCTGGCGCTCGCGGCGACGCCCGCGGCGTTCAATGATTTCAAGTGGCTGTATCAGCGGTTTCCCACGGAGGGAGGTGGAAACCTCGGGCTGTCCATCCTCTGGAAAGGCGCGACCCAGGACTATGTCGTGCGAGAGGCCGATGTGCGCAGCGGCAGCGCGCATGTTCGAGGCGACGTGGGTGTGACCGTGGCCGATACGACCTTCTTTCACGGTGCCAATCTCCGCTTCACCGGGGTGACGACGAAGCAGATTGCCGAAGTGGATCCGTCGCTCCGATCGCCGCGCGATGGAGCGCTGTCCGGATACGCCCGATTCAGCGGTGCGCTCAAGCGGCTCGCGATCGATGACGCCGACGTCACGTTCCTGGCGTACGGGCGCGGAACGAACCGGGTGCAGGCACGCGGTGTCGTGGGATTTGCGGGGCCGAAGTACGTCGTGAGCGCGCGCGACCTGCGGTTGCGCATGCTCCCATTGCAGATCGACATCGTGAAGCTGCTCTTTCCCACGCTGCCGGTGGGTGGCACGCTCAGCGGCAGCATGACGCTCAATGGAAACGGCGCAACGCAACTCGTGGCGTCGAATCTCGATGTGGTGCATCAGGACGGCTCGAATCGGTCTCGCGTCGCCGGTCGTGGTGCCGTGCACACTACCGGAACGCCGACGCTGGACCTCGCCGTGATGGCGCAACCGTTCGCACTCGCCGAGCTGACGAAGTTTGCACCCGCCTTGCCGCTCAAGGGTTTCGCCACTGGTCCCGTGCGCGCTCGCGGCCCGATGGACGCCGTGCAGCTGGACACGCGACTGAGCCTGCCGGGTGGAGCTGTGCTCGCGCTGCGCGGTACGGTGGACTTCAAATCGAAGGAGCTGGGTTACGATGTTGTCGCCGACGCGACCGCGCTCGACCTGAGCCGGGTCGTGATCGGAGCGCCCGCCACTGCGCTGACGGGGGGTGGCACGGCGCGCGGGCGCGGATTCAAGCCGGCAACGATGTTCGCCGACCTTGCATTCGAGTTCGGCCCATCGTCGGTCGATACGCTCGGCGTCGACTCGCAGTCCGTTCGTGCGCGCCTCGCGAACGGGGTGGCGAACATCGAGCGCGCCCGCCTGCGCGCATCGGGCGCGCTCGTCGACATTGCGGGACAGTTCGGCCTCGACGCGGGCCACGCGGGGACGCTCACGTACGCAGTGGCCATCGATTCGATCGCGGCGTTCGCCCGCTTCATTCCCGGACTGGGACCGGATACCGGGGTCGTGATGCCCCGACCGCTCCTCACCGCCGAGCTGCTCAGGATTGCGCGGGCGGATTCCGCGCGGGCGGATCGCGAGACCGAAGTGCAGCGCGCGATCAGCGGCGCTCGACCGTCGTCGGTCCGCGTGCCGACCGACACGCCGCGCGCCATTCCGCGAAACGTGCTCGCCGGTGCGCTGAAGGCCGCCGGCACGATCAGTGGATCGCTGAACCGATTCAGCGTGCGCGGCTCGGCCAATGGCACGGGCCTCATCGTGCGCGGCAACGCGGCGCGGCACATTGCCGCGACATACGGTTGGGAGGATGCGCGCACGTCGCGGTCGAAGCTCACCGTTGCACTCGCCGGCGATGCGATCAGCGCGTTCGGCTTCTCGTTCGACAGTCTGGCCGGCGACCTGTCGTATCTCGCACCCGGCGGGACCCTCGCGCTGCGGATTCGGCAGAGTTCAGAGCGAGACTATGCGGTGCAGGGCGACTTCGTCCTGCATGCGGATCACAACGAGCTCCACGTGGCAGGCGTCGCCCTGCGTTTCGATACGACGACCTGGCGCACGACGCACCCCTCGACGATCCGCTGGGGCGGGCGCGGGATCGAAGTCGTCAACCTCGAGCTGCGGAGCGGACCTGGCCAGCGGATCTTCGCGAATGGCCTGCTTCCCACGGACGGTCGCGCGAACTTCGACCTCGCGATCGAGAACTTCGCCGTGGAGAACGTGGCCGAGCTGCTGCAGAGCGACCTCGCACTGACCGGGCGACTGAGCCTGGACGCCCATGTGGAGGGCACGTCATCGGATCCTCGCGCGAATGGACGGGTGGATCTCGTGAGCGCGACGTATGGCGGAACCGTCGTACCCGAGGCGCACGGCACATTCACCTATGCCAATCGCCAGCTCACGACGAACGCCACCGCCGTGGACTCCACCGGTCGCACGCTGGCGACGGTGAACGGCACCATCCCAATCGATCTGGCGCTCAGCGGCGTCACCGGCTCGCGCCTGCTCGATTTGCCGATCAATGTCACGTTGGGCTCGGACAGCCTGCCGATCGATCTCATTCCGCAGCTCACGACGGCACTGACCGATGTGAAAGGGCACGCGTTCGGGAAGGTGACCGTTGGCGGCACGCTCAAGCGACCGGTCCTCAACGGTGCGCTCGCGCTCAGTGACGCGCAGTTCAAGCTCGCCGCCACCGGCGCGTTCCTCAAGCAGGTGAACGGCTCGGTGCGGATGACCGGCGATACGGTGTTCGTCGACTCGATCGCGGGACGCGCAACGGGTCCGGTGCGGCTTGCGGGCACGGTGGCGGTGGGGAACTGGCGCACGCCGACGTTCAACCTGGCGCTCACGGCGCAGGACGCCGAGTTGCTGCACAACGATCGAGGGGAAATCCACGCCAATGCGGGATTGCGGCTATCGGGATCGGTCGCCGCGCCGTTCGTGAGCGGTCAGGTGACGATCATTCACGGCGTGGTGTACGTCCCGGAGTCGAGCGGCAAGCAGCTCGTGGGTGCAGGAGATCCGGCGCTGTTCAACGTGCTCGACACGGCGATGGTGGGCCAGAACGAGATCTTCCCCGCGCAGTCGTCGCTGTTCAAGAACCTGCGCGTCGAAGTCGATCTCGCCGTGCTGCGCAACACGTGGGTGCGCTCGCGCGACGCGAACGTCGAAGTTTTCACGGACGGCCCGATGCGGGTGAACGTGATGGGCGACGCACTGACGCTCACCGGAGCGATCGACGCCGATCGTGGCGAGTACACGCTGCTGAGCAAGCGCTTCCAGATCAAGCGAGGCTCGGCGCTGTTCATTGGATCGCCCGAGCTGAATCCGACCCTGCAGATAACGGCCGAATACGTGGTGAAGCAGCCGACGGGAAACACCAACATTCGCGTTCTCATCGGCGGCACGCTCGACCGGCCGCGTATCTCGCTCGAGAGCGATGCGCAGCCGCCGCTCTCGCAGAGCGACCTGCTGAGCTACCTGGCTTTCGGCGAGAGCAGCAATTCACTGCTCCAGTTCAACCAGACGTCGTTGTCGGCCTCGCAGGGCGGCAACCTGATCAACGTGGCAGGCGCGAGACTCGTCGGCGTAGCGATCGGCGAGACCCTCAACCAGCTGGAGGGCGACGCGGCGCGCTCGCTCGGCGTCGACGTGTTCAACATTACGCCGGGCAACCTGGCGGTGAGTACGGGCCAGAGCGGCATTCAGCAGTTCATCACCGGTACCGAGCTCGAAGTCGGCCGTTATGTGAATCCGCGCACGTTCGTCACGTTCATCGGATCGCCGGGCAACTTCCCGTGTCTGTCGGGCAGCAGCCGACGTGATGAGGGCGGGAGCAACTGCGTTCCTCCCGGACTGAACGTGACACACCGCACCTCGAAGGGATTCCGCTTCGAGACGGGCTACAGCCCCCGGTATATTCTGGGCTCGCCGACGCTCGATGGGCAACGCGCGTCGGGCACCGGACAATTCGGCGCGTTCGTCACGCGCGAGTGGCGCTTCTAGGCGGTTTCTCTCCGCTGTCCTCCCGGGCGTCAGTGACCTGACCGCTCCACCGTTTTCCCGGTGAAGTTTTCCGTCGTCACGTTGCGACCCGCCTCCAGCGACCGCAGGTAGGACACGAGCATCCAGATCTGGTCGGCGGAGATGAGGGTGCCCCACGCAGGCATGCCCTCTGGTCGTCCCTGATAGATGGACTCGAAGATCTCGCTCGAGGTGCCTCCGAAGTGCCATCGGCCGTCGGCCAGGCTCGGACCCATCGCGCCCGTCCCGTCCGCGCCGTGGCAGTCGATGCAGTTGTAGGCGATGAACAGCCTCGCCCCTGTGGCAACGGCCGCGGCGTCGCCCTCGTGCGGATTGCGAAGCACGAGTCCCACCTGCGGCGACACCATGCCCGGCTGGATATGGTCGGCGTGGCTCACGAAGCGCCCGGCAAGGTCGCTTCCCGCCTGCGGCGACGGCAGCGTCGCGGTGCGGGTGATTCGAGCGGTCTCCTGCGCGGGTGAAGCGCGCACCCAACGTTGGGTGAGCATCACGGCCAACGCGACCAGCATCACGAGGAATATCGCGCGGAGGATCGATCCGATCGAACGTCGAGGCATGTGTGCGCTCCGGTTGTTCCCGTACTCGTGCAGGAGACGAGCCATTCGCCGCCCACCTGCCCTGCGCGCGTGCGTCGTATGGCTCGTTACAGGGCGAAGACGAACAGCATGCCGCCCCAGCTCGTCCAGCGTGCGAGATCGGGCAGCGTGGATCCGCGGTCGCGCACATCGAACGGCAGATTCGATGCGACGTCGCCGGCAATGAGCAGACCCATGTCTCCGCCGATGCCCGCGTAGACAGCGATGTACTGCTTGCCGTCGGGTCCGAGATAGGTGATGGGGTTGCCGACGACGCCGGATCCGACCTTGAACTTCCAGAGCAGCTCGCCCGTGCGGGCGTTGGCGGCCTTGAACCAGCCGTCGAGCGTTCCGTAGAACACGACGTCGCCCTTCGTCGCCAGCGCACCGCCCCACACCGGGTACGGTTCCCTGATTCCCCACACCTTCCTGCCAGTCGTCGCATCCCACGCGATGAACTCTCCCCGATACCCGCCCGGGCCCGCCACTTCCGGCGCGCTGCCACCGATGTACGGGGTGCCGGGGATGTAGGCGACCTGACGCGCCTCGAAATCCATGCAGAGGTTGTTAGTGGGCACGTAGAAGAGTCCCGTTGCCGGCGAGAACGCGGCGGGCTGCTGATTCTTGCCGCCCTCCAGGCTCGGACAGATGAACGACTTCTTCTTGCCCTCTTCCGGCATCTTGTCCGCCACGAGAGCGGGTCGTCCCGTAGCGAGATCCACACCGGTGGACCAGTTCATCGGCACGAACGGCTTGGCGACGAGCACTTCTCCGCTCGCGCGATCCATCGTGTACGCGAAGCCGTTCCGGTCGAAGTGCACGAGTGCCTTGCGGGTTCGTCCGCGGATCGGCAGGTCGACGAGAATGTTTTCGTTGACCGCGTCGTAATCCCAGACGTCGTGCGGCGTCGGCTGAAATGCCCATACCATCTCACCAGTGTCGGCATCTCGCGCGATGATCGCCGCGCTCCACTTGTTGTCGCCGGGACGCTGCTTGCCGTTCCACGGGCCTGGATTCGACGTACCGTGATAGACGAGGTTCAACTCCGGGTCATAGGAGAGCCATCCCCACACCGTGGCTCCGCCTTGCTGCCACGTGTTGCCCGGCCAGCTCGTGGCGCCCTGATTCCGCGACGTGTCCGCTCTCCCATAGAACGGCTTGAACCGTGCTCCGACCTTGATGTCCGTGTCGGGGCCGACATTGTATGCCCGCCACACTTCCCTGCCTGACGTGGCATCGAGCGCGGCGATCCATCCTCGCACGCCCATCTCGCCGCCGCTCGATCCGACGATGACGCGCCCTTTGACGACGATGGGCGCCATGGTCATCGTCTCGCCACGCGCCAGACTTCCCATTCGCGTCTGCCAGAGCAGCGCGCCGCTCGCCGCGTCGATGGCGACGGTATGACCGTCGAGCAGGTTGTAGAAGATCTTTCCGTCGGCGAACGCGGCGCCGCGATTGACGACGTCGCAGCACGCGAGCCCGACGGCCGTCTGCGAATTGGGAGGGCGCGCCTTCCACTTGAGCGGCGCCCCTTCCTGCGTGAGGTCCAGCGCGTACGCCACGTTGGGATAGGGCGTGACGAGATACATCGTGTTCGCGATCACCAGCGGCTGCCCTTCGTGGCCGCGCAGGACACCGGTGGAGAACGTCCACGCCGCGTGCAGATTCTTCGCATTGGCAGCGGAGATCTGATCGAGCTCGCTGAAGCGAGAGTTGGAGTAGTCACCCGCCGGATGCGCCCACTCGCCCGCGGGTCCGGTGCGGGGGGCGGAGATGCGGGTGCCGGAAACGGTCGACGCTGCGACGCCCGCTGCGCCCGCTGCGCCCGCCGGTCCCCGGTCGTCGGTGCGCGAGCATGCGCACATCAGCATCGCGGTGACCAGCACGACGCCGCTGTCGAGGCGTGCACGAAAATGACTCACGTCCTTCCTCCCGGTCGAACGGTGACTACGACGACATCGCCTGCCTCATTCGCCGAAGCTCGGTTCATACTGCCCCTCGGCCTGCTCCACCATCCGCAGCCGCTCGAGCGTGCGGGCACAGGTATTCCAGCGCAGAATCGAATCATCATTGCCCGTCGAGCGCAGCGCCTCCGCGCGCTCGAACGCATCCATGGCCGAGCGGAGTGATTCGTACGCCATCGCCTCGGCCTGCAAGGCCGAATGCGCGAGCTGTGCGTGCGCGAGTCGTTCGTGGATGATCCCTTCGTAATACGCGCGCTGATACGGATCGGTGATGCGGCCCAGGAGCGCCTGCGCGCGTCGTGCGAGCTCGTATGTCTCGGCGGCGAACTGGTCGGTAAGGGCGAGCAGCAGCATGATGAGCACCTGCTGGTTGCCGGCATCGACGTCGAGAATGTCGAGACAGATGCTTTCGGTGGCCCACGACTGGTTGAGGAGACGGTAGCGCTCCGCCTTCTGGACCGCTCGTGGAACCGCTTCGCGAGAGATCTTCTTGAGTTCGGTCATCGCTTGCTCCCTGGCGTGTCGCGCGAGTCGTGTTTCGGTGGTCCGCGCACGAGGCGAACCAGCGCGCGCAGCGGATCGTAGTGCCGATCCACCACGCGCTCCTTGAGCGGAATGATCGCGTTGTCCGTGATCGTGATGTGCTCCGGGCACACGGTGGTGCAGCACTTCGTGATGTTGCAGTAGCCGAGCCCGAACTGATCCTTGAGCTCGGTCGTCCGGTCGGCGATGTCGAGCGGGTGCATCTCCAGGGCGGCGACGTAGACGAGATACCGCGGTCCCACGAACTCGTCGTGCAGCTGGTGGTCGCGCAGGACGTGGCAGACATCCTGGCAGAGAAAGCATTCGATGCACTTCCGGAATTCCTGGACGCGCTCGACGTCTTCCTGAGCGATACGCCAGGTGCCGTCGGGCGCGTCTGGCGCGCGCGGCGTGAACGGCTGGATGCGTGGCTTGACGCGAAAATTCCACGACACGTCGGTCACGAGATCGCGCACGTGGGGGAACGCGCGCATGGGCTCCACCGTCACCGGCTCGTCCGCGGGTAGCTCGTCCATGCGGGTCATGCACATGAGCTTCGGCTTGCCGTTGATCTCGGCGGAACAGGACCCACACTTCCCCGCCTTGCAGTTCCATCGGACGGCCAGGTCGTTCGCGTGGCTGGCCTGGATCTGCTGGATGGCGTCGAGGACGACCATTCCTTCGTCGACGTCGGCGACGTAGTCGTGGAACGCACCGGCTCCATCCGCGCCGCGCCAGACGCGGAACGCGCGCGTGGCATGGCCGACCGCATCGTCCTGCGCCGCCTGCGCAGCGGTGTAGGCATCGACGGCGCCGGTGGTGGGAGCGGTCATGACTTCATTTCCTCGATGATGGCGGCCAGCTCGCCGGGGAGCGGGGCGATCGCTTCCCGCTCGACCCGCATCGAGCCGTCGCTGCCGGCGCGCACGACGTGATTGAACGTGCCATACATCTCATCCTTCTCCGGATAGTCGTCGCGGAAGTGCCCGCCGCGACTTTCCCTGCGTGCGAGGGCCGAACGGGTGATCGCTTCGGACACGATGAGCAGGTGCCGGAGATCGAGGGCGGTATGCCAGCCGGGGTTGAATTCGCGATTGCCGGGCACGACGACCTGTTCGGCGCGCCGGGTGAGTGCGTCGATCTCCGTGAGCGCCCGCTCCATTTCATGCTCGGTGCGCACGATGCCGACATGATTCTGCATCGCGACCTGCAGCGACTCCTGCACCTGGAACGGACCGTCGCTGCCGCCTCTGCGGGCGAATGGCGCCAGTGCGCGGCTCGCCGCCTCGTCCACCTCGCCATCGTCGATCTCTACTGCCGAGCGCTCCATGGCGAATCGTGCCGCGTGTTCGCCGGCGCGCTTGCCGAACACGAGCAGGTCGGACAGGGAGTTTCCGCCGAGACGGTTCGCGCCGTGCAGTCCGGCGGCACATTCGCCGCAGGCGAAGAGACCGGGCACGGTGGACATCTGCGAATCACCATCGACGCGTATGCCGCCCATGATGTAGTGGGTCGTCGGCCCGATCTCCATCGCTTCCTTCGTGATGTCGATTCCGGCGAGCTGCATGAACTGGTGATACATGCTCGGCAGCTTTTTCCTGATGTGCTCCACCGCGTTGGGCAGGCGCTCCTTGATCCACGAAATGTCGAGATACACACCGCCGTGTGGGGAGCCGCGCCCTTCCTTCACCTCGCGCACGATCATCCGTGCGACGTGGTCGCGGGTGAGCAGCTCCGGAGGCCGGCGCGCCGACTTGTCACCCTGCGTGTAGCGCCAGCCTTCCTCTTCGCTGTCGGCCGTCTGCGGCTTGTAGTTGTCGGGAATGTTGTCGAACATGAAGCGCTTGCCGTCGCGATTGCGCAGCACTCCGCCTTCTCCGCGCACCCCTTCGGTGACGAGGATGCCGCGCACGCTCGGCGGCCAGATCATGCCGGTCGGGTGGAACTGCACGAACTCCATGTCCTGGAGGGCGGCGCCGGCGAGGTAGGCGAGCGCGTGGCCATCACCGGTGTATTCCCAGCTGTTGCTCGTGATGCTGTAGGCTCGGCCGATGCCACCGGTCGCGACGATGACCGACTTGGCGCGGAAGATTCGAAAGCGTCCGCGCTCCCGGTCGTACGCGAATGCGCCGGCAATGCGATCGCCGTCCCGCAGGAGGGTGAGGACGGTGCATTCCATGTGCACGTCCATCCCCTTGTGGATGCCATGATCCTGGAGGGTTCGGATCATCTCGAGGCCCGTGCGATCGCCAACGTGGGCGAGACGGGGGTAGCGATGGCCACCGAAGTTGCGCTGGAGAATTCGTCCGTCGGCGGTGCGATCGAACAGCGCGCCCCACGCCTCGAGCTCTCGTACGCGGTCGGGCGCTTCGCGCGCGTGCAGCTCGGCCATCCGCCAGTTGTTGACGTACTGTCCGCCGCGCATGGTGTCGGCGAAATGGACCCGCCAGCTGTCGCGATCGTCCACGTTGCCGAGCGCCGCGGCGACGCCGCCCTCGGCCATGACCGGGTGAGCTTTTCCAAGAAGCGACTTGCAGACCACGCCGACGGAGACGCCGGTGGCTGCCGCCTCGATGGCGGCTCGCAGGCCGGCGCCGCCCGCGCCGATGACGAGGACGTCGTGGTCGACGATCTGGTACGTCACGAGTCGTTCACAGCAGCCGCCAGTCGCGCCAGATACCCATGGCGCACATGCGGACGTAGATGTCCGTGAATGCCACCCAGAACAGGCTGGCCCACGCCCAATTCATGTGGCCGCGGTTCAGGCGGCTCACGCAATCGTACGCCGTGCGCCGAATGGGCCGGCCGGCTATCCGGTCGAGGTAGCCGCCCACGAGGTGCCGCAGCGAGTGGCATCCCAGCGTGTAGCCGCTCAGCAGGATGACGTTCATGACGAGCACGAGCGATCCGATCCCGACGCCGAAGCGTGTTGCGCCAGATGCATCGGCGAACCGGAAACCCTTCCAGGCATCGCTCGCGAGGATGAACAGGAAGGCGACCGCGAAATAGAGGAAGTAGCGGTGCACGTTCTGGATCACGAGCGGGAGAGTCCGCTCTCCGCGATAGCTGCTGCGCGGCTCGCCGACGGTGCATCCGGGAGGATCCGCCCAGAACGCCTTGTAGTACGTGCCGCGATAGTAGTAGCAGGTGAAGCGAAATCCGGCGGGAAAGGGGAGGATCAGCAACGCGGGTGAAACGGCGGGGAGCCACGTGGGCGCCTGCCGGAAGAGCGCATGCGGCGAGTCACCGAACAGGAGCGGTGAGTAGAACGGCGAGAGGTAGGGTCCGTATTCGTAATGCGCATTCTGGAACGCGGCCCACGTCGCATAGGCGAGGAATGAGCTCAGCACGACGAAGGCGCCGAGTGGCGGGAGCCACCAGGCATCGCGCCGCATCGTCTCGCCGAAGCGACGACGGGAGATCTGAACCACCCCGTGAGTCATCGAGCCCGCCTCGCGTCCGGATGAAGTCGGGCTAAGCTAGGCGCGGTGAAATGCGGCGGGAAGAGGCGCGGGGGGCAGTCCCGCGGAGCGCGCGCTACCAGCTCGCCTGCAGGTTGGTGAGCAGGAGACCGCGGGGCGCCGAGATCGCGGACGGAAAGTACTTGCGCAGATAGTTCATCTGGAGTCGCACGTTCATCACGGGCACGGCGTAGGTGAAGCCGCCGATCCAGTCGCGCTCGCGCGCATCCGCGAGCGCCGTTTCACGGCTCCGATCGGGGTCGAAGACATCATGACGTGCGATGAGCGTGAGGCGCGGCGTTGGCGAGAAGCCGACGTGCCCGAACCACCCCTCGCCCCGGCGCGTGCCGTCGCGACCCATCATGTATTCGCCCTTCACGAGGATCCGGCCGGCGACCAGCTTCAGGTCGGTGCCGGCTCGCTGACGAATGAGGCTGTCCGGTCCGCCGAAGGCGGTGGTTGCGCCCGACGCGCCAAGTTCGAGTTGGGAGAAGAGCGGCACGCGACCGCCGATTCGACCAGCGACTGCCTTCTGTCGATTGCGGTCGGTGTCGTTCTGGCTCTCTCCCACTCCGTTGAAGACACCCATGGCGACATCCAGACGACCAGATGGAGCCATGCGGACGAGCAGCCCGAGGTCTCGCGAATTCCCGTAACTGCCGCCGCGCGATCGATCACTGGAAAACAGGGCCCGTTCCACGGTCTCGAGCACCGCGGACGATTGCGTATTGCCCTCGATCCCGAGTGGAATCTTGAATTGGCCCACGTCCAATTGAAGTCTGGCGGGCAGGGAGAGCGCGAGAAACGCGTCCTGGAGCGGTCTCCCATTCTGATTCACCGTCGTCTGCGTGACGACGGTGGATCCCCCGACATTCGTCGTGGCGCTGCTGGTGGTGAGCAGCTTCGCGGCGTCGAAGCCGAGCGTCCAGCGCGCGCGTCGACTGACGTCGCCGCTGAATTTGATGGCCGCCCGACGAAGGCGAAACGTGTTCTGGAATCCTCCGTCGCCCTGCGCGTACCAGACCTGCAGCAGGCCGCTCATGCGGATGGGCGAGACAGTGGCAGCAGGTGCGGGCGCGCCGATCACTCGTCCGCTGTCCCCGCGTTGCGCCCGTATCTCGCGCTGCAGCGCGGTGACCTGGCTGTCGAGCCGCGCGATCTGGCGCGCCTGCTGCTCGAGCACGGTGGAGTCGCGCGTGCCGTCCTGACGTTGCGCAGGGAGCAGCGGTCCCACCCCAATGAGCAGGGCGAGGACGACAATCGTCGCGTTCACGATCACGCGTACGGAGCTAGAGGAGCGACGGCGGTCGCCGGCTGTCAACCGACCGCAGATCGGCGATCTGCAGCGCTGCGGCGGCGTGCACGGAGAGCAGATCGAGCAGCGCGATATCGGTCGGACGTAAAATGGACCGGTGCGCCGCGAGAGTGAAGACGACGATCGCCCCAATCGTGTGCGGCCACGCCATGAGCGGAATCGAGGCGAGCGGCCCGTTTCGCGGAAGCTCGCCGAGACTTCGCGGACCGGCGATCTGGATCGCCCCGGATTCGAGCGCCGCGGATACCAGTACGTCGCTCACGAGCAGCGGGCCGCATGCCGCGCCGTTTGCCCCCACCCCGACGATCGGCCAGAGGGTCCGGCCTTCGTCGTCCAGCCCCAGCACGACGAAATCGTCGGATCCGATGGCGCTCACGAAGATCTCCTGGAGCATCGCGAGGACAGCGGCGCGATCAGCGCATGACGCCAGCCCGGTTGCCGCAAGCCGCAGCTTTTCGAGATCGGCCACCCTCTGATCCGCCGCCGCGACTTCCGTGGAGAGCACGCTGACGTGTCGTTCGAGTCGCGCGACCTCTCCGGCGAGTCGTGCGCGAGCGTCGTGCAGCTCGGCCAACTCGGACTGCATGACGATCGCACTGGAGCGCGGCGTCGGATTGCTGGGGCGGGTCATCGATGCTGCCATAGCTACGTCGCCATAGCTGAGGTGGGCGTCCACGCGGCGCGGCCACGCGTGGAGACACGGCGTGGCTACGGCAGTGACCTTCGATCACTGCGCACGTCATGCTACCGGATGGAGGGGCTTCCGGTCCAATACTTCCTGCGCACGGTCGACTGTCGTCGTCGGTTGCGTTCCGACAGCTCCGACCTCCGGTGATGCCGATCGGGTATCCCTTCGACATGTCCTCGGCATCGGTGACGCTGGCTACATGAACCTGAGACAGCTGCAGTACTTCATCGCCGTCGCGGACTGGGGCGGTTTTCGACAGGCCGCGGCACGGCTGAACGTCGCGCAGCCGGCCCTGTCGCGACAGGTCAAGTCGATGGAGTCCGAGCTCGGGCTTCTGCTGCTCGATCGCACCAGCCGCCAGGTCGCGCTCACGCCCGCGGGTACGGTCTACCTGCGCGCCGTTCGCCGCGTGCTCGACGACGTGGCGAACGGGGTGCGTCGAGCCAGGCTGGCGAGCGCTGGACAGGTGGGCCGATGTGTGATCGCCGCCCAGCGCACGGCGCACTCGCCTGGATTACTGCCTCGCGCGGCCGAGCTCATCGCGATGCGCTATCCCGAGATCGAGCTCACCATCACCGAAGCGGATGTCCCGGATCACTGGGACATGCTGCGACGTGGTGAGGCGGACGTGGTCGTGGGTCCCGGACCTGTGCCCGGGATCGAAGGCATCGACGCCGAGCACCTGTGGATGGAGGCGATCCGCTGCGTATTGGTGCCAGCCGGTCATGCCCTGGCCCACCGCGCATCGGTACGCCTCGCCGATCTGGCTGGCGAATCGTTTCTCGCCATCGAGCCATCGCTGATGCCAAAGCCGTGGCTTCGCCTTGACCAGGCACTCGAGCGTGTGGGGGTATCGCGAGCGCAGGTCCGCGTCGTCCGAAGCATGAGTAGCGTGCGCTCCCTCGTCGCTGCCGGCCACGGATGCTCGCTCGTATCGGACGCGTATCTGCAGCAACCCCCCGCCGGTACCGCCGTCGTCGAGATCGAGGACCTGTCCGTGGAGGTGGAGATCATGTCTCACTGGCGCGCCACCGATGGGGCGAGCGTCGCGCACATCGTTCGCGACATGCTGCGGGAGGCATGTCACGGCGCTATTGAATCCTCTGCACCTGCCATGACGGCGGACGCACAGGAACTCGAGCGCGAAGTCGTCACGCTGCCGCGAGCGCTGGAGCTGCGGCAGCTGGACTACCTGCGCGGCGCACTGGACTCCGCCAGCATCGGCGAGGCGGCGGGAGCACTCGGCATCGCACAGCCCGTGTTGTCACGGCAGCTACGGGATCTGGAGCGCACGATCGGTGTCGCGCTTTTGAAGCGCACCCATCGGGGCGTGAGCGCGACCGCCGCCGGCGCGTTGCTGGTGCGCGAGACGAGACGAGTGGACGAACGGCTCGCCGACGCGCGACAATCCGCCCACCGCGCGTATCGCGGGGCGATGGGAGAGTGCATGCTGGCCACCATCAGCACACCGATGAGCATGCGCGTCGTTGCATCCGTGCTCGCCGAATGCACGCGCAGCGATCCCGAGATCTCGATCGAGGTGCTCGAAGTGCCGAGCATCTCGCAGGAGCCGGCATTGCTGAGTGCGACCGTGGACGTGGCGTTCAGTGTGCTGACGTCGATGGCACCGCGTGATCCATCGATCGTGCGCGAGCACATGCTCGATGATCCCCTCGACTGCGTTCTCGTGGCGCGTGACCACCCGCTCTCCGGCCGGCCGCGGGTGCGGCTTCCGGAACTTGGCACGCTGCCCTTCCTGTTCGCCGCGCGAGAGTCGCATCCCGCCCTTCATGACGACGTGATGCAGCAGCTCCAGCGACTGGAGCTGTGCTCACCGATCAACGGCACGTTCCAATCGCTGCACCTGCGCTGGTCGCAGGTGGCGAGCGGACGGGGGTGGTGCCTGGGCTTCCGGTCGCAGCGCGTTCATCCCCCGAGCGGCACCGTGGCGATCGCGGTGGACGGCCTGCTCGTCCCCTGGGGGATGGAGCTGCTCTGGCGAGCCAGTGAGGATCGGATGATGGTGTCCACGCTCGTCGAGGCGTTTCGCCGTGCGGCCGCCGCGATCCGTGGCCAACCGGGGCCGGTGCATCAGTTGGGCACCCCGTTCGCGTAGCGCGCGACGGCGACGAGGTGAAACGCGCTGCCCGCGAGCACGAACAGGTGCCATACGAAATGGTGATAGCGCAGATGGTCGCGCACGTAGAAGTGTACGCCTACCGTGTAACTCAGGCCTCCTGCGCCAAGCCACGCGAGGCCGATGGGGCCGAGCGCGCGGTAGAGCGGCAGTAGCGCCACCACGATGAGCCACCCCATCAGCAGGTAGACCGCCGTGGACAGGCGCGGATATCGAAAGCCAAGTCCCGCCTTGAGGAGAATGCCGCCCGCGGCGAGGGTCCAGATGATGACCAGCAGCGACCAGCCCCACGGACCGTGCAGCGCGCCGAGCGCGAACGGCGTATAGGTGCCGGCGATGAGCAGGTAGATGGCGCCGTGGTCGAGGGCTCGAAACAGCCGCTTGGCCGGAAAGTGGGACGGGAGCGCGTGATACATGGTCGACGCCGAGTACAGCAGCACGAGCGTGGTGGCGTAGATCGCACCCGCGACGATCTGTCTCGAATCGTCGCGGCGGGCAGCTGCCACAATCAACAGCGGCATCGCGACGAGTCCCATGAGCATGCCGGCGCCATGACTGATGGCATTGGCGATCTCCTCGCCTGTGGACTGCCCGCGCGGGGGGACGTTCATGCGCAATGCCGATTCAATCGTCGTGCGTCACTGCCCGGGTCTGTAGCGTCGGCCGACGTGCCCTCGAAGCTGTGACGGGTAGAAATACACGTCCCGCAGGTTGCCCTTGCTATAGCGCATCGCCTGATCGTTGAAGTGCGGCGAGGCGGGATGTCCGCTCTCTCCGCCCGCGGTGACGGCCTTGGCGCGAACGCTGTCTCCGAATTCGACGACGGCGACGAAGCTGTTCCCGCTGGTGCCGTACATCTTCCGGGTGCCGGGCCAGGTGCGAGCGCCGAACGACGCGAGCGAGCCCCATCGCGACGAGGTGAAGCCGACCGGGATGCTCGGCTTCGCGTCGTCGAATGGCTGCACGATGTCGCCCGTGATCCGCTGGAAGCGATTGATCTCGCCCCACGGCACCTGCCAGCGGCCGAAGTCGCGCGTCAACCGTCCGGACGCCGTCGCGAGGGCCTCGAGTCGCTGCGCGGATGTCGCACGTTTTCCGATGAAATCGTAGACGGACATGTCCTCGGAGTCGGCATTCGCGCTCACGCGGCTCCAGAGTTCGTCGCCCCAGTAGACGGCGAGCGACGTCGGCACCGAGGACTCCGACCAGCGGTGGTCCCAGCCGCGGAGCGCGGCAATCTGACCCGACAGGGACGCCTTGCGCGGATCCGAGGGCGCGAGCTCGTCGTACGATGCGAGCAACGTCGGCAGGAGATCAGCGAAGGCGGGGAGCCACGTGTCGTACGCAGCCTCGATCAGTGTGGGAAGGGTGAAATCGGTTCGCGCCTTGAGCACCCGCATGGCGTGGATCCCGCGCGGATTCTCCTCGTACCTGTCCATGTACGACGGAAAGCGGTCGCGCCGCGGGCTGTCGGTGCCGGCGGCCGAATAGGGCCAGTTGTTGGTGTTGTAGAGCCATCCGCCCCCCGGATTGATGACCAGCGGACTCTCGTCGATCGAATGGATTCCCTTCCACTCGGTTGCGGGGTCGCTGCCGTCCACCGGACGCGACCAGTCGAAGCTGGTGTCGCGCCGCGGGACGAAGTTCGCGTGGAAGTAGGCGATGTTCCCGTCGGCGTCGGCGTAGATGGTGTTGTTGGACGAGTTGGTGTGCAGCTCCATCGATGCCCGGAAGTCGGCGATGCCGCGCGCCTTGGTCCGTGTGAACGATTGGGTCAGCGCCTTGAGCGGCTCCTGCATCAGCCTCACGGTCACCCACTTTCCTTCGGCGTCACGGACGACGGGACCGTGATGGGTGCGGTAGACCGTGAACTCCTTCCGCGCCATGCCCGCCCGCGTCCGGAAGGGCACGACCACGCGTGTTGCCGTGACGGGCCGCGTCTCCGTGCCGAATCGATAGGTGTACTGGTCGCCGGATCGCTCCACCGTCTCGAGATACTCGTCGATGGCGTCGGCGCCGCTGGAGGTGTGCATCCAGCCCGCGCGCTCGTTGAAGCCCTGATAGACGAAGAACTGTCCCCAGGTGACTGCGCCGTAGGCGTTCAACCCTTCCCCGCTGGTGACCTGCACTTCCGAGCGAAAGAAGAACGACGTGTGCGGATTGATCAGCAGGAGCGCACGACGATTGGCCGTGTTGGCGGGGGCGATCGCGAAACCGTTCGAGCCCGACGGTTCGCGGGGAGGCGCGGCGGGCTCGGCGCGCGCGCGGCCCATCGTGCGCTTGCCGTAGAACGCCTCCAGCTCGCGAAGTGACACCGTTTCGATGTCACCCCCAATGCTGCCCTCGCTGAAGGTGAGGGCCATCCACGGCTCGAATCGCGTGATCACGCGCGGCTTTACCTGCCGGTGCGTGGCGAGGTAGAAGTTCAGTCCGTCGGCCCACGCCATCATGAGCGATTTCAGCCAGGGCGGACTCACGGCGTACTGCGCGCGGATGCTGTCCGGATTCACGAAGAGCTTCATCCGGAGGTCGCGATAGATCGCGCTGCTGCCCTCGGCCTCCGCCAGGCGACCCATCGCGTTGAGGTAGTTGGTCTCGATGCGATTGAAGTCGTCTTCCGCCTGCGCGTACATCAGGCCGAACACCGCGTCGGCGTCGGTGCGGCCGCGCACATGCGCGATGCCATGATCGTCGCGCGTGATCGTGACGTCGCGCGCCTGGCGCGCCCATCGTGCCGCGTCGGTATCCGCCGCATCGAGCGGTGTGCACGAGAGCGAGAATGCGGCGAGCAACAGTGCGAGCTTCGTCATGACGGGGGGCCAGGGGAGACGCGCAAGATGACGAAGGCCATCCCGCTTCACCAGACGTCGCGTGGAGGGAGCGGAAGGGTCGACGGCGCACACCGCGCTCGCGGCTTACCAACGGAATCGACCCGGCGTACGTTGTCCTGTCGACCCGAGGAGTCGCATGAGGAAAGCATGTCTCGCCATCGCGCTCGCTGGCGCGCTGGGCTGTAGCGCGAGCACCATCCGCCCATCCCCCGAGCCAGTCCGCCCCATCACGCCTGGCTCCGACGTGCTCACCCCCGCGGCACAGGCCAGGGCCGACAGCGGCCGGCCTCCCTATACGCGGGCCGATGTCCGATTCATGCAGGGCATGATCGGTCATCATGCGCAGGCGATCGTGATGGCGGGGTGGGCGCCGACGCATGGTGCGCGGCCCGACGTGCGGATCCTGGCCGAACGGATCGCCGTGGCGCAGCAGGACGAGATCACGACGATGCAACGGTGGTTGCGCGATCGTCGGGAGACGGTACCGACGGCCGACGCGCATCACGGGCACGCGGGCATGGACATGCCGGGCATGACGATGCCGCCCATGATGCCGGGCATGCTCACGGCGGATCAGTTCGCGAAGCTCGACGCGGCGCGTGGTGTCGCGTTCGACCGGCTGTTCCTGAACTACATGATCCAGCACCATCAGGGGGCCGTGGCCATGGTGCAGCAGCTGCTCGCCGTGCCGGCCGCTGCCCAGGACGACGACATCTTCCGCTTCGTCGCGGACGTGAACGTCGACCAGACCACCGAGATCGATCGAATGCGCGTCATGCTCTCCACGCTGCCGCCCGACTGACACACCGACCGCACCGCTGCTTCCGTCACTTCACCCGCATCACACTCATGATATCAACGATGTTCCTCCGGTCAGCCCGGACCGCGCGTTCCGTCGCCGCCACGGGCCTGGTGCTCGTCGCATCGGCGTGTGCTTCCACGATGTCGTCCTCGCCGGGTGGCGGCATGACCGACATGTCGACGTCTGCACCGAGCCCCGATCCGCGCGTTGGGTTGCGTGCCGGGTGGATGGACGCCGGCGAAGCGGCGTGGAACCTCGACGTCGTCGCGAAGCGTCAGCCGTCGGCGGCCTTCATCAACCTCAGCACGCCGGGCGACCGCCGGCTGATCAACTCCGACCTGGCCTTCACGCGCAACTACGTCATCCAGGGCAATTACAGCGGCTATCAGGTGTTCGACATCGCGAATCCCGCCAACCCGACGCTCGTGACGGCGTACGTGTGCCCGGGCTCGCAGGGCGATGTCTCCGTCTATCGCAACCTCATGTTCATGTCGGCCGAGGATCAGCGCGGACGGAACGACTGCGGCATGCAGGGCGTGGCCGACACCGTGAGCAAGGAGCGGCTGCGCGGCATTCGCATCTTCGACATCAGCGAGATGGCGCGTCCCAAGCTGCTCACGACCGTGCAGACGTGCCGCGGCTCGCACACGCACACCGTCGTGACCGACCCGAACGACACCGCAAACGTCTACGTGTACATCTCCGGCTCGGCTCCTGTCCGGTCGTCGGCCGAGCTGGAGGGCTGCTCCGACCGTCCGATGGAGCAGGACACGAGCACCGCGCTGTTCCGCATCGAAGTCATCAAGGTGCCGTTGGCGGCACCGGCGCAGGCGCGCATCGTGTCGTCGCCGCGCATCTTCACCGGCCTCGCGCCCGTGATGACGCACACCGACACCGGGAATGCCGTGCGCCCGGGCCGCGCCGTGACGCAGTGTCACGACATCACCGTCTACCCGGCCATCGGTCTCGCGGGCGGCGCCTGCGCCGGCTACGGACTGCTGCTCGACATCCGTGATCCGGCGAACCCGAAGCGGATCGGCGAGGTCGCCGACCCGAACTTCTCGTTCTGGCACTCCGCCACGTTCAACAACGACGGCACCAAGGTGTTGTTCACGGATGAGTGGGGTGGCGGATCGCAGCCTCGCTGCCGCACGACCGACAAGCCCGAGTGGGGTGCCAATGCGATTTTCACGCTCGCGAACGGCAAGCTGGATTTCGTGAGCTATTACAAGCTGCCCGCGCCACAGACGTCGAATGAGAACTGTGTGGCGCACAATGGCTCGCTCATTCCCGTGCCCGGTCGCGACATCATGGTGCAATCGTGGTATCAGGGCGGCATCTCGATCTTCGACTGGACCGATCCGGCCCGTCCGAAGGAGATCGCGTATCACGATCGTGGCCCGATGGATGCCACGAAGCTCGTGAGCGGCGGCACGTGGTCCGCGTACTGGTACAATGGCTACATCTATTCGTCGGAGATGTCGCGCGGCCTCGACGTGTTCGCGCTGAAGCCGAGCGGGCTGCTGACGCAGAACGAGATCGACGCGGCGAAGCTGGTGCGGCTCGAGTACTTGAATGCACAGTCGCAGCCGAAGGCTTCGTGGCCGGCGAGCTTCGTGCTCGCGCGGGCGTATGTCGATCAACTGGCGCGCGGGAACGGGCTCTCGGGCACGCGCGTGTCGGCAGTGCGTGGTGAGCTCGCCCGCGCCGAAGGAATGGGCGTGGCGGAGCGACGCACGGCATTGACCACGCTCGCGACGCTGCTCGATGCGGACGCGCAGAGCTCGAGCGATGCGATGCGGGTTCGGAAGCTGGCCGCGGTGGCTCGGGAAATCGCCGGCATGTAGTGCGCCCCGCATCCGGCGGACGTGAGCGCACGGATCTCGAGTCGTGGCTCGCGGTCCGCCCAGACCTGATAGGTTTGATAGAGCTTCGTCGGCGCGACGCACCGAGAACTCCGCAGGCACGAGCGGCGCGGGCCCCCCCCCCGCGGTGCCGAACACGCGAAGGTCGCTGACCGCGAGGTTCGGCGCGCTCGCGTGCAGATGCTCCCACCGCACATGACGGGCTCGGACCGGTCGCGGCAGTTCGATGTACGCGTTCGGCCGATCGCGTCGTTCGCGGGTGAGGTCGGCGATCACGCGCCAGCGTTTTCCATCTCGCGAGGCATGCACGCGAAACCGGGTGTACACGCTCGAGTCGCTGACGAACATCGCCGCCTTGTGGTCGGCGTAGTTCACCTGCAGCGCGCGAAGCTCGCGCTCACCGCCGAGGTCGATCGTCAGCGTCGCGACGTGGGCGCAAAGTGCGGCAGGTCGCCGAAGCGAGTGCTGGCGAACAGGTGACCGTCCGTATCGAAGCCGGCGGGGAACATCGCGATGCGCCGCTCGAAGTTGCCGTTCACGCCGATCCAGGGTGTGCCCGTGCTCCAGAAGTTGCCGAGGAGGTCCTGAAAGGTGTTGCCGTGACCGGCGCCCGTGACGAAGCCACCCGGCTTGTAGGACACCGGATTGTATGGCGCGTAGGTGAACGGTACCAGGGGCGAGTCACCGACATAGGTGCCGGTCGCGTATGCGTTGAACTCGGTGCCTGGTGCGCCGTACTGCAGGTAGTAGCGGCCGGCGTGCTTCGTCATCCACGCGCCTTCGACATAGGGTCGAATCGTGTCGCGGTGGTCCTGCCCGAACCGCTCCCAGCCATGCTGTTCGGGGTGCAGCGTCAGCAGCTTCGCGGGACGAGCGCCCGCGCGGTAGGCGAGTCGCCGCGCGGGATCGAGCTCGATGCCGTAGAGCGGATAGACGTTCGACGAGCCCCAGTACAGGAACGTTCGGCCGTCGTCGTCGCGGAAGAGCGCCGGATCTCACGGGCCGGGCTGGATCGAATCGCGCGGCACCAGTTCACCCTGACGCTCGCTCCCTTGCGCGACAGCGTACGGAAGCGGCGGCAGGATCCTGTTGTAGAACTCGAGGCGACCCTGCGCAGGATCCGTGGAGTAGAGGAGCGGGCGCGGCGCCGTGGCCGACTGCATGAGGAGCAGCGTGTCGCCGAACGACAGTGCCGCCGGGGCGACGTTGTCTTCGAACGGCCACCGGCTGGGCGTCACGAACTTCCACCGCATCAGGTCCGTCGAGCGCCAGTATCCGCCCGACACCGTGGAGAACAGATAGTACGCTCCACGGTGGTTGACGATCACGGGGTCGGCGCCCGAGCGGTACGACACCCCCTGGTTCAGCCCTTCCCAGTTGTACTTGTAGTCGATGTCGATCGGGTTGACGTACGTGTGCGCGCCGGACGACTGCGCCGGCGCGTTGCATGCCAGGCACGCGATGAGGACTGCCGCGACACGGACTGGCTTGTTCACCGCCGCGGGGAAATCCTCCACAACTCGCCACTGGCATCGTCGGTCACGACGTACAGCGCCCCGTCCGGTCCCTGCTTCACATCGCGGATGCGGCGCCGGCGATCGGCGAGGAGGTGCTCCTCACCGGTGACGCGCCCGTTCTGGATGGACAGGCGCACGAGACGCTGTTCCTTGAGCGCACCGATGAACAGGTTGCCGCGCCACGCGGGGAAGGCGTCCCCCGTATAGAACTGGGCGCCCGACGGCGCGATCACCGGGTCCCAGTAGTAGACCGGTTGTTCAGTGCCGGCGCGAGCGGTCGGGCCGGGCAGCGGACTGCCCGAGTACTCGACGCCGTAGCCGACCTCGGCCCAACCGTAGTTCTTGCCCTTCTCGATCCGATTCAGCTCGTCGCCACCGCGCGTGCCGTGCTCGATCTCCCACAACTGCCCGTTCGCGTCGAAGGCCGCTGCCTGGATGTTCCGGTGGCCCACCGACCAGATCTCGGGCCGCGCGTTGCCCTGACCGACGAATGGATTATCGGTCGGCACCGATCCGTCAGGCCGGATTCGCACGATCTTGCCGAGGTGGCTGTCGAGCCGCTGCGCGTATGGTCGCGTCTCGTTGTCCGAGCGCTCTCCGAAGGTGGCGTACAGCATGCCGTCCGGCCCGAAGGCGAGCCGCGATCCGTAGTGCAAGTTGTTGGCGTACGCAGGCAGCACGCGGAAGATGACGCGGACATCGCCGAGCGAGCGACGGTCGTCCGAGAGAACGCCCCGGGCGATGCTCGTGCCGTTGCCCCCATCGCGCGGCTCGGTGAAGCTCCAGAACACCGTGCGATCGGTGTCGAAGCCCGGGCTCAACGCCACGTCGAGGAGGCCACCCTGACCGCGGGAGTCGATGGCGGGCAGGCCAGTGATGGGAGCGCCGATGGTGCCGGCGGCGGAGACGATACGGAGCTGGCCACCCTTCTCGGTCACGAGAAAATCACCGCTGGCGAGCGGCTCCACGGCCCACGGCTTTGCAATGCCGGTGGCCACGACGGCGACGTCGTAGGCAGCGACGGATTCTGCGGCGCACGCGCGCGTCTGGCCAGCGAAGGCGGGGCGCTGGTTCGGCGCGTTCGCTGCGCGGCTCTCGAGCGGCGCGCACGCATTGTCGGTTGATGGTCCGCCAGAGGGCACGGTGGTGGACGTGCCGGACGTCGTCTCCGCCGTGCGTGGCGTACAGGCAGCGCTTGCGGCGCTGACGCACAGAGTGATGAGCAATGTCGCGCGAGTCGGATGCATTCGGCTATCTCGGAGAGCGTGAGAAGGAGATCCATTGATTACGGCTGGCACGTTGTGGAGCAATTGGCAGACCGGTGCGGCGGCGAACGGCGCGGGCTCCGTCCGGCGCCGCGAGCATCCCGCCCTTGCTCTCCGGTCATCCGCCCCGATAATTCCGACGCTCGGCACCGTCATCTCCCTCCCGGCCCGTCATGCGCATCCTCGCCTCACGCCTCGCCGTCACGCTCGTGGTCGCCGCCCTGCTCTCCCACGTGCTCGCCGCGCATGCGCAGGTGCGCCGCAACGAGCAGCAGCGTCCTCCGTCGATGACGCTCGAGGACTACGAGCCGACGTCCATGCTCAGGGTCGACGAGCATCCGGTGGCGCGTGCGAAGTTTCCCTTCGTCGACATTCACGGGCACCAGAATCTCGCGATGGACGACGCCGCGCTTGGCGCGCTGGTGGCGCAGATGGACCGCATGGGGTTGCGCACGCTCGTCAATCTCAGCGGTGGCTCGGGCGAGCGGCTCAAGGCGCAGGTGAGCAATGCGCGCGCGAAGTACCCGGGGCGCTTCGTGGTGTTCGCGAACGTTGACTGGTCGAAGGTGAACGAGCCCGGCTTCGCGACCGACGCTGCGGCCCAGCTCGAGCGCGACGTGAAGGAGGGTGGCGCCGTGGGACTGAAGGTGTTCAAGAATCTCGGCATGGACACCTTCTGGACGGACGGCACACGCGTGCGCACGGACGACCCCCGCCTCGGCGCGATCTGGGAGAAGGCGGGCGCATTGCGAATTCCCGTACTGATTCACACTGCCGAGCCAGCGGCATTCTTTCTCCCGGTGGACAAGCACAACGAGCGATACCTGGAGCTGACGCAGTTTCCGGGACGGACGCGACCCGCGGACAAGTATCCGCCGTTCGATTCGCTGATCGCCGAGCAGCATCGGATGTTCAAGCGCCATGCGAAGACGACGTTCATCAGCGCGCATCTCTCGTGGCTCGGGCAGGACCTCGGCCGGCTCGGGCGAACGCTGGACAGCATCCCGAACATGAACGTCGAGGTCGCAGCCGCGTTGTACGAGATCGGCCGGCAACCACGTGCGGGCCGAGCGTTCTTCCTGAAGTATCAGGATCGCATCCTGATGGGCAAGGATACGTTCGGTGGCCAGGACGAATTCGCCGTGTATTTCCGGATCTTCGAGACGAACGACGAGTATTTCCCCTGGTATCGCCGACGCCACGCGTTCTGGGGCATGTATGGACTGGGTCTTCCCGACTCCGTGCTCCGCAAGGTGTACCATGGTAATGCGCTGCGAATCGTGCCCGGGCTGGATCGCGCGGCGTTCGCGAAGTAGCGCGTCAGACCGACGACGCGATCAGCATGACGACGTCGGACAGCCAGTCGCGCGCCGTCACGCCGTGCCCGAGCTGTCCGAACTCGAAGCCCGTCTCCACGAGGTACGACTTGAAGGCCCGGAGGTCCGTCTCGCTCGCGAGGATGGCACGCGCGTCGCTGAGCGTCTGAAGGAGGGTGCCGTGCGCCTCGGTGAGCACGAAGACCAGCACGGCATCCTGGTGCCGCGCGCCGTCGCGGGTGCGCTCCAGGGTGAAATATGCGGCCAGCAGTCGGGCGAGATCGGGATACAGCTGAGGAATGGTCATCGGCGCCATGGGCGAATCTCGCTCGCCGGTCGCGTGAACGCATCCCCACTCGCCAACTCGACTACGCTGGGACATATTCGCGTCATGCAATAGGAGGACGCCTCCGCCGGCGTTTCTCGCGTCCACGCGGTTCCTTCAGCGCAGTGAGGCAACGGTGCAGGCTTCGGAGTACGATGCGATCGTGGTAGGGTCCGGGATCTCCGGCGGCTGGGCCGCGAAGGAGCTGACCGAAAAGGGGCTGAAGGTCCTGATGCTCGAGCGCGGACGAGACGTCGAGCACATCAAGGACTACGTGAATGCGACGAAGGCGCCCTGGGAGTATCTGCACCGTGGCGGTCGCACGAAGGCGATGGAGAAGGAGTATCAGGTGTTGAAGCGGGACTATCCGCTCAACGAGAAGAACCTGTCGTTCTGGGTCAACGACAAGGAGTCGCCGTACACCGAGACGAAGCGATTCGACTGGTATCGTGGATATCAGGTGGGCGGTCGGTCCCTGATGTGGGGACGACAGAGCTACCGATGGAGCGACTTCGATTTCGACGCCAACGCCAAGGATGGAACGGCGATCGACTGGCCGATCCGCTACGCGGAACTGGCGCCGTGGTACGACAAGGTGGAGCGGCACGCGGGCATCGCCGGATCGCGCGAAGGACTCGAGCAGCTGCCGGACGGGCAGTTTCAGCCGGCAATGCCGCTGAACTGCGGCGAGGAGCTGGTGGCCGGACGCCTGAAGGCGAAGTTCGGCGGTCGCCGGCTGATCATCCCGGGCCGCACCGCCAACTCAACCAAGGCGCTCGAGGGACGCGGCGCCTGCCAATACCGGAATGCCTGCTGGCTCGGCTGTCCGTACGGCGCCTATTTCAGCACGCAGTCATCCACGCTGCCCGCGGCGGTCAAGACCGGCCGGCTGACCCTCAAGCCGTGGTCGATCGTCACCGAAGTGCTGTACGACCGTGACAAGAAGCGCGCGACCGGCGTGCGCGTGATCGATGCCGTCAGCGAGCAGTCCACCGACTATTCGGCGAAGGTCGTCTTCGTCTGCGCCTCGACGCTGAACTCGACGTGGCTGCTGATGCGCTCGGCGACCGACGTCTGGCCGGGCGGCCTCGGCAGCAGCTCCGGAGAACTCGGCCACAACCTGATGGACCATCACTTCCGGTGTGGCGCCAACGGGACGATGGAGGGGCTCGACGACAAGTATTACTTCGGTAGCCGGCCGACCGGGTTCTACATCCCGCGCTATCGCAACCTGTTCGGCGACACGCGAAACTACCTGCGCGGCTTCGGCTATCAGGGTGGCGCGAGCCGCACGGGGTGGTCGCGCGCGGTGGCCGAGCTCGGCGTGGGTGGCGCATTCAAGGACACGATGGCGCAGCCGGGACCCTGGACGATCGGCGCGACGGCGTTCGGCGAGATGCTGCCGAATCACGCCAACAAGATCTCGCTCGACTCCACGAAGAAGGACAAGTGGGGTCTCAACGTGCTCAACATCGATTGCGCGACGGGCGAGAACGAACGCCTGATGCGCAAGGACATGGTCGCCGACATGGCCGACATGCTGGAGCAGACCGGCATGAAGAAGGTGTCGACGTACGACGCAGAATATTTCCCGGGCATGGGCATCCACGAGATGGGGACGGCCCGCATGGGTCGCGATCCGAAGACGTCCGTGCTCAACGCACACAATCAGGTGTGGGATGCACCAAACGTGTTCGTCACCGACGGCTCATGCATGGCATCGGCCGCGTGCGTGAATCCTTCGCTCACGTACATGGCGCTCACGGCCCGCGCTGCGGATTTCGCGGTGAACGAGCTCAATCGCCGCAACCTCTGACCGGACGACACGACGATGCCAACGGACACGGAAGTATCCGTCGCGGGTGATCGCGGCGATGAAAGCGCGATGATCGACCGGCGTGAAGCGATTCGCCGCGTGACGGCGCTACTGGGCGGGATGGCGCTCGTGGGAGGCGGAGCGCTCATGACCGGATGTCGCGACCGCTCCGAACTCGCGCGCGCCACGACCTTCTCGGCGGAGGACGTCGCGTTCCTGGACGAGGTGGCGGACACCATCCTGCCCGAAACGAAGACGCCCGGAGCAAAGGCGGCCAAAGTGGGCGCGTTCATGGCGCTCATGGTCACCGATACGTACGACCCGGACGATCAGCAGCACTTCCGCGACGGAATGCGGAAGGTGGACGAGGAGAGCATGAAGGAGAACAAGCTCTCGTTCATGAAGGCCTCGTCGCAGCAGCGGCTCGCACTGCTCGAGCGACTGGACAAGGAACAGAAGGACGATGCCGACGGGCGCTTCAAGTCGGCAAAGGAGCGTGACGCCAAGAAAGCCGCCGCGGATTCCGCTGCCGGCGCGGCCGACAAGCATCTCCCCGATCAGCGGAAGGAGAACGCGGTCGGCGGCGATGGCAGTGGCGCCGCAGCGATAACGAAGGATCCGCCGAAGCACTACTTCCGCATGATGAAGGAACTGACGCTCCTTGGATACTTCACGTCGGAGATCGGCTACACCAAGGCAATGCGCTACGTCGAGTCACCGGGCCGGTTCGACCCATGCCTTCCGTACGCGCCGGGCGAGCTGTCCTGGGCGTCGCACGCATAGGAAATCCGACGGTGTCGCTCAGTACTTCGGCACCGTCGGATCCACGTCGTCACTCCAGCGCAGGATGCCGCCCGCCAGGTTCTTCACACGCGCGAAGCCCGCGGCCTGCAGTTGCAGCACGGCGCTGGCGCTGCGCTGGCCGCTCCGGCACATGACGACGATCTGGCGCGACCTGTCGAGTGTGGGAAGCGCATCGCCGAGTGTGCCGAGCGGAATGAGTCGCGCGCCGGCGAGGTGGGCAAATTCCCACTCGCGCGGTTCGCGGACGTCGATCAGGTCGACGTCCGCGCCGTCGAGCAGGAGCGACGCAAGTTCGGTGGGGGTGATCTCCCGCACCTCATCGCTCCCGTCGATCATGGCGACGTCGGCTGATCCGCAGAATTCGTCGTAGTCGATGAGCTCCGTGATGACGCGCGTGCCGCATGCCGGGCACGCCGGATCCTTTCGAAGCTTCACCGTGCGGAATTCCATGGTGAGTGCATCGACGAGCAACAATCTGCCGGCGAGCGTGGTGCCCGTGCCGAGCGCGAGCTTGAGGGTTTCGGCCGCCTGGATGGTGCCGATCATGCCCGGCAGCACGCCAAGCACTCCGCCCTCGGCGCAGCTCGGGACCATGCCGGGCGGCGGGGGCTCCGGGAAGAGACAGCGGTAGCAGGGGCCACCGACGGTCGAGAACACCGACGCCTGCCCTTCGAAACGAAAGATCGACCCGTAGACGTTCGGTTTGCCGAGCAGCACGCACGCATCGTTGGTCAGATAGCGCGTCGCGAAGTTGTCGGTGCCGTCGACGACGATGTCGTAGTCTCCGATGATCTCGAGGGCGTTCGCGGAGGTGAGTCGTGTCGGGTAGGTCTCGACGTGTACATGCGGGTTCACGTCGTGCAGGCGATCACGCGCGGAATCGAGCTTGAGTCGTCCCACGTCGCTGGTGCCGTGCAGGAGCTGCCGCTGGAGGTTGCTGACGTCCACGACGTCGAAGTCGACGAGGCCGAGTGTCCCGATGCCCGCGGCGGCAAGGTAGAGCGCGACGGGTGAGCCGAGCCCGCCTGCGCCGATGACGAGCACGCGGGCCGCCTTGAGACGCTGCTGGCCCGAGCGCTCGACCTGCGGCAGGATGAGATGCCGGCTATAGCGTTGCAACTCTGCCGGCGAGAGGACGGGCAGTCCGATGGGAGAGGTCATGCTCGTCGTCACCCGCCGCTCGCGGCCGGCACGATCATGATCGTGGCGCCGTCGAGGACGGGAGTGTCGAGACCGTCGAGGAACCGGATGCTTTCATCGCCCACGAAGACGTTGACGTGCCGGCGGAGTTCCCCCTGCTCCGTGAGCACGCGGAGGGTACGCCGTTGGCGATGTCGATCCATGTGTCGCCCCAGTCGTCGCTGCGGTAGAGGCCCCAGTGGTTCTGGAGGAAGAGACGCTCGGGTCGCGATGGATGGTGCGCCACCTTGTGCACGCACTGCCCGAACTCGGGATACTTGTTGGGGAGGAACACCGCGCACACGCCCGTATTGCGGGGATGCCATGTCGTTCCACCATCGTCGGTACGGTAGAACCTCGCGGTGGAAATCGCGACGGCCATGCGACGCGCGTTTTTCGGATCGAGGACGATGGTATGGAGGCAGAGGGCGCCGCCGCCGGGCATCCACTGAGATCGATGCTCGTGATTCAGGAGTCCGGGCACCGGTGCCCAACTCTCGCCGGCGTCCTCGGACTTGAACAGCGCGGCGGGTTCCACGCCGCACCAGACGACGTCCTGCTCCTCGGGCAGGCCCGGGGTGATCTGCCAGACCTGCGCGAGCGACATCCCCGAGGCTTCCGGAAAGCGAACGGCTTGACGTTCCGGACCGGTCCAGGTACTCCCGAAGTCATCGCTCACGCGAATCGTGCTGCCCCAGTGATTGCTGTTCACGCCGACGAGGACGATGACACTGCCCGGTGAGTACTTCGGCATGGGACGAATCGGGCCGGGGTGGGTTGATTGGGCGGGGAGGCCGACTCAACGGTGCGACGTCAGGCGCGGGTCCGCAATACGCCGTACTGACGTCGGCTCGAGATTCGAAACCACCCGTTTGATTCCCAGCGCCGGTGATCCGGTGGGGTTGGCGCCCCGACGACCGCTCTCGGTGGTGATGGCAAACTTCGCGGGCGTGTCGCCTCTCTGCGTTCTCCGCGGTAAATCATGTCCGTTGGTGTGAACCGCAGAGGACGCAGAGGATCGCAGAGGACGGCGAGACGAGCGGAATCATGTTCCGCCTCCTCCTCGCCAATTGTCCCAGGCGACGAGCCGCATCGCGAGCCCGAAGCGGGGGGAGAGTCGCGACATCGAGCTACGACGTCACTCATCGGTCGGGGGAAGGACCCAGGATCCTGAGGGGTCTGCCGTCCTCTGTGATCCTCCGCGTCCTCCGCGGTAAATCATGTCCGTTGGTGTGAACCACAGAGGACGCAGGGGATCGCAGAGGATGGCGAGACGAGCCGAATCGTGTTCCGCCTCCTCCTCGGTAATTGTCCGAGGCGACAGGCCGCATCGCGAGCCCGAAGCGGGGGGAGAGCGCGACATCGAGCTACTACTTCACTCATCGGTCGGGGGAAGAACCCAGGATCCTGAGGGGTCTGCCGTCCTCTGTGATCCTCCGCGTCCTCCGCGGTATAGAAGACTCGTGACCACGGAAGACGCAGAGGATCGGGCAAGCCGAAAGCCATCAGTGCGGCGCGGTGCTGGTGCGGTACGGGCATGGCACCATCTTTCGCTGGCGCTGTACAAGGGAAGGCCGCTTCATTCCCGCTTCCTCGCACGCCACTCGCCATGCCACCGATCCGCTGGTCAGTTATCCGCCACTGTCTGCCGGCCTTCGCTCTCGCGCTGGCGTGCATCGGCACCGTCTCTGCCCGGTCGATGGCGCAACCGGGCTCTACGATTCGCACCGATTCGACGGCGATGGCGAAGGCGCGGGCGGACAGCGCCCGCTATCCATATACGGCGGCAGACGTTCATTTCATGTCGGCCATGATCGGCCATCATGCCCAGGCGATCACGATGTCGCGTCTCGCGATGACGCGTGACGCCAGCCCCGAAGTGCGGAGGCTGGCCGAGCGAATCATCAACTCGCAGCAGGACGAGATCGCCACGATGCAGCAGTGGCTGCGCGACCGGCGGCAGCGGGTGCCGGAGGCGAAGGCCGGGCCGATGAAGATGACGATGAGTGGCATGGAGCACGACATGCTGATGCCCGGCATGCTGACCGACGAGGAGATGGCGCAGCTCGAGCGGGTGAGGGGAGTGCAGTTCGACCGGCGCTTTCTCTCGGCCATGATGCAGCATCACCGTGGCGCCGTCTCGATGGTGAAGGACCTGTTCGGGAGCTACGGCGCCGCGCAGGACGAAGTGGTATTCAAGTTCGCATCCGATGTGGGGGTCGATCAGGCGACCGAGATCGCGCGCATGGAGAAGATGCTCGCCACCCTCATCTTCGGAATTCCCGTACGATGACCATTCACTTTCCGCCGATCCACATGCCTCGATCCTCACCGTTGTCGAAGCTCCCGTTCGTCGTCGGCCTCGCGTCTCTCGCGGCCTGCGCTCCAGTGACCAGTTCGTCGACGGCCGGCAGCGGCATGTCGCCGATGGCCGAGATGTCGATGGACGCGCCCAGCCCGGATCCACGCATCGGGCTCCGCGGCGGCTTGACCGATGCCGCCGAAGCGACGTGTAACATCCGCATCCTGTCGAAGACGGCGGCTCCGCAGGCGTTCATGGGCCAGACCAATTCCGATATGGCGTTCCTGGGCAATTACGTCTTCCAGGGCAGCTACAACGGCTATCAGGTGTGGGACATCTCGAATCCCCGCCAGCCCACGGTGAAGAACGCGTACGTGTGTCCGGCCTCGCAGAGCGACGTCTCGGTCTATCGCAACCTGCTGTTCGTCTCCGGTGAGGGGCTGAGTGGCCGCATCGACTGCGGAACGCAGGGCGTGCGTGACACGGTGAGCAAGGACCGCCTGCGCGGCGTTCGCATCTTCGACATCAGCGACGTTGCCAATCCGCGCAATGTCGGGAACGTGCAGACGTGCCGCGGCTCGCACACGCACACGCTGCTCGTGGACCCGAAGGACGCCGAGAACGTGTACATCTACATTTCCGGATCGTCGAGCATCCGGTCGCCGAGCGAGCTGGCCGGCTGCGTGAGTGCCGCGCCCGACCGGGATCCCAACTCCGCGCTGTTCCGCATCGAAGTCATCAAGGTTCCGCTCGCGCATCCCGAGCGTGCGGCCATCGTGAGCTCGCCGCGCATTTTCAACGATCTGGTCGCGCCGGCGCGTCACGGCGAGTCACCGGAGGACATTGCCGCTGCGGCGCGCGCGGCTGCCGCAGCGCGTGCGCGTGGTGAGTTCACCGCGTCGTACGAGGGCACCGAGATGGTGCTGCCCTCCAATTTCACCGGGCCCATGCTCGATAGCGTGGTGCGATCCAACGGTCGCACGACGGCGACGGCCGCCGACAGCGCCGCCCTTCGGTCGGCGCTGCCAGGGATCCTGGCGAAGATGTTCGGCGACTCACATGCGGGCCCCGGTCCGCGGCCCGGGCCCACGCAGTGTCACGACATCACGGTGTTTCCCGCGATCGGTCTCGCTGGTGGTGCATGCGAAGGGTACGGGCTGCTGATCGACATTCGGGACCCGGTCAACCCGCGGCGCATCGGCGCGGTGGCGGACTCCAACTTCTCCTACTGGCATTCCGCGACCTTCAACAACGACGGCTCCAAGATCCTGTTCAGCGACGAATGGGGCGGCGGCGGGCAGGCGAAGTGTCGCGCGACGGACAAGAAGGAGTGGGGTGCGGACGCGATCTTCACGCTCGCGAACGGGCAGATGCAGTTCAAGAGCTACTACAAGCTCCCCGCGGCGCAGACGGCGCAGGAGAACTGCGTGGCGCACAACGGCTCGATGATTCCGATTCCGGGCCGGGACGTGATGGTGCAGGCCTGGTATCAGGGCGGCATCTCGGTCTTCGACTTCACCGACGCCTCACGTCCGCGCGAGATCGCGTACTTCGATCGCGGCCCGGTGGATTCCACCCGCATGGTGCTGGGCGGATCGTGGTCGGTGTACTGGTACAATGGCGTGATCGTCAGCTCCGAGATCGCGCGCGGACTCGACGTCATGGAGCTCACGCCGAGCGCCTTCATTTCGCAGAACGAGATCGACGCCGCGAAGACGGTGCGGCTCGAATACCTGAATGCGCAGGGGCAGCCGAAGTACGAATGGCCGCCGAGCTTCGCGCTGGCGCGCTCGTTCGCCGACCAGCTCGCGCGATCGAACGGCTTGTCGTCCAGCCGGATCGCCGGCGTACGGCAGGCGTTGAGCGGTGCCGAAGGAATGTCGGGCGGCGGGCGGCGTGACGCGCTGTCGCGCCTGGCGTCGGAGCTGGACGGCAACGCGAATGGCTCGAGCGACGCATCCAGGGTGCGGATGCTGGCGGGCGCGGTGCGTGACCTGGCGACGGCGACGAGATAGTCGGTAGGTCGGTAGGTCGGTTGGTCGTGCACGCCTCCGTTGTCAGTTCTCCAGTGTCAGCAGGTCGAGCGGATTGACGGTGAGAGCGCCGTACCGTGCGTTCCAGTGCAGGTGCGGTCCGGTAACGCGGCCGGTCGCACCCACATGTCCGATCGTCTGTCCGCGCGTGACGGTGTCACCCACCGACACCAGCACGCGGCTCAGGTGCAGATAGCCCGTCACGATGCCGCCGCCGTGATCGATGTAGATCACGCGTCCCCCGAGAAAAAAGGTGTCGATCAGCGCGACTCGCCCGCGATTCGCCGCGCGCACGGGCGCGCCGACAGCCCCGCGGAAATCCACACCCAGATGTCGGCTCGTCACCTGGCCGTTGAATGTTCGCCCGGTGCCGAACCGGCTGCTGACGGCCGAGGTGCGTGGCGCCAGGAACGGCGCGGACCACGCTGCCGGTGACTCGTGCGCCCGCCGCCCCACCTCGAGCGCTCGCGCGCCTTCGCGCGCCACCCTCGCCTCGATCGCCGGGCTGAGCGGCTTGCCGAATCGCGGTGCGACGGCGAGCCGTTCCGTGGGAGGAGGGAGTGGGGGGACGGCAGCAGTGGCCCGCACGGTGTCGGCGCGCCCCGACACGCGCGTCACGATGGCGCGCGCGACGATGGAGCTCGACGTGTCGACCGGAATGGCGCCGATCGCCCGATATTCCCCGTGAGATGAAGTGAAGTGCAGCGGTTCGCCGGCCATCGTTCCTCGAACCATCACGACCGAATCACCGACACTCTGGACATCCGTGAGGGTGACCCTGACGATGGCCCCCGGTTCGGGGCGCAGCGGCGCGATGGAGAGGCGAGGCGCCTGTGCGTGGAGCGGCACGGCGATGGCCATGGTCGCGACGAGCACCAGGGCCCGTGCCGTGGAGGCAAGCTCACGCCAGCCGATGAGGCGCCTGCTGTCCTCGTCCCACAGCTTCAGGCGAGCGCAGCGAATGCCGTCACGCAAGCCGATGCGTGGCACGGCAGAAAACAGTGGCGTGGCGGCGTGACAGGCGGCGAGCCGATAGCTCGGAACGCGGGGGCCGAGATGGTGGACGTGATGCACGCCGATGTAGCCGGTGAACCATTCGAGTACCGCGGGCAACGCATAATACGACGACCCTTCGAGAGCGGCGCGGCCATAGTCCCACGCGCCCTCGGGTGCCCAGTACGTGTGCTCGAACTGGTGTTGCACGTAGAACAGCCACATGCCGATGGTCGACGCGATCATGGTAATGGGAAGCTGGACTCGAATCAGCACACCGGACCCGACGGCGTGAACGAGACTCGCGCCCGCCGCGAGCAGCGCGAGGTTGGTGAGGACAATGCTGCGGCGCTCGCGGCGCCACGAGGCGCGCGCCATCCAGGGAAGCCGCATGGCAAGTACGAAGTAGAGGGTGGGCGCGATGACGAAGAGGACGATCGGATTCCGCATCATCCGGTAGACGAGTCGCTGGCGCGCGGACATCGCCAGATACTCCCGCACGGTCCGCGTATCGATGTCCGCGCCTCGCTCGGCGAGCTTTCCCGACGTCGCGTGATGCGTGCCGTGGCTTCGACGCCAATATCCGAACGGGATCAGGGTGAGCAGCGAACACGCGCGTCCGACGCTGACGTTGAGGCGCGCGGAGCGGAAGAACGACCCATGGCCGCAATCGTGTTGCACGATGAACGTGCGGACGAGAAAGCCCGCCGCGGGCACCGCCAGCACGAGCGTGAGCCAGTACGACACGTCCAGCGCGCGGTACATGAGCCACCAGAGGACGAGATACGGCGGCACCGACGTCGCAAGCGCCTTCCAGGCCTCACGGTTGTCGGGCTTCTCGTACGGTGCAACGAGCTGTCGCAGGTCAGCAAGCGCGGACATCGTGTGTCTCCCGGGTTGACCTCGATCTTGCCGCTCTGGAGGCGCCCTCGTAATACGTACGGGTACGTATACACGCCGTCGCGCTGTCCGGAGGAGTCTACGTCATCCGACGTATTGGGGCGTGCACGCGCGTCCATAGCTTCCCACCTGTACGGCGCCGAGCGACCCCGCACGAACACGCGCTGCGCATTCCCGCCCATGCACCACCATCCGTCACCGAGGAGCCTGGATGCCCGACCGCGTTCGACTCCGGAGCATCGCCACCGCGCTTCCCGCCGCCATACGGACGAGCGCTGAGGTCGAAACGCTGATTCGCGACGCGAGTCCGGACTATCGACTCAAGGCGGGGATCGTCGAGGCGCTGTCCGGCATCGCGACCCGGCGCGTGGCGGATGCCGATGTGCAATGTTCCGACCTCGCCGCGCAGGCGGCACGCACAGCGCTACGCGACGCAGCGATCGATGCGCGTGACGTGGACCTCCTGATCTTCGCCGCCGCGAGCCAGGACCTGATGGAACCGGCCACGGCGAATCTGGTGCAGGAGAAGGTCGGTACGACGTGTCAGGTGTTCGACGTCAAGAATGCCTGCAACAGCTTTCTCAACGGTCTGCAGATCGCCGAGTCGCTGATCATGGGCGGATCGTGCGACGTCGCGCTGGTCACGTCGGGCGAGATCTGCTCCCGCGCCATCTCGTGGCGCGTGCGGTCGCACGCGGAGTTCAAACGGAACTTTCCCGGCTACACCATGGGCGACGCCGGAGCCGCGGCGGTACTCACGCGCTCTACCGACGGCCGCGGGATCTTCTACCGGCGGTTCTCGACCGTGAGCAGGCACTGGAACCTCGCCACGATCGACTGCGGCGGATCCATGCATCCGCGCGGCGAGGAGCACACCTACCTGCACGCCGATGGCGCGGCCCTCAAGCGGGTGTTCATGGACATCGGGCCAAAGATCCTGTGCACCATGCTTCGCGACGCAGGCGTCATGCTCGACGAGTTCGATCGCATTCTCGTGCACCAGCCCACCCTGCCCTACCTGGACGAGCTCCTTCGCATCACGGGCACATCGATCGACCGGGTGGAGGAGACCGTGGCGGAGTTCGGCAACATGGCGGCCGCTTCACTTCCGGTCGCACACGCCCGCGCGGTGGCACGAGGCGCCATCGCGAGCGGCGACCGCGTGCTCTGGCTGGGTCTCGCGAGCGGCATCAGCGTCGGTACGATGATGATCGATGTCTAGCGCTTCGTCGCGCAGCGTGCGCCATGCACCGGCCTTCGCCGTCGTGGTTCCCTTCTACAACGAGGCGCGGGGGATGCAGCGGACGCTGGACGCGCTGTCCGCGCAGCACGATGCGGACTTCGCACTGGTGCTCGTCGACAACGCGAGTACCGACGAAAGCTTCGAGATCGCCACTCGGTTCGCCAGCGCGCGGGGGTCGTCCACCGTCGTGATCCGCGAGCCGCTCAAGGGCACGGGCGCGGCGGCCGACACAGGCTTTCGCCACGCGATACACGCAGGAGCGCGGTGGATCGCCCGGACGGACGCGGATTGCCTTCCCCACGCGCACTGGGTGCGCAATCTCAGGCGGGCCATGTGCGACGACGGACTCGAGTTCGTGGCCGGACGGATCGAGCCGCGCACGGACGAAGGCGCGAGCTCGCTCGGTGAGCGTGTGATCCTGCGAGCGATGATCTGGATTGCGGAGCACGCGGGCCGCGTCCACCGGCGTGGTGCACAGTTCAAGTACCCGTACTTCATGGCCGCCGGGAACAACCTCGCGATCACCGCGGACCTCTACGAACGGAGCGGCGGCTTCCCGCGGTCGGCGATCGAACAGCTCCACGAGGATCGCGTCCTCTCGGAAAAGGTCCGCACGATGACGACGAGAGCGGCGGTGCGCCGCGACGTCATCGTGTACAACTCCGTGCGGCGCGTCCACGCGTATGGCTATCTGAACACCCTGCGGTGGTACCACAATCACGGCTATCGGCCGGCCGTCGTGGACGTACGATGAACGCCGCGTTCCACGACACGCTGCTCAACCTGGCGGCGCATCCGGTCGGCTGGCCACTGGCCAGGCTCGCACGCCGCGTGGGCGGCGTGGTGCGAGTGCCCGGCCTGGGCATCGTGGTGAACGATGCCG
>JAJAYP010000204.1 GCA_026786185.1 Gemmatimonadaceae bacterium
ACGGTGACGCACTCGCAGATCCCGAACTTCACCTGCGGTATCGGCGTCAACACGGCGAACAGGATCGTGGGCACGGCGGGCGACGGCGAGCCGGCGTGTAAGTAAGGGCGGGTGAACGGTGAACGGTGAACCGTGAACCGTGAACCGTGAGGCAGGAAGAACGGGCCCATCGGACTTCGTCCGGTGGGCCCGTTCTGCGTCTGGCGAAAGGCATACGGCGAGTCGGCCGGCGTTATGCGTGAGGCGTGCGCCGGGAAATCCGGAACCGGGATCTGGTTCGGTGAAGGCGTACGGCCCAACCCGGCGCGTAATCCAACCGCCCCTTCCGAATTCCACGCCGCACCCCGTACGCCGCTCGCCCCACGACACGCCGCACGCCTTTCGCCTTTCGCCGTACGCCGCAGGCCGTACGCCGCAGGCCGGACGCCGCAGGCCGGACGCCGCAGGCCGCACGCTTCCTTCATGACGTCAGCGCGTTCCGCTCGTCCATCCCGAGCATGCCGCGTCCAGCGTCTCCTCCATCGCTCCGTACGGAGCTGCTCGTCAACTTCGCCATTCTCGCCGTTGCCGCGCTCGTCTTCGCGGTCGCGGGGGCGGTGCTGCTCTACGATGCGCTCGAACCAGCGCGCACCGTGCTGTACATCGGGCTGCTCATCGCGGCCGACGTCACCGTGGTCGTCGTCTTCGGCGCGTACCAGCTCCGGCGCCTCGTGGTGCAGCCGCTGCGTCGAACCGCCGCCGCGGCCGAAGCGATCGCCTCGGGCGATCTCGACCGTCGCGTCGAAGCGCATTCGTCGCTCGAGCTCGCGCAACTCGCCACCAGCCTGAACCGCATGACCGAGCGCCTGCTGCACGAACGGGCGCAACTCGTCCGGGCCGAGAAGCTCGCGAGCGTGGGGCGTCTCGCCTCCGGCATCGCGCACGAGATCGGCAACCCGCTCGGCGCCATCAGCGGATACGCGCACCTGCTCCGCGTCGGTGCGAATGGCGACGCGCGCGCGCTCGACTCGGTGGCGGGTCTCGAGCGCGAGACGACGCGCATCGACCGGATCGTCCGCGGGCTCCTCGATTACGCGAAGCCCAGGCACCAGAGTCCGACCCCGGTCGACGTGAACGAGACGCTCCGACACATCGTCAACCTCGTGTCGGAGCAGGGCCACCTGCGCCACGTTGCCCTCGTGATGACCCTCTCGCAGCAATCGCCTGTGATCCATGGCGACCGGCACGAGCTCGAGCAGGTGTTCGTGAATCTCCTGCTCAACGCAGCCGATGCAGCGGGAGAATCCGGCGTGATTGCCGTCACCTCCGCCGTCATGTCCCGCGCGACCGTGGAAGCAGGATTCGAGCGCCGAGCCAGCGACCGGGACGCCGGCGGGATGCATCATCCGCCCAGCGCGCGGGTGAGTGCGTGGCTCGAGCGCGAACGCGAGGCGGACTCGGTGGTGAAGATCATCGTCGCCGACTCGGGTACCGGTGTGCCCGACGCCGATGCCGATCGCATCTTCGATCCCTTCTTCACCACGAAGGAGCCTGGCAAGGGTACGGGGCTCGGGCTCGCCATCGTGGCGCGCAGCGTGGAGAATGTCGGCGGCATCGTCTGGGTCGAGCGCGCGCGGGAAGGGGGAGCGGCGCTTCATCTCTTTCTCCCGCTCACGGGCGGCCGGGTCGCCTGCGATGCCGGCACTGACGAGGATTTCTCTGCGGGCGCGACGACGACGGAGCCGTGGCGCGCATGAAGATCCTCGTCGTCGACGACGAACTCGGTCTCCGCCACACGCTCACGCTCATCCTCCAGGCGGAAGGTCACGAGGTTCGTGCCGCGAGCGATGGCGCGTCCGCCTTCGAGTTGCTCGCCGCCTCCCCCGCCGACCTGATCCTGTGCGACGTGCGCATGGCGGGCATGGACGGCCTCGCCTTCCTGGACCGGCACAAGGCGGAGGGTGGCCCGGCGCTTGTCATCATGATGAGCGCCTACGGCGACGACGAAGCGGCGCTCGAAGCCATCCGGCGCGGCGCCTACGACTTCATTGCCAAGCCCTTTCGCGCCGACCAGGTGTTGCTCGTGGTCGGCAAGGCGATCGAACGCGAGCAGCTTCAGCGCACCGTCGCGCAACTGCACGTGGCACTCGACGCCATGCGTGCCCCGTCGGGCATCGTCGGGCGAAGCCCGATCCTCGCGACCGCGCTCGCGCTCGCCGAGAAGGTGGCACGCCATCCGTCCACCGTGCTCGTGACCGGTGAGAGTGGCACGGGCAAGGAGCTGGTGGCGCGATACATCCATCGCGCGAGCCCGCGCGCCGCGCTGCCCTTCATCGCCGTGAACTGCGGCGCCATTCCCGAGTCGTTGCTCGAGAGTGAGCTGTTCGGCCACGCCAAGGGCGCCTTCACCGGCGCCACGACGGAGCGTGACGGGCTGTTCGCGGAGGCGGACGGCGGCACCCTGTTCCTCGACGAACTGGGCGAGCTGCCGATGCCACTGCAGGTGAAGCTGCTCCGCGCGCTCCAGGAAGGAGAGGTGCGCCGCGTGGGTGACAGCGTGGCGCGCACGGTCGACGTCCGGCTCGTTGCGGCGACGGCGCGCGACCTCGAGGCCGATGTGGCCGAAGGTCGGTTTCGCGCCGATCTCTACTATCGCGTGAACGTGGTGCGAATTCATCTGCCGGCCTTGCGGGAGCGCACGGAAGACGTGCCCGAGCTCGTCCGGCACTTCATCGATCGGTTCAATCGGCGGCTGATGCTCGATATTGCGGGTGCGACACCGGCCGCCATGCGAGCGCTGATGGAGTATCCGTGGCCGGGGAACGTGCGTGAGCTCGAGAACGTCATCGAGCGGGCGATGGTGCTCACGGATCAGCCGCAGCTCGGTATCGAACAACTCGACGGCCTGGCGGTCGTGCCCGCGAGCGCTGGCGCGAATGGGGCGCCTTCGCCGCTCGATCTCTCGGTGAAGCGCCGCACCGAGGCGCTCGAGCGCGTGCTCATCGCCGATGCGCTGGCGCGCACGCGTGGCAATCGCACGCGGGCGGCGAAGCTGCTGGACCTGTCGCATCGCGCGCTGCTCTACAAGATCCGGGAGTACGGCATCGGAGAGTAGCGACGCCTGACCCCGTGCGGCGCCACGCGTGCGATGGATGATGCGCGCGTGATTCTCATGGTGGATGATCGGGCAGGGCGCGTGATACTCTTCGCATGCAACCCTGTCGCTCCCGACCCTGCCGTTGCAGCCCGATCCGGCGCCGCGCGGGGCCCGGCCTCACCGTGGTCGAGGTCCTGGTCGCGCTGGTGCTGGTGGCCGTCGGCCTGCTCGCCGTGGCCGGCGCCTCGGCGCTCGCCCTTCGCACGGCGAACTCGGCATCCCGTGAGCGCCTCGCGGTGCGCCACGCCGATCGTCGCCTGGCGTGGCTCACGGCGGCAGGATGCACGAGCGCCAGCACGGGCACCGACTCCGCCGCGGGCATGCGTGAGCGATGGTCCATGGCGGATTCGCTCGACGGCGTGGCGATCGTCGAGACATCCGTCGCGTGGCGAGCGGGCGCCCGGCAGCGTAAGCTGACGCTGCGGAGCGCGGTGGTGTGCTGATGCATGCGACACGGCGCCGTCGCCTTGGCGTCACGCTCGTCGAGTTGCTCGTCGCGCTCACGCTCGCCGCCATCGTGCTCGGGAGCGCGACTTCCGTACTGCTGCGCCAGCAACGGACCGCCGCGGCCCTCGGCTCTTCCGTGGCAACGGACGCGCAGCTGCGTGGCGCCGCGGGTGCCCTCGCGGCGGAACTGGCCGTCCTGTCGGCATCGGCCGGAGATCTTCAGGCGGGCGAGGCGCGCGACACGGCGCTCCAGCTTCGCTCGCTCGTGACGCGCGGCGTCGCGTGCGACGACGGCATCGGCGTCACCATCGTCGCCGACGATGCTGACGAATCCCCCGGTGCGCTCGACGGCGTCGTCCCCGGGGTGGGCGACTCGCTCTGGTGGTATGCCGGCGATTCCACGAGGCGATGGCGCTCGGCGCGTATCGCCACGTCGGATAGCGTGACCGCCCCGTGTTCACTCACCTCGGCGCCTTCGCGGCGGGCGCGCAGACTCGCGCTCGGCGGTGCCGATACCGTTCCGTCGGGTGCGCCGCTCAGGGTCACGCGCCAGGTTCGCTACGCCTTCTACCGGAGTGGCGACGGTAGCTGGCAACTCGGCATGCGCGAGTGGATCGATGCCACCGCCCGCTTCGCCGCGCCACAACCCGTTGCCGGCCCTTTCGTCATGCGATCCGGGGAATCGCACACGGGCTTCCGCTACTTCGACGCGGCCGGCAATGAATTGCCCATCGGTCCGGGGGGCGTGGATATCGCACGCGTCGCTCGCCTTCGCCTCGTCGTCCTCATTGCCGCGGGAGTCCGTGCCCTCACGAGCGATAGCATCGTGCGCGATTCCGTGGACGTCGCCCTGGCGCGCGCGCGGGAGATCGCGCGTGACGACTAGATGCGCCGCCACCTCGGCCCGAGCTCGGTCCTGAGCCCGCGCCCTCGCGCTCGCCGCGGCGCCGCGCTGGTCGCGGCGCTCGGGCTGTTGTTGCT
>JAJAYP010000205.1 GCA_026786185.1 Gemmatimonadaceae bacterium
CCGCCGCGGGATCGGCCGGCATCGGCGCTCGCCCCGCCCTGATCGAGCGCGACAGGCTCGGCGGAGAATGCCTGTGGACCGGCTGCGTCCCGAGCAAGGCGCTCCTCGCATGCGCGAAGCTCGCCGCGCATGCGACGCATGGCGGGCGATACGGCATCGATGCGAGCGTCCGCGTCGACTTTGCCCGCGCGATGCAGTGGGTCCACGGTGCTCGCACGCGCATCGCGCCGAACGACAGTCCGGAGCGGTTCCGAGGACTCGGCGTGGACGTGGTGCTGGGCACGGCACGCTTCACCGGTCCCCGCGTCGTGGATGTCGACGGCCGCCGGCTGACGGCCAAGCGCGTCGTCGTGGCGACGGGCTCCCGGCCCGCCGTCCCACCACTCAAGGGACTCGACGGCGTGCCCTACTTCACGAACGAGTCGATCTTCGAGATCGCCGAGCAACCGGCGCATCTGTTGGTCCTGGGTGCCGGACCGATCGGCCTCGAACTCGCGCAGGCGTTCGTGCGCCTCGGCAGTCGTGTGACGGTGGTGGAGGCGTCGACGACTCTTCTGTCGGGCGAGGAGCCGGAGCTCGCGCAAGCGCTCGCCGCACGATTGGTGGCCGAAGGCGTGGAGCTACACCTCGGCGCGAAGGCGGTCGAGGCGAGCCGAACCCCTGGCGGTGTCTCGCTCACGCTCGAGTCGACCGCGGGAACGCGCGTCGTCCAGGGCTCGCATCTGCTCGTCGCCACCGGCCGGATCGCCCGCACCGAGACGCTTGATCTTGCGAGCGTCGGCGTGGCGGTAGGGGAGCACGGCATCGTCGTTGACAAACACCTCCGCACCACCGCGGATGGAGTGTGGGCCTGCGGTGACGTCGTCGGCGGACCACGATTCACGCACGTCGCCGACTACCAGGCTCGGCTCGTCGTCCGGAACGCGTTCTTTCCCTTGAAGGGCAAGGTGGACTACGCCGCAATCCCGTGGGTGACGTACACCGACCCCGAGCTGGCGCACGTCGGCCTCACGGAGCGTGATGCGCGAGCGCGTTTCGGCAGCGATGTCCGCATCTTCACCCGATCATTCTCCGACGTGGACCGAGCGATCGCGGATGGAGAGACCGAGGGACAGGTCAAGCTCATCACGCGAGGCAACGGCACGCTGCTCGGCGGGCACATCCTCGCCGCGGGCGCGGGCGACATGATCGGGGAGGTTGCGCTCGCGCTGAAGCATGGACTCGGTATCAATGCGCTCGCGTCACTCGTGCATCCCTATCCCACGATGCCGGAGGCAATACGCCAGGCGGCGGACGGATTCAACAGGGCACGTTTCACCGGCGTTCCGCGCGCCATCGCCCGATGGTTTGCCCGTCGGTGACGGCACCCCGACTCTCGATCGTCATCCCGGCGCTGAATGAGCAGCGTTCGCTGGTGCCGTTACTCGACGACATCGCCGCACTGCGCACGGCGGTGGAGCTCATCGTCGTCGACGGCGGCAGCACCGATGACACGTGCGACGTCGCCCGACGTGGCGGCGCGCGGGTGGTTGGGGCCGAGCGCGGGCGCGGAATCCAGCTGCGCACCGGCGCCCTGCATGCCACGGCGCCGATGCTCTGCTTCCTGCATGCCGACGTGCGGATTTCACAGCCGGCACGTCGCACGCTGGAGACGATCGCGCACGCCGGCGAGCACGGCGCATGGGCCTTCCGGTTGCGCATCGACGGAGCGCGCCGTGCCTATCGCGCGATCGAATGGAGCGCGAACACGCGGTCGTCGCTGCTCGGGCTGCCGTACGGCGATCAGGGCCTCGTCATCTCCCGTTCGCGGTACGACGCGGTGGGCGGATACTCCGACGTGCCCATCATGGAAGATGTCGCCATCGCGCGGGCCCTGCGGCGGACGGGTGGCATCACGCTGCTCCCGGCCTCGCTCCTCGTGAGTCCGAGGCGCTGGGAGCGCGACGGCGCCCTTCGCCGTTCAATTCGCAACGCCTGGTTGCTCACCCGCTACCTCACGGGCAGCGCACCGAGCGTACTGTCGCGGAGGTACCAGCCGCACGCACTCGCGCGCGATGGCGTCGACCGGGGAGAGAGTCGCGGCGCGGCGCGCGGGGTAGGTCCCGAACACTAGGGATCGTGCGCGCCGGACAGTTCCTCGGCCAGCCGATGATTGAGCACGACGACGGGCGCCCCATGCGCATCTTCCGCCGGCGTGAAGAACCGACCCGCGGCCACATCGACGCCGGCGAAATCGACGAGGCTGGACGTGCTGAGCGTGAGCAGCGCCGTCGCCCGACGATCACGGTGTTCCGCGTTCACCGTGCCGGTGAGCGTGAGCACGTGCCCGCTGACGCCCGGTATCTCGCGGCGCGCCCGCGCGGGCGGACTCGATGAGGATGGCAGCGTTCCAGTGGCGCATGTTCATGAAGGATTCGGTGGCAGTCGTTCACCATACGCGCGCCAGTCGTCGATGGTGTCGATATCCCGCATCGGCGGGAGCAGCGCCACGCGCAGTCCCGCCTCCTGCGCGCGAGCCAGCGAGACCTCCAGTGTGCGCGTGCTGCTCCACGGCACCGCGCGGAACAGGCCGGCGTGCAGAGTGCGCGCCGCGACGAGATAGTATCCACCGTCGAGCGCCGGGCCGAACACGACGTCTGCGCCGTCCAGCGCGGTCAGCGCGGTCGTGATCGTCTCCTGTGTGATCGTCGGACAGTCGGAACCGACGATGACGACCCGGTCGGCGCCAATGGCCGACCGGCTGGCGAAGACGGCGGCCATTCGCGCACCGAGATCGCCGTCGGCCTGTGGTTCATAGCCCACCTCGTCACCGAGCCAGGCGCGCATCAGCGGACCGGCGTCCGCCGGGGTGTATGAAACGATTACCTGCGCACCGGCACTGCGCACCACCGTGAGCACGTGCTCGGTCATGGTGCGGTAGATCTCGAGCGCGCGTGCCGCGCCGGTCTCGGAAGCCAGCCTCGTCTTCACCTGTCCGAGGACTGGCGCGCGCACGAAGATGACGATGTGATCGCGGCTCTCGGTCATGCGCCAAGCTAATGGCGAGGCCCGGCTCGCGGCCGGGCGCTGTAGATTCGACACATGTCACCTGAAACGAGCACACCGTTGTCGGCGCCGTTCGTGCGGTTCCGCACGCTGCTGGACGAGGCTCGCGCGATGGACGCCGCGCGCCTTCCCGAGCCTACCGCCTTCGCCCTCGGCACCGTGGGGTCGGATGGGCAACCCGCCGTACGCATCCTGCTGCTCAAGGGCGTCGACGAGCAGGGCTTCGTCTTCTACACCAACCACGAGAGCCGCAAGGGACGCGAACTGCTCGCACATCCGCAGGCCGCGATGTGTTTTCACTGGCAGCCGCTCGAGCGACAGGTGCGTGTCGAGGGCATCGCACGTCCCGTCGCGCCTGACGAAGCCGATGCGTACTTCGCGAGCCGACCGCGCGGCAGCCAGATCGGCGCCTGGGCCTCCACGCAATCACGCCCGATCGCCCGCGCCGGGGATCTGGAGCGGCGCGTCGCCGAGACGGAGGCGCGCTTTGCGAACGGCCCCGTCCCGCGCCCCGAACACTGGTCGGGATTTCGCCTCGTACCCCATCGCATGGAGTTCTGGCACAACATGCCGAGTCGGCTGCATGAGCGGCACGTGTACGAGCGCGTGACGGATGGCTGGCGCACCGAGGTGCTCTACCCCTGACGCGGGACTGACGGCGACGGGGTTCGTGCCAATGTTCCCGCGTCCGATCGCATCGATCCGTTATCTTTTTCCGATGGCCACTCAGACGGCAGAATCGATCGCCCCGGCGCGCGCGGATTCCTCATGGACCGTCGACAAGGCGCGGACTCTCTACAACGTGGAGGGGTGGGGCGCGGGCTTCTTCGACATCGACGAACGCGGACACGTCGTCGTCCGGCCCGACAAGGAGCACCCGGAACGGCAACTCAGCCTGCACGACCTCGCCAACGATCTCGAGGAGCAGGGCGTCGCGCTGCCAGTGCTGCTGCGCTTCTCGGACATCCTCCGCTCCCGCATCGAGGCGCTGAGCGAGCGGTTCGCGAATGCGATCGCCGAATACGAGTACGTGGGCGGGTACACGACCGTGTATCCCATCAAGGTCAATCAGCAGCGCCACGTCGTCGAGGAGATCGTGCAGTTCGGCAACAAGCACGGCGTGGGCCTCGAGTGCGGATCCAAGCCCGAGCTGCAGGCGGTGCTCGGACTGTCCGAGAGCACGGAGCACCTCATCGTCTGCAACGGCTACAAGGACGAGGAGTTCATGCGCCTCGCGCTCATGGGCCAGAAACTCGGTCACCAGGTCTTCATCGTCATCGAGCAGATCAGCGAGATCGACGTGCTCCTCGCCGCGGCCGATGAGCTCGGCGTCACCCCCACGGCCGGCATCCGCATCAAGCTCGCGAGTACGGGCTACGGGCGGTGGAAGGAGAGTGGCGGCGAGAAGTCGAAGTTCGGACTGAATGCCGCGCAGCTCATGCAGGCGGTCGACAAGCTGCGGGCGGCGGGACGGCTCGACATCGTCAAGCTGATCCACTTCCACCTCGGCAGCCAGATCACCGATATTCGCTACATCAAGGCGGGGCTGCAGGAGGTCGCGCGGTTCTACGCCGAGTTGCGCGCGCTCGGCGTGGACATCACGCACGTGGATGTCGGCGGGGGACTGGGCGTGGATTACGACGGGTCGAATTCCACCTCGAACGCCAGCGTCAACTACTCGCTCCAGGAATACGCCAACGACGTCGTCTACACGATCGCCGAGTCCTGTCGCGAGCTCGACCTGCCGATGCCGCACATCATCAGCGAATCGGGGCGCGCGCTCACGGCGCACCACGCGCTGCTGTTGCTGAAAGTCATCGACGTCGAGTCGGTGGTGGAAGTTCCCGTGCCGTCATTGACCGACGACGATCACCCCGTGTTGCACGAGATGGCGGAGGATCACGCCAGCGTGGCCGACGGGAAGATCAAGAAGCGGCGCATCAAGGAGATCTTCCACGACGTCACCTTCGACAAGGAGCGCGCGCAGCAGCTCTTCTCGAGCGGGGTGCTCACACTCCGCGGGCGAGCGATGGCGGAGCAGATGTATCACGCCACCATGAACGCGATCTTCCGGATCGTCAGCCTGGATCGCGACGAATACGAGGACATTCTCGCCGATCTCGACGCGACGATGGTGGACCGGTATTTCTGCAACTTCTCGCTCTTCCAGTCGCTGCCGGACAGCTGGGCCATCGATCAGCTCTTTCCGATCATGCCGATTCACCGGCTGGACGAGGAGCCCACGCGCCGCGGAACGCTCCAGGACATCACATGCGATTCGGACGGCAAGATCGATCGGTTCGTCGGTGACAAGGAGGGAAATCCGTCGCTCGAGCTGCACGAGTGGCGCGACGGCGAGCCCTACATGCTCGGCGTCTTCCTCACCGGCGCCTATCAGGAGATCCTCGGTGACCTGCACAACCTGTTCGGCGACACGAACGCCGTGCACATCCGGCTGGCCGACAAGGGCTACGAGATCACCGACCTGGTGCACGGCGACACCGTGACGGAAGTGCTGAATTACGTGCAGTTCCGCGCGTCGGACCTGTTGCAGACCTTTCGTCGCAAGGTGACGGCGGTGAAGCATCTCAGCCGCACCGACGCGAACGCCTTCATCGCCGACTACGTCGCCGGTCTGGAGGGGTACACCTACCTCGAGGGCGAGGCGGCGCAGTAGGATCCACGTCGTTCGCCTGAGGCTCCTCATGCATTTTCAGCGGCCAACCGGCTATCGTCGTCGCATGCAAGGTGGAAGTTGAGGAGCGGCCTCGAGGCGCTGTTCAGTCCCGCGACGCACGAGGCGCTCGTCGCTCTGCGCCGCGATCTTCACCAGCATCCGGAACTGTCGTTCGCGGAGACGCGCACGGCGGCGGCTCTGGAAGCAGCGCTTGCGGCGCTGCAGCCGGTGACGCTCCAGCGCATCGCGGGCACGGGAGTCGTGGCGAGGATCCGAGGCACGACGCCGGGGGCTCCGGTCGTCGCGGTGCGCGGAGATATCGATGCGCTGCCCATTCACGAAGCGACGGGACTCGCGTTCGCCTCCGTGAATGCGGGCGTGATGCACGCCTGCGGGCACGACATGCACGCGGCCTGGGCAGTCGGGGCGGCGCATCTTCTCGCCGAGCGGCCTGCGGCGGGCGACGTGCTGGTGGTCCTCCAACCGGCCGAAGAGACCGGAGAAGGCGCGGCGGCGGTGCTGGCCAGCGGCGCGCTCGACGACGTCGCGGCGATCTTCGGCGCTCACGTGGACCGGCGATTCATCGTCGGTCAGGTGGTGGCGCAAGCGGGCCCGCTCGCCGCGTCGGCGGATACCTTCGAGATCGTCATCACTGGCCGCGGTGCGCATGGCGCGCGCCCGCACGAGTCGGATGATCCCGTGGTGTGCGCGGCGGCGATCATCACCGCGCTGCAGACCATCGTTGCGCGGCGCGTGAATCCGGCGACGCCGGCCGTCGTCACGGTCGCAACGGTGCACGCGGGCACCGCGCTCAACGTCATCCCTGGCCATGCGACGCTCGGGGGCACCCTGCGCGCTGTCGATCCGGACACGCGCGCGTTGCTCGCCACGGAGGTACGCCGTCTGGCGGAAGGAATCGCGTCCGCCCACGGGCTCACCGCTGCGGTGACGCTCGTGCTCGGCCCCCCACCGATCGTGAACCCGGAGCGGCCCGCCGCATGGGCGCGGCAGGCGGTCGAGTCGGTGCTCGGGGCGGACGCCGTCGTCCCGCTGGGCATCACAAACATGGCGGGCGAGGACTTCGCGCATTACATGGAGCGCATTCCGGGCTGCTTCATGCGCATCGGCGCGCGCATGCCGAATGAGCCGGTGATCCCGGCACACACTCCGCAGTTTGATGCGTCGGAGGGGAGCTTGTTCGTCGGCGCGGCAGTACTGGCCGAGGTAGCGCGGGTGGCGTCGGCGGAGTTGAAGCGAGGGTAGGAAGGTTCGGGGACGGGACGGGGAATCCACGTTTGGTGTTTCCCGTTTGGCGTTTGCCGTTTCCCGTTCACGTTTTCCGGTTCACGGTTTCCGGTTTCCGGTTTCCGGTTTCCGGTCCGTTTGTTCGTTTGGCGCCAGGAGTTTCGCGTTCCTGCTCATGCTTCTCGTTTCGCGCTACTGCGGCTCACTTCCTTGCTTTCGTGTCGTGCGTCCGGGAACGTTGATTTCCCGGTCTCGCCTCGACTCGTTCGTCGCGACTGTCGACTGCCGGGAGACGGCCGACGACAGCACTTTCGATCGAAGACCACACAGCATGCGTCGTACGTCGATCACGAGCGTTGACGTCGCGCTCCATGCCGAGCCGCTCAATGCCCCGTAGTCCCTCGCGAGTTCCAGTTGGGCCTCGAGCTCCAAAGTCGATTTGATACTGATATCGAGAAAGCGTGCGAACTCGCGCTGACTCGTGGTGCCGCATCCTTCGGCAATGTTGAAGACGATCGATTCTGCTGCTCGGGTGATCTGCGAATGCAGCGACGCGTACCCGGTACGCGGAAACGTGCGGCTGACGCGACGGATGGCGAGCGCGAGGTCGTGCGCGTGTTGCCACACGCGTAGCTTGCGATGGTCTTGCATTTGATGATGGTGCATACGTTTACACGCGATACCATCGTCGAAATCTTTCGCGCACGTGCCTTTTGCCGCCTTGATCCCGCCTCACGATGGAGAACGCCGATCGTAGAACGCCAAACGGATAACGCCAAACGGGAAACGCAGAACGTGGATTCCCCGTCCCCGGAAGCGAACCTTCACCTGTGACCGATGATGGATCACCCCCCCGCCGCCCGTACCCTCGACCGTACTCTCGGCTTCACCGATCTCCTCCTGATCGTGATCGGTACCGTCATCGGCTCGGGGATCTTCATCGTCCCCGCCACCGTACTGGCGCAATCCGACGGCGCCGTCGGCACTGCACTGCTGGTGTGGCTCGTGGCCGGCGTGCTGTCGCTACTCGGCGCGCTCACCTACGGTGAGCTCGGCGCGGCGAATCCCGACGCCGGCGGCCTGTACGTCTACATCCGCGATTCCTTCGGTCCGCTGCCCGCCTTCCTGTATGGCTGGACCACCTTCTTCGTCATCAGCAGCGGCTCGGTCGCCACGCTGGCCGTGGCCTTCACGGGCTACCTCGGTCAGTTCATGACCGTGACGCCCGCGATGTCGAAGATCATCGCCGTGCTCGTGATCATCGTGATCGCCGCCGTGAACGTGCGCGGTACGCGGCAGGGCTCGAGCGTGCAGAATTGGAGCACAGGCGTGAAGACCGTCGCCATTCTCGTGATGAGTGCGGCGCTCTTGTGGAGGGGCGGTGGGCTCGCGAACGACGTGCCCGTGTGGCCCGCCTCGTTCACGCCTGGCCTTCTCACCGGAGTGGGCCTGGCGATGATCGGCGTGCTCTGGGCGTACGAGGGATGGCAATACGTCACCTTCTCGGCCGGCGAGGCGCGCGATGCGCAACGGACCTTCCCGCGCGCGATCATCGCCGGCACGGCCGTCCTCATCGGCATCTACCTCCTGGCGAACCTCGCGTACCTCGCGGCCCTCGGACCCGAAGGCGTACAGGCAAGCAAGCGCGTTGCGGCTGATTCGGTGACGGCGCTGTTCGGGCCCGCAGCGGGCAAGCTGATTGCCGCGGTGATCCTCGTATCGATGTTCAGCGCCGCCAACGGGCTCACACTCACGTCTCCCCGACTCTACTACGCGATGTCGCGCGACGGCGTGTTCTTCCGGAAGCTGGCCGAGGTGCATCCTCGATTCCGGACACCGGCATTTGCCATCATCGCCGGCTCAGTGTGGTCGGCGCTGCTCGCCGCCACCGGCACATTCGAGCAATTGCTCACTTATGTCGTCTTCTCCGGATGGATCTTCTACGGGCTGGGTGCACTGAGCATCTTCGTCTATCGGCGCCGGGCGCCGGACATGCCGCGTCCCTTTCGGGTGCCGGGTTATCCCGTCACCCCGGTGCTCTTCGTGGCCGCCTCCGCGGCGATCGTGCTCAATACCCTGTTCACGCAGCCGGGTCGCGCGCTGGTCGGGCTTGCGGTGGTGCTTGCGGGAGTGCCCGCGTACCTCGCCTGGAAGAAGCGCGTACAACCAGAGACTCGCTCGTGAACATCCATCGAGCGCCGCCACCGGCCGGCCCGATCGCACACTCCGAGCGTACGGGTGGAAGATACACCCTCGAGGTGCGAGAAATCGCCTCGCCTGCCGAGTACCGTGCGTGCGTCGCACTGCAGGTCGAGGTCTGGGGAGAGGAGTTCGAGCGCGTGCCTGCCTCGATGCTGCGAGTCGCGACGTACGTAGGAGGACTATGCCTCGGCGCCTTCTCGCCCGAGGGCGAACTCTGCGGATTCGTGTTCGGCCTTGCGGGATCAATTGATGGACGGCCGACACACTGGTCCCATCTGCTCGGCGTGAAGGAGGCGGGGCGTAATCTCGGCGTCGGCCGCCTGCTCAAGGAGCACCAGCGCCGCGTGCTTGCGAGCCGCGGCATCCTGGAGATTTGCTGGACGTTCGATCCGCTCATCGCGAAGAACGCCCACTTCAATCTCAACCTGCTGGGCGCGCGCGTCGTGCGCTACCTGCCCGATATGTACGGCATCTCCGAGAGCCCGCTGCATCATGGGCTCGCGACCGATCGGCTCATCGTATCATGGTCCACCGAGCAACCGGCGCACGTTATCCATTCCGCGCCGGGCGCCGACTACGCCGCCGTTCCGGTGCTCACACCTGCGCCCCAGCCGGGCGACGACGTGCTGCAGCGCGACGGTCGCGAGTCGGCCGCGCTCCGAATCGAGGTGCCGACCGACTTCCGTCAGCTCATCGCGCGGTCACCTGCGATCGCGATCGACTGGCACGATGCGCTGCGGGAGCATTTTGTCTGGGCGCTCGGCGCCGGCTACGTCGTTACCGGCCTGCATCGCGATTCGCTCAACTCCCGCTCCTTCTACACGCTTCAGGCGAGCTGACATGCCCACGCTTTGCGTCGACCGCATCACACTCCGCGAAATTCGCCTTTCCCTCAAGGAGCCGTTTCGCATCTGGTCCGGGCTCGTGCAGGAGCGACGCATCGCGCTGCTCGAGCTCACCAACCGAGACGGCGCCAGCGTCATGTCGGAGTGCGTGGCCTTTCATCAACCCAACTACAGCCCGGAGACGATCGACACTGCCTGGCTCGCAATCCGCGAGTGGCTCGCGCCGCGTGTGCTCGGCCGCGAACTCGCGGGCCCGGAGCAAGTGCATCTCCTTCTCGACGAGCATATCCGCGGCCATAACATGGCGAAGGCCGCGGTCGAGATGGGCTGCTGGGGTTTGGCGGCTGAATCGGCCGGCGTATCGCTCTCGTCGCTCCTCGGGGGCACGCGGGACCGCGTACCGACCGGTATCTCGCTCGGCCTCCAAAGCGATCCGGCCGCGCTCGTCGCGCGCGCCCAAGCGGCGGTCACCGCCGGATACCGCAAGATCAAGGTGAAGATTCGACCCGGACAGGATGTCGAGTACGTGAGTGCTGTGCGGCACGCACTCGGCGCCGGCATTGGGCTGATGGCCGACGCCAACTCCGCATACACCCTTGCCGACACGGAGCATCTCGTGCGTCTCGACGAGTTCGGGCTGATCATGCTCGAGCAGCCCCTCGGCGACGACGATCTCGTGCGCCACGCCGCGCTCCAGCGCCGGTTGACGACGCCGATCTGTCTCGACGAATCCATTACGAGCGTTGACCGCGCCGAAGACATGATCGCGCTGGGGAGCGGACGGATCGTGAACATCAAGCCGGGCCGCGTAGGCGGGTTCACCGCGTCGAAGTCCATCCACGACCTCTGTGCCAGCGCGAAGATCCCCGTCTGGTGCGGCGGCATGCTCGAGAGCGGCATCGGCCGCGCCTACAACGTCGCGCTCGCATCGCTCTCGAACTTCTCGCTGCCGGGTGACCTGAGCCCGAGCGCGCGTTACTGGCACCGCGACATCATCACACCGGAGTGGACGATGGACGACGAGGGAATGGTGCAGGTGCCGCTCGACCGGCCCGGCCTGGGCGTGACCGTGGACCACGACTTTCTCGACGCACTCACCGTGCGCACCGAAGTCCTATCCGCGCGGCCCGCCATGGCGGTGGTCGCATGAGCGCGCACGCGACGCGCGGCATTCGCGGACTCGTGACGGCTGGCGTCCTCGCGGCGGCGAGCGCCTGCGCGGGGACGCGCGGCATGCCCGCCGGTGCGGCGCCGCGTGCGACCGATGCGCAGGGCGCATACGACGTCGTGATCACGAACGGGCGCATCGTCGACGGATCCGGCAATCCGTGGTTCTACGGCGATGTCGCCATTCGTGGCGATCGCATCGCGGCGGTGGGGCGCCGGGGCTCGCTGGCCAGCCGCCCGGCGGGCCGGCGTATCGATGCGGCAGGGATGGTTGTCGCGCCGGGGTTCATCGACATCCAGAGCGGCGGCGGCGGATTTCTGGGCGGCGACGGACGCAGTGTGAGCAAGCTCACCCAAGGCGTCACTACCGAGATCATGGGCGAGGCATACACCGCCGCGCCCATCAGTGAACTCACGATCGGCGGTCGCGCGGGCGACCGGCCCGACAACACAGCAGCGCGTCGGTTCATGGGCCCGCGAGGCTTCGATGCGTGGCTGCGAGCGATGCAGGCGAACGGCACGTCACCGAATTTCGGTTCGTTCGTCGGCGCCAGCACGCTGCGCGAGTACGGCATGGGGCTGCGGATGGGTGCGGCCAGCGGTGCGGCGCTCGATTCCATGCGCGGTGCGATGCGCCGCGCCATGGAAGATGGTGCATTCGGACTTGGCACGGCCCTCATCTACCCGCCCGGCAACTATGCGAGCACGGACGAGCTGATCGAGATCGTCAAGGCGATGGCGCCATACGGTGGGCTGTACATCACCCATCTGCGCTCGGAAGCGGACAAGGTGCTCGACGCGATGGACGAGGCGTTGCGCATCGGTCGGGAAGGCGGCGTCCCGGTCGAGATCTATCATCTGAAGGCGGCGGGTACGGCCAACTGGCCCAGGATGCCGGCGATGATCGCCAAGATCGACTCGGCGCGCGCGGCGGGTCTCGACGTGCAGGCCAACGTCTACCCGTACACCGCAGGAGGCACCGGGCTCGCCGCCTGTTTCCCGCCGCGCTTCGACGCGGACGGGCAGCTGAAGCAGCGTCTCGCCGACCCGGTGATCCGGGCGCAGATCCGGGAAGAGTTCGCGCGCCCGACGAGCTATTGGGAGAGTCTCTGCGAGCAGGGGACGCCGCAGGGCGTGCTACTCACCACCCTCCGCGCGCCGCAGAACCAGCGCTGGTCGGGAAAGCGGCTGTCGGAGGTGGCGGCTGCAACCGGCAAGGATTGGCTCGAGACGCTGATGGATCTCGTGCTCACCGAGGCGGGCGGCATCGGCACGATCTTCTTCCTCATGAACGAGGACAACGTGCGGCTGGCACTCAAGCAACCGTGGATCAAGATCGGCACCGACGCGAGCGGCCAGGACCCTGACAGCGTACGAGGGATGACGCATCCCCGCGCCTATGGCACCTACACCCGGATCCTCGGCAAGTACGTACGCGAGGAGCGCATCATCCCGCTCGAGGATGCCGTGCGGAAGATGACCGGCGCGGTCGCCGAGCGGCTGCTCATCGGAGACCGGGGACTGCTGCGCCCGGGCATGTACGCCGACGTCGTGGTGTTCGACCCGGCCACGATTCAGGAGAATTCCACCTACGAGAAGCCGCACCAGCTGTCGACCGGCGTCCGCGACGTCTTCGTGAACGGAACACAGGTGATCCGCGACGGCCGGCATACTGGCGCAAAGCCCGGACGGATCGTCCGCGGCCATGCATGGCAGGAGACGAGCACCCCGAAGTGATTGGCTACCAGGAGCTACCAATGCGAGCAATTCTGTATCGGTCTGCGCCGAGGGCGGCCCGGAGCGTGCGGGCGACCTCCCAGCCCACAGGAAGGGAATCCAAGTTACGTGTTTCCCGTTGACGGTTGCCCGTGTCGCGTGTCAAGGCGGACACGCAGTGAAACGCGGAACGGGCAACGCCGAACGGGACACGCATCACGTGGATTCCGCCCGCCTGTTCACGAACCATCCATTCAAGCTTTACTTCCCGAGATC
>JAJAYP010000206.1 GCA_026786185.1 Gemmatimonadaceae bacterium
CCTTCGCGCTGACCCTCCTCGACGCAGCAGGCGGACGCTTTCGCGTCCCGCTTGCCGACGCCGTGGCGCTGGTGCGGGCGGTGCGTCTTCCAGGGCGCTTTCAGCGGGTGGGCCGCTGGATCTTCGACGTCGCACACAACGTTGATGGCGCGCGCACCGTGGCCGCGAGCATCGAGGCCGTCGTGCGTGATGCACCGGTCGTGGCCGTGCTGTGCGTGCTGGGTGACAAGGACTGGCGTGCGATGCTCGACGCGCTGGCGCCCGTCGTATCTCGTTTCCTCCTCACGAATGCCCCCACCGTGCCTGCCAGCCGCTCATGGCCGCTGGAGGAGGTGTTGGCGTATGCGACGTCGCGCGGGTATCCCGCGAGCGCCGTTCCCGATTTCTCGGAGGCGATTCGCCAGGGCAGCGACGCGGGTTCCACGACACTCGTGACCGGGTCCTTCCACACCGTTGGCGACGCGATGGCGCGGTTGCAGGTGTCTCCGCTCGCGGGCTAAGTTTCGTGATGTTCAAAGGCGCTCTCCCCGGATTCCGCGATTTCTATCCCCAGGAGCTCGCCGAGCGCGCGTTCATCATGCGGACGTGGCGGGATGTGGCGCGGCGATATGCCTTCGTCGAGTACGACGGCCCACCGCTCGAGCCGCTGGAGTTGTACACGCGCAAGAGCGGTGAGGAGATCGTCGGTCAGCTCTACAATTTCGTGGACAAGGGAGACCGTGAGGTTGCGCTGCGTCCCGAGATGACGCCGACCGTCGCACGCATGGTGGCGGTCAGGGCGAACGCGCTGCGCAAGCCCGTGCGATGGTTCAGCATGCCCCAGCTTTTCCGCTACGAGCGTCAGCAGAAGGGCCGGTTGCGGGAACACTATCAGCTCAACGTGGACCTGCTCGGGGAGGCCGACGTCGCTGCCGACGCGGAGCTGCTGGCGTGCGCGGTCGACATCGTGCGGGCGTCCGGGCTGACGTCGAACGACGTGGTGGCGCGTGTGTCGGACCGGCGCATCCTTCAGGCAATTCTGGAAAGCCTCGGAGTGCCGCCGAGCGCACTGGCCGGTGTGTACGGCATCATCGACAAACTGGAGCGGACGCCGGTCGCGGTGTCGGCCGAGAAGCTCACGGCGCTGGACGTTCCGGCGGAGGCGATCGAGCGCATCGTGACGATCGCCAACGTCGACTTCGCCGAGGTGCAGTCTCGCGTCACGAGTGGCGCCGCCGCCACACAGGTGGAGGAGTTCGGCCGCTACATGCGCTACGTGGCCGCGTTGCTCGGCGGCGACGAGTCCTGGCTGCGGCTCGATCTGTCGATCGTGCGCGGCCTGGCGTACTACACGGGCATCGTGTTCGAGGTGTTCGACCGCTCGGGCGAATTCCGCGCGATCGCCGGTGGTGGACGATACGATACGTTGCTCGCCTCGCTCGGCGGCGCAGGCATGCCCGCGCTCGGCTTCGGCATGGGGGATGTGGTGCTGGGCGAGTTGCTGCGTGCGAAGGGACTGCTGACGCCGGCGCCGGCGGGCTCGGACATCTGGCTCGCGGGCACCGAGCACGATCCGCTCGAGCGCGTCATGCGCGAAGCGGCGCGACTGCGCGCCGACGATCGGTCGGTGGAATATGCGCTGCGCCCGCAATCGCTCTCCAGGCAGAAGAAGGCCGCGCAGGCGAGCGGTGCCAGGGAATTCGTGACTCTCTCGAACGACGACGGACGGAATGGCTGACGACCGGAAGCTCACCACGCGCGCGGCGGACTTCAGCGCCTGGTACAACGAGGTGGTCCTGCGCAGCGAGCTGGCGGACTACTCCCCCGTGAAGGGATGCATGGTCATTCGCCCCAATGGCTATGGCATCTGGGAGCGGATGCAGCGCCAGCTCGACGACATGTTCAAGGCGACCGGCCACCAACGCATATTTCCCGCTTCTGATTCCGGAGTCGTTTCTCCACAAGGAAGCGCAGCACGTCGAAGGGTTCGCCCCCGAGGCGGCCGTCGTCACGCACGGTGGGGGCAAGAAACTCGACGAGCCACTCATCATTCGCCCCACCTCCGAGACGATCATCTACACGATGTTCGCGAAGTGGGTGCAGAGTTACCGCGACCTGCCTATCCTGATGAACCAGTGGGCGAACGTCGTGCGGTGGGAGATGCGCACGCGACTCTTCCTCCGGACCACGGAGTTCCTCTGGCAGGAGGGGCACACCGCGCACGTCACGCACGACGAGGCGGAGGAGGAGGCGCGGCGGATGCTCGGCGTCTATCGCGACTTCATGGAAGGCTGGATCGCGATGCCCGTCGTGACCGGACAGAAGACGGATTCCGAGCGGTTCGCCGGTGCGCTGCGCACGTATTCGTGCGAGGCAATGATGCAGGACAACAAGGCACTGCAGGCGGGGACATCACACAACCTCGGCCAGAACTTCTCTCGCGCGTTCGATCTCAAGTTCCAGTCGGAGAGCGGGAGCACGGAGTTCGCGTGGAACACGAGCTGGGGTGTGTCGACTCGAATGGTCGGCGGCATGGTGATGACGCACGGTGATGATGTCGGCCTGCGTGTGCCGCCCCTGCTGGCGCCGATCGAGCTGGTCATCGTGCCGATCTATCGCTCCGACGTGGAGCGCTCGCTCGTGCTGGAGGCGGCCGAACGCGTCCGTCACTCGCTGTGCGAGTGGGACCGCCGCGAGTCATCGCGGCTGCGCGTCCACATCGACGCGCGCGATGGGATGAAGCCGGGTGCGAAGTACTACGAGTGGGAGCTGCGCGGCATCCCGCTTCGTCTCGAGATCGGACCCCGCGACCTGGCGAACAATCAGGGTGTGCTGGTGCGGCGCGACACGCGCGAGAAGCGGCCGGTGTCGCTGGATGTCCTTGGTGAGGACGTGAGCGAGACGCTCTCCCGCATGCAGCGCGACATGCTCGCCGTCGCGCTCGAGCGACGCGAAGCCAACAGCGTGCGGGAGCGGATCAGCTACGATCGCTTCCGACAGTTCATGGACGCGGAGGGCGGTTTCGTCTATTCCGGGTGGTGTGGCGATCCGGCGTGCGAGGCGCAGATCGAGGACGATACGAAGGCCACCATCCGATGCCTGCCTGACGAGGAATTTCGCTCGGCCGAGGCGCCGACGACCTGCCTGCGGTGCGATCGGGCGGCAACGAGCGAGGCGATGTGGGCGAAGTCGTACTGACCACCGGTTACGCCCGCGTCGACGGCACGCTCTCGTGCGAGGGCGTGCCGCTGGACCGTATCGCCGGCCAGGTTGGCACGCCGACGTACGTGTACAGCGCGGCCATGGTGCGTGACCGCTACGCGCGGCTCGACGACGCGCTGGCGCCGCTTCCGCATCGCGTGCATTACACGCTCAAGGCGAACTCGAACGCCGCCATATTGCGCCTGCTCCACGAATTGGGAGCAGGCGTCGACGTCGTGTCGGGGGGCGAGCTGTTCCGCGCCGCTCGGGCGGGGTTCCGGGGCGCGGACATCGTATTCGGCGGGGTGGGGAAGTCCGAGGTCGAGCTCGCCGCGGCCCTCGATGCGGGCGTTCTGCTGGTCAATGTCGAGTCGGAGGCGGAAGTCCGCACGCTGGACCGATTGGCGCGCGCGCGGGGCGTCGTCGCACCCATCGGTGTGCGCGTCAATCCGGAAGTCACCGTCGACAGTTCGCACCGGTACATCAAGACGGGCGAGAAGGGAGCGAAGTTCGGCATTCCATTCGATGAAGTGCTGGCCGTGGCGCAGCTCGTGTCGGACCTGGAGCACACGACGCTCATCGGCCTCGACATGCACATCGGATCCCAGCTCTTCCGCCTCGATCCGTATCTGGACGGGGTCGAGCGGCTCGTCGGATTGTTGCGGCAGATCCGGGGCGCTGGAATCGAGACCGTGCGCTACCTCGACATCGGGGGTGGTCTTGGTGTCTCGTACGACGACGAGGAATCGCCGGATCTGCGCCGTTTCGTGCACGGACTGGTGCCGCTGGTGCAGCCGACCGGGCTCACGCTGCTGATGGAGCCTGGCCGGTTCATCGTGGGCAACTCGGGGATGCTTCTGACCCGCGTGCTCTACCGGAAGCACAGCGGGGGACGGGATTTTCTCGTCACTGACGCCGGGATGACGGAGCTGATTCGTCCCTCGCACTACGATGCATACCACCGGATCGAGCCGGTGGCGTCGCCCACCGGCAGCATGAAGGCCGACGTGGTGGGACCGGTCTGCGAGAGCGGCGACTTTCTCGCACTGGATCGCGAGATGCCGGAGGTGAATGCCGGCGACCTGCTGGCGGTGCACGACGTCGGCGCGTATGGCTATGTGATGGCATCGAACTACAACACGCGTCCGCGTGGTGCGGAAGTCCTCGTGGACGGAGATCGCTTCGCCGTGGTGACGGCGCGTGAATCCTACGACGACCTCGTGCGCCTGGAGCTGGATCACCCGGAGTGGAGGACGAGCTGATGCGCGTGGGACTGTTGGCGGACAGCCACGATCGAACGCCTGCGGTCGCCGAGTTCGTTCGGCTGATGCAGGCGTCCGGTGTTTCCATGCTGATTCACGCCGGAGATTACTGCTCGCCGTTCGCGCTCCGCCCGATCGAGGAAGCGAGCATGTCGCTCGCCGGCGTGTTCGGGAAGAACGACGGCGATCAACAGGGCCTGCGGGCGCGGGCGACGGCGGGGTTCGGCGCCGAGCTGTTCGAGAGCCCGCACAGCTTCGAGGTGGGCGGGCAGCGCATCCTCGTCGTGCACGACATCGGCGACGTGCAGCCGCGAAGCATCGAAGGGCACAGCATCGTGGTGCACGGCTTCACCCACCAGCAGGAAATGAAGACGCGTGGCGAGACGCTCATCGTGAATCCGGGTGAATCCTGCGGGTGGATCTATGGCACGCCGAAGGGCGCGATTCTCGACCTGGACTCGAAGCAGGTAGAGCTGCTGAGTCTCGACCCCGCGATCTGGACGCGATGACGGACGCGAGCCGCATCCTGATCATCGACTACGGCTCGCAGTACACGCAGCTCATTGCACGGCGCGTGCGCGAGGCGCGCGTGTACTCGGAGATTCATCCACCCACGCGTTCGCTCGAGTGGATCCGTGCGTGGGCGCCGGCCGGCATCATCCTCAGTGGCGGGCCCAACTCGGTGTACGGCGAGAACGCGCCGACGGCCGATCGCGCGCTGTTCGACGTGGCTCCCGTGCTCGGTGTGTGCTACGGCATGCAGCTCATCGCGCAACTGCACGGCGGCGAGGTGAAGCGTGGCGCACAGCGCCAGTATGGACGCGACCAGATCCGCCCCACGATCGAGAGCGCGCTCTTTCGCGGCTTCTCGGCCGACGAGTCGACGAGCGTGTGGATGAGTCACGGCGACCACGTCGAGCACGCGCCACCCGGATTCCGCATCACGGCGGCGGGCCCGGGCAACCCCGTGTCGGCATTCGAGCACGCGTCGAAGGCGATCTACGGCGTGCAGTTTCATCCGGAGGTCGCGCATACGCCGCGCGGCGCGGAGCTGCTCGCGAACTTCCTGTTCGAGGTATGCGGTGCCAGGCCGACATGGACGCCGGGCGCCTTCATCGCCGACGAAGTCGCCAGGATCCGTCTGCTGGTGGGGAACGCGCAGGTCATCTGCGGACTCTCGGGAGGTGTGGACAGTTCCGTCGCAGCCGCGCTCGTGCATCGCGCCATCGGTGACCAGCTCACCTGCGTCTTCGTCGACACCGGCCTGCTCCGGCTCAATGAGCGGGCGCAGGTCGAGCAGACGATGCGACAGCATTCGGGGATGACGCTGGTCACCGTGGATGCCGGCAGACAGTTCCTTACCGCGCTGGACGGTGTCGAGGAGCCCGAGGCGAAGCGACGCGCGATCGGCCACACCTTCATCGACGTGTTCGAGGCGGCGACGGCTGCGGCGGGCACCCACGCGAAGTTCCTGGTGCAGGGCACTCTCTATCCCGACGTGATCGAGAGCTTCTCTCCGACTGGGGGTGCGTCGGTCACGATCAAGACGCACCACAATGTGGGTGGATTGAGGCCCGACATGCAGTTCGCCCTCATCGAACCATTGCGGGAGCTGTTCAAGGATGAAGTGCGAAACGTCGGCCGCGAGCTCGGTCTGCCCGAAGAGATGGTCGGCCGGCACCCCTTCCCGGGTCCCGGACTCGCGATCCGGATACTCGGCACGGTCGACGCGTCGTCACTCGCCGCGCTGCGGCAGGCAGACGCCATCTACCTCGAGGAAATCCGCGACGCGAATCTCTACGACGAGATCTGGCAGGCGTTCGCCGTCCTGCTGCCGGTGCGGAGTGTCGGCGTGATGGGCGACGAGCGGACCTACGACAACGTCGTCGCGCTACGTGCCGTGACGAGCACCGACGGCATGACCGCCGACTGGTATCCATTCCCGCACGACGTGATGGCGCGAATTTCCAATCGCATCATCCGCGAGGTGGACGGCGTGAACCGCGTCGTGTACGACGTGAGCTCCAAGCCGCCCGCGACCATCGAGTGGGAGTGAGCTGTCGAAACTGCGGTGCTCCGCTCTCGTCTCCATTCTGCGGCGAGTGTGGACAGCGCGCGATCGACCCCGACCCGACGCTGCGCGAGTTCGTGCACGAGCTGGCCGAGCAGCTCGTCCAGTGGGATGGCAGGATCGCCAGCAGCTTCCGCCTGCTCGTCCTGCGGCCCGGCGCGCTGACGCTGGAGTACTTCGCCGGCCGCCGCGCGCGATATCTCTCACCGCTCCGGCTCTACCTGCTCTGCAGTGTCCTCTATTTCTTCGTCAGCGCGCTCACGCCGCGCGCGCCGACTGTGGTTCGCGCGAGTCGCGAGGTCTCGACGCAGGTCGGGCCCATCGTCATCGAGGAGAATGACACTACCAAAACGTTTGCCGCGCTCGACACGCTGGCGGCGCATGGTCGCTGGGTGGGCCGCGTCTGGGGCCGCCATTTCGAAAACGCCATGCGCCATCGCGGCGAGCTCACCACACGACTTGCATCCGCGATTCCGAAGACGATGTTCGTGCTCGTCCCCTTCTTCGCCGCACTCGTCGCGATGGTGCATTGGAGAAACGGGCGCCGGTACCCGCAACATCTCGCCTTCGCGCTGCACCTCCACGCCGTGCTGTTCCTCGCGCTCACGCTCACCATCGCTCGCCGGCTCACCACGAGCACGCCGCTTCTGCTGCTCGTCCAGCTACCGGTGCTCGCCGGGTTCATCGTTCACTTCGTGCTGGCGGAGCGACGCGTCTACGGAGGGTCGTTGGGTGGTGCCATCGCGCGAGCGGGGCTGGTGTCCTTCGTCTATTTCTTGACCTTTCTTGCCGCCATGGTGCTCACCTTCGGCCTGATCGTCCGCCTGCAATTCTGACGACGTCGCCGAGAGCACGTGCGCATGCAACGAGGGCACGCCGGCGTCAGCTCGGCGTGCCCTTCGTCGCTCGTGGCGCGGCGAAAACGCCTTACACGCCCTTTTCCTTCAGCAGTTCGAGAAACTGCTTCGGCTCGGTGAGACCCAGCAGTCGTTGGGGCACGTCCGGCTCCTTCGAGAACTGCGCGATCTTGCCGAGCACGGGCAGGTACTGGTTGGACACCTCGAGCGGCGGTGCGACGATGAGAAAGAAGAAATTCACCGTCTTCTCGTCGATCGCCTTGAAATCGACCCCGTGCGGCTTGCGTCCGAACGCCACACGCAGCTTGTTGACGACGAGCGACCGGCAGTGCGGAATCGCGATTCCCCGGCCGATGCCGGTGGAGCCGAGATTCTCGCGCCGCTTGAGCATCTTGTACAGCATGCCCTCCGACTTCTCGTCGAGGCCGAGCAGGGCGATGAGCTCCTTGAGGATGTCGTCCTTCGTCTCACCCTCGAGCTCGAGCTTGATCGCATCTTCGCTGAAGAACTCGCGCAGTTCCATCTCGGCGGATCCCGTGCTGGTCAGTGCTGGTCAGTGCTGGTCGCTGCTCGGCTGCCATCAGCCGGGTGGCATCGTGTGGAACCGCGGAAACTACCCGGGCGCGCGTGCGCTTGTCAAACGTCGACGTTGCTTGGAGTTCCACGCCACGATAACTTTTCACGATGCCGTTTCCGTTCCCGCTCCAGGCGTCCGTTCCCCTTTATCTGGCGCCCATGGCCGGCGTGTCGGAGTCGCCGTTCCGACAGCTGTGCCACGAGCATGGCGCCGACGTCGTGGTGACGGAGTTCCTCTCGGCCGAGGGCATCCGGCGCGAGAATGAGGCGACGCTCCACAAGCTGTCCTTCGGACCCGGCGAGCGGCCGATCGGTGTGCAGATATTCGGCGCTGATCCCGTAGCGATGGGCGAGGCGGCTCGCTTCGTATCGGACGTGTTTCAGCCCGAGTTCATCGATATCAATTTCGGGTGCCCGGTGAAGAAGGTCGTGCGTCGCAATGGCGGCTCCGGATGCCTGCGCGATCTCGACCTCGTGCAGCAGGTCATTCGCGCCGTGTCGTCGTCCACGCATCTGCCCGTCACCTGCAAGATCCGCAGTGGCTGGAGCGAGGAGATGCGGGATCCCGTGACGATCGCGCTCCGATGCCAGGAGGCGGGAGCGCGCGTGATCGCGCTGCATCCGCGAACGCGCACGCAGATGTACTCGGGTCATGCACGCTGGGACGAGATCGCCGCGGTGGTGGACGCCGTCGATATTCCCGTGCTCGGCAACGGCGACATCAAGACGGCGGAAGATGCTGTGCGCATGCGCGAGCAGACGAACTGCGCAGGCATCATGATCGCGCGTGGATCCTACGGGCAGCCGTGGATCTTCCACCAGGTGAAGGATCTGCTGGCGGGCGGGCCGAAGCGGCCGGCGCCGACGGTAGCCGAGCGATTCGCCATCGCCCTGGACCATGCGCGAAAGGTTGTGGCGTACGAGACCGATCCCCGAGGGGCGGCGATCGAGTTTCGCAAGCATCTCGGCTGGTATGCGAAGGGGCTGCACGGCGGGGCCGAGCTCCGGAAGAAGCTTTACGCCGTCACCTCGTTCGGCGAGGTGGAAGGGATCTTCGCCGATTACCTCGCGCAGTCGGGGCGCGACGACGTGTCGGAACCCGCGACGTCCGACGCAGGGGATGACGACGTCACTGCCGACGCGGCATGAAGCGTGACCGCGCCCGCGACCTGCTCACGCAGGTCGCGGATGGCACGCTCGATCTGGAGCATGCGCTGGACGCGCTGGTCCTCGACCCCACGGAATCACTCGGGTTCGCGACGATCGATCATCACCGCGCGCTGCGTCAGGGCTTTCCCGAGGTAGTGTTCGGCGGAGGCAAGTCGGCCGAGCAGGTGGTCGCGATCGCGAAGCGCATTGCCGAGCGGGGAGACGGCGTGCTCGTCACGCGGGTGGCACCAGATGCCGCGGCGCTGCTGCTCGACGCGATGCCCGGCATCGAGTGCAACGCCGTCGCCCGCACGGCGTTCCTGCGGCCTGCCGTCGCCTCGCCGGTCGCGAAGTCGACCGTGCTCGTGATCACGGCCGGCACGAGCGACCTGTCCGTGGCGGAAGAAGCGGCGGTGACCCTCGATTCCATGGGATGCCGGGCGGAGCGGCTCACGGATGTGGGTGTGGCCGGGATCCATCGGCTGCTCTCGCAGCGACGGACGCTGGAGGACGCCGGCGTCGTCATCGTCGTGGCTGGAATGGACGGCGCTCTTGCCTCCGTCGTGGGCGGTCTGGTCCGTGTCCCGGTCATCGCCGTGCCGACGAGTGTGGGGTATGGCGCGGCCTTCCACGGGCTCGCGCCGTTGTTGACGATGTTGAACTGTTGTGCCGCCGGCGTCACGGTCGTGAACATCGACAACGGCTTCGGGGCGGCCGTCGCTGCCGCGCGCATCCTGCACTAACGAATACGTTTCGTCGTCCGCGCCGACGCGTGGGCGCAGTGGATCCCGAACCCGCCGCCACGTTGCCCATGCTGCTCCAGGCGGCCGTTGCTTCCGCCCTCGCCGCCATCGCGGCGGCCGTCGCCGCCGTGCGCACCTCTCGGCGCCTGCGAATCGACCTCGCCGCCGCCCGTCTTCAGCTCGGACACGAGGGCGTGCCGCTCGTAGAGGACGCGCATGAGCACCGCGCCGTCGGTGCATCCGCGCTGCGTCGCGAGGAGCGCCGCAAGTTCGAGGCGGACGAGGTGGATCACTATCGCGACCTGCTCGCGCTCCTGCTCGCCGATTTCCGTGATGTTGCGGGGGCAGAGGAGGCAGTGTTCTGGCACTGGAATGACGAGCGGGACGCCCTCACTCCCGCGGATTGGTCGACCGAAGGTCCTGCACCCGCGTACTTCGATTTCGACGCATGGGGGCCGTTGGTGCAATGGTCTGCCGAGACGGGCGTGATTCAGCTGGTAGGGAAGGAGGCGTCGGTCCTGGTGGGCGCGGTGTGCGTGATGCAGAGCGACACGATGCTTGGCGTCCTCACGCTCACGCATCGCGCTGGACTGGGACTGGCTCGTCCGGCGCTGAAGGAGTGGATGCCTCGCATGGGAGTGCAACTCGCCGCGTTCCAGGATCTCGTCCGTGTCCGATTCATGTACGGTCGGCACATGCGCCAGAGCCAGGCGCTGCTCGACGCCGTGCAGCGGTTGCAGGGCGGCCATAGCGGCGAGGGCCTGGCCCAGGCGCTGTGCGAGACCGCGGTGGACCTGTCTGGCGGTCGCGGCGCCGTCCTCGTGAGATGGTACGCCGAGTCGGACAGCGGCGAGGTGCACTACGCGACGACCGGCACAGGCCTGCCCGTGGCGAAGGTGAGCGGGTCTGACGCGGCTGGAGGGCTCGCGCTGTCCCAGACGAGCCTCGTCGCCGATGCATGCCGCGCCGGGGTGCCGCAGGTGCTGGAGGATGCGCGCGGTGTGGCGACCGGTCAGGCGCTCTACGGGCTCGAGCGAGTGGTTCGCGATCCCGGATCCGTCGCCATCGTCCCGTTGATACGCGACGATCGAGTGCTCGGCGCGCTGGTGATCGAAGCCGATGCGCCGAACGGATTGACCCTCGAGGAATCCCGCCCGATCGCCGTGCTGACGGCGGTGGTGGCGAGCTCGCTCGAGCTCGCGTGGTCGTATCAGGAAGTCGATCGTCGGTCGCGCACGGATGCCCTGACCGGGCTGTTCAACCGCATGCATTTCGGCGAGTAGCTACAGCGGACGTTGGCGGAGGCCGAACGCTCCGGTCAGGCCGTCTCGCTGGTGCTCGTGGACATCGACCATTTCAAGCGGGTGAACGATACCTGGGGACATGAGGCTGGCGACGCCGTGCTCAAGCACGTGGCGCGCATTCTCCAGGAGGGTGTGCGTTCCGAGGACGTCTGCGTGCGCTATGGCGGCGAGGAGATCGCCATGCTGCTCGCGCACACGGACACGGCGCATGCCGTCGAGATCGCGGAGCGGTTGCGCGGCCGCATCGCGGCGACCGTGGTGCGGCACGCGGGAGCGGAGATCTCGGTGACCGCGTCATTCGGTGTGGCGACGTATCCCGAATCGGTGACCGGACGCGACCGACTTTTCCCTGGGGCGGACAAGGCGCTCTACATCGCGAAGAACGATGGGAGAAACTGCGTGAGGTGGAAGCCGGTAAGCGCTTCACGAACATCGGTTTGACACGCGCGGTCGCGCCTGACTTCACCCCGTGGACGTGGTTGACGCCGGGTGATGCTGCCGTTAGCTTGCTGTGAGTAAGGGGGCGACTGGCTTCGACGGGACTGGTGAAGCTGTGGGCGCGTGCCGAGGTCCTCGGGCACCTCGTTAAACACTCGGGAAAACTCCAACTGCGAACAACAACTTCGCCCTTGCCGCTTAACTTTTAGTTAGGCCTGCAAGTGCCCATGAGGAAGCCCGCCCGGGGCGGCTTCGTGGGTAACGCAAATCTGGGCTAGTCCGGCGGTGCGCCTTCCGCCGCTGGGCGAAATCAATGGAGGATTACCTTGCGGTGGGCTGCCCACTGGCCAGCCGTCGGGGACATCAATCGGTGGGATACGCACGTAGTGCCTGTGGTCGATCTAGCTTCGGACCGGGGTTCGATTCCCCGCGCCTCCACTGAAGGAAATTGCAGCATGAGTCAACGGCGTCCCCATCGGGCGCCGTTGGTCGTTTCATGCCACTGGCGTTCGAGGGCGAGTCGTCGCGTCGTCGGCATGATCGGACCGACGCAGGCGTTCACCGCGGGGCTGTGCTTGACTGACCCAACCCCGCGGATCACGCGATACCGACCGTTCATGAACATCGTCGTCGCGAGTCGTGGCGCACAATGGAGTCATGAGTCGTTCCCGCCGTGCGCCGCTAGTTACACGCCGTATACTGGTAGTACCCCGTGGCGCGGATTATCAGGTATTGATCCCAACAGGGAGGCGATTCCGACAG
>JAJAYP010000207.1 GCA_026786185.1 Gemmatimonadaceae bacterium
CATGTCCGAGCCGGGTGCAACAATCGCGATCAGTCCATCCAACCGCTCCCATCCGAATCCCCGCCGCACGCCGTACGCCGAGGGCCTTTCGCCGTACGTCCGTCCAACTGTCGCCGTCTGGCTATTCGCTCCTCGCACCGACCACGCTGACACGCGATGACTGACTCAAATATTCGCCCGCCTGCCCACCCTCCCGAGACCACTGAAGGCTGGTACGCCCTCCATCAGATCCTGCGCTGGAACCGTCCGCAGTTGCGGGCCATGGACGCCGCACGGCTGGTGTCGCTGCGAGAAGCGGCGGCGTCGATGCTGACATCCATGGCAAACCCCGAAGTCGGCGGCTGGACCGCGGTCGTCCCTCTCATCGGCAACCGCGCCGACGTCATGCTCGTGCACTTCCGCCCCACGCTCGACGACATTGGCGAGGCGCAGCGCATGCTCGCCACGCTCGAGCTCCTCGATGCGCTCGAGCCCATCTACAGCTTCCTGAGTGTCACCGAAGCCGGGCTGTATCACGCGAGCGCGCAACTCGCCGCGGCGGCAGCGGCTCGCGGAGGCGCGGTCGGTGACGAGATCCATCGCGCCGACATGGCGACGCGTGTGGAGGCAGAGCGTGGAAGTGCACACGTACAACGGCGACTGTTTCCGGTACAACCGCCGGAGATGCCGTACGTCTGCTTCTATCCGATGTCGAAGCGCCGAGTGCCTGGCCAGAACTGGTACGCACTTTCGCTCGAGGAGCGCAGCCGCCTGATGATGGCGCACGGCATGACGGGCCGCGGGTATGCCGGTCGCGTCATGCAGGTCATCAGCGGAGCGCTTGGACTCGACGCGTGGGAGTGGGGTGTGACGCTGTTCGCCGCCGATCCCCTCACGTTCAAGAAAATCGTCACCGACATGCGGTTCGACGAGGTGAGCGCGCAGTATGCCGAGTTCGGCGACTTCTACGTGGGGAAGAGAGTGGAGCCGGGGGAGTGGATGGAGGGGGTGGGGCGGTAGGTCGGGAGGTGGGTAGGTCGGTAGGTGGGTAGGTGGGTAGGTGGGTAGGTGACATACCGACCTACCCACTTACTCACCTACCGACTCACCGATCCGTCGGCGGCACCGGTGCGAGCTCCGCCGAGTCCAGTGCACGCTCCGCAATCGCCTTGAGGCGCGCATCCTGATTCGCCTTCAAGGCGCGCACGTTGCGCCGGGCACGACGCATGGCGGCGGGGATGAAGACTCGAGCGCAGTCGATCTCCGCGGTGGCCGCCTCCACCGATCCGGCACGTTCGATCTCCCACGTCGTCCGCGAGAGCGTCGCCACCGCCATGTAGATGTCGATCGCCGCGTTCGCGAGCCGAAGCTGGAGAAACTGTCGCTCGATCACCGCCTTGCCGTGCTTGAGCAGCATCGACTCGACGGCGAGCGCGAGATCGTGGATGATGCCCGCCACCATCTCCGCTTCGTCTTTCAACGCCTCGTGCACGAGCGTAAACGACGGCGAAGTCACCTGCCGCTTCGCGCGGCCGGCGACGTAAGAGCCGATGGCACCGATGGAGTGGAGCGGGTCCTTGAACGCCTTGCCGAGCGCCTTCAACCGCTCGCCGGGCTGCTGGAGTGCGGTGAGCGCGACGAGCGCTCGCAGAATCTCGTTCGTGCCTTCGAAGATCAGGTTGATGCGCGAGTCACGCACGGACTGCTCGTACGGATACTCCTTGGAATAACCGATACCGCCCGCGATCTGCAGTGCATCGTTGCTGGCACGGAACGCGAGCTCGCTCGCGAAGATCTTGCAGCACGCCGTCTCGAGCGAGAAGTCCACGCCGCCGCGATCCACCATGCCAGCGGTGAGCATCCACGCGGCATCCGACGCGTACGTCTCGGCCGCATTCACCGCGATCTTCTGCTGGATCATCTCGAACGAACCGATCGAGCGGCCGAACTGCGTGCGCTGCTTCGCGTATTCCAGCGCGTCGCGCATGATGCGGCGCGCGCCGAGCGAGGACGCTGCCGAGAGGCCCAGCCGGCCGGAATTGAGCACCTCGAGCGCGATCCGGAAGCCGTGGCCCACGTCGCCGATGCGATCGGCCGCAGGTACGACGACCTGTTCGAACGTCACCGTGCGCGTGTCGCTCGCCTTGATGCCCATCTTCTGTTCGGGCTGGCCGAGCGTGATGCCCGGCAGTTTGGCGTCGACGGCGAAGGCCGTGACGCGCTGCTTCGTCACACCATCGACCGTCACCGGCACCTTGGCGAACACCGTGAACAGGCCGGCGTATCCGGCGTTCGAGATCCAGATCTTGGTGCCCGTGATCGTGTACGACGTGCCGTCGGCGCTCGGCGTTGCCGTCGTCGTCATCGCTTGAGCGTCCGAGCCCGAGCCGGGCTCGGTGAGGCAGAAGGCGGCGACGATGTCGCCACTCGCACAGCCGGGGAGCCACCGCTGCTTCTGGTCGTCGGTGCCGAAGAGGGTGATCCCCTTGCAGCCGATGGATTGATGTGCGCCGAAGTACACGGCGAGCGCCGGATCGGTGGCGCCGATCTCGCCGAACACGCGATTGAACACCTTGGCCGAGGCGCCGAAGCCGCCGTGCGACTCGGGGATGTTCATTCCCATGAGTCCGAGCTCGTGCATGCCGTGTCGCACCGCGTCGGAGAACTTGCCGTCGGCGTCGAGCTGGTGCGAATCGAGCGTAGCGGCGGCAAAGGCGCGTAACGAGTCGAGGATCATCGCCAGCGACTCGCGCTCGGCGGCGGCGAGCGCGGGGAAGGGAAATATCAGGTCTTCGCGGATCTCGCCGTGGAATATGACCTTGGTGAAAGAGGGATTGTGGTCGGGATCGGCGAGATGGGCGTCCGTGGGATTGGCGGGCGCGGTGGTGACGGTCACGCGAATGTCCATGTGGTGGGTACGCGAAATATGGTCGAGCGGATAGGCGAGTGGGGGCGTAAACCCTCGACGGGGGTCGCCGGGTCGAAGCTGACGTCAAGAGAATCCCACCTGCACGGAGCAGAACATGCGAATCCGACGGACCCTGACGGCCCTGGCGACGACGACCCTGTTCGGACTCCCCCTCGCGGCGGCGCCACTCGGCGCGCAGGCGGCGGACACCACGCGACGATGGTCGCTCTTCGGCGGCGGCGTCGCCACGCAGGGCTATGGCTCGTCGAATCCGCTCGACAACGCCGAGCTGGGGCTCGGCGTCGACCTCCGCACGGCGTTTCCGCTGCCGCTTCGGGCGAGCCTCGCCTTCGGGCACCTCCAGCGACAGGTGTCGGCCCCCGACCTGAAGTATGGCACGCTGTCGGTGGACGCCATCGCTCGGCCGGTGCCCCGGATATTCGGGATCCAGCCGTACTTCATTGGCGGGCTCGGATTGGCGACGCGTGCCGCGTACTCGGGCCTCGGGCGGCGTCCCAGCGCCACTGACCCCTTCAGCCTCGAGTCCTACATCTTCCGCGAATCGCGCACGACCTGGACGTTCGTGGAGGGCGGGATGGGGCTCGACATCGGTCGAGCGTTCGTCCAGTTCAAGACGCAGGTGCCGGTCGCGTCGACCGGCGACCGGCGGACACCGATCAGCGTCGGCTTCCGCTTCTAGTGCAGTGGCCTACGCGTCGAGCCCCACCCGCGCCCGCGCGTGGGGGGCCCCCCCGGCGGGCGCCGCCCACTGCCCCCGCCCCCACACCTGGTTACCCCCCCCCCCGGGCCACACCGCG
>JAJAYP010000208.1 GCA_026786185.1 Gemmatimonadaceae bacterium
CTGAACGCGCGTGCTCAGCGCAGGTTGCGTATCGAGCAGGGCACTCATCGCGGCGAGATCGGCCGCATGAGCATGCGCAATCCACGGCGCGGTGCGGGGCAACTGCGATGAGGACTGACGCAGCCGGTGGTACCTCCGGCTGATGACGTGGGACGTCTCGACAACGCCAACGTACATTATCGTCGCGAGAATACCATACCGGATGCGTCACTCATTTCTCCTGCTGAACACTCGCGTGCGCACGCGCATTTCACGCGGGAATCGAGTTTCAGGACGGACACTAACTCGCGCATGAGGCGGTTGACGATGCCGCGCGCCGGGCGTCCGGTGAAGAGATTGGTGAGCGCGGTGACGCGAGCCGCTTCACTCTTCAGCGCCGCGCGGTGCAGCGTACTGGTGCTGGCCTCGGGGCACAGCAGGTACGCGGTTCCGACTTGTACGCCGCCGCGCCCAGCGCCATCGCCGCAGCAACGCCTTCCGCGTCCACGATGCCGCCGGTGGCAATGACGGGGATCTTCACGGCGCGCACCACCTGCGACACGAGCGCGAACGTGCCGAGTTGCGAACTGAGATCCTCCGATAGGAACATGCCCCGATGGCCACCCGCCTCCAGCCCCTGCGCGATCACCGCGTCGACGCCCTGAGCTTCCAGCCATTGGGCCTCCGCGACCGTCGTCGCCGATGACAGGATTTTGGCGCCCCACCCGCGCACCCGCGCAAGCAATTCCGCCGGGGGCAGGCCGAAATGAAAGCTCACCACGGGAGGCCGGAATTCCTCCAGCACGTTGACGGCTTCGGTCGCGAACGGACTTCGCCCGGGGCCTGCAACAACCGAGGCCGCATCGATGCCGAACTCGGCGTAGTACGGCGCCAGCGCCTCACGCCACGCCGTCTCGCGAGCGGCATCGGGCTCTGGCTGCGCGTGGCAGAAGAAGTTGACGTTGTACGGCTTACTGGTCTGCGAGCGGATCGCTTCGAGTTCATTGCACATCGCGTCCACGCCGAGCATCGCGCACGGAAATCGTGCTACACGCCCCACGGCTTGGGCATGCACCACTCGTTAAGATGCTCCGGTGTCGTCAACGCTTGCCAGTCGCGTGGACCGCGCGTCATCTTCGTCCGAGTTGGGAGCCGGTCAGCTCCCGCACATCCCCCACACGCGCCACGGACGCGCCAGCTCTTCGGCGCCGAGGGCGATCGCGATGACCCAAGCGCTGATGAGCGCGAGATGCGCGACCGTCTTGTGGTCCACGAGGCGGTGCACGACGATGGACACCACCAGCAAGCCCATGAACGCCGGTGCACTGACGCCGAGGATCCATCGGGCTGCGCAGAGGGTCGCCGGAGCGCCGGTGCCAGCCGCGAGCGGCAAAAGGGTGGCCACGATCACCAGCAGAATGGGCAGCGCGAGGAGACCAAGCGCGACCCCGCCCGCGCGCCCGGTGAGCCGAACCAGCGCGGGGACCGGCAGGGCACGGAGCAACGTATCTGTGCGCGTATCGCGGTCTCGCCACACAAGCTCCCCCGCATAGATCGTCGCGATCAGGATCGCGAAGAGCCGCGAATGGAACTCGAGGGCGCGCACGAGCGCCGTGGGATCGCCCGATGCCGACCAGGCATTCGCAACGGCATTCAGCAATGCGAGGATGAGGAGTGCAGCAAAGCCGCGCTCCCGCGTGACCCAATGCCAGCCGAAGCGGAGTTCGGCCACGAGGGCCTGTGCCGACGTGGCACCTCGCAAGGCGGGGAGCGCGTGCAGCGCGACGACAGTGCGGCGCGTGGTGGCACGTTGGACATCGGGTGCGCCCCCGGCAACGCGGGGCCGCCACCAGCGCAGGGTGCCAACGCCCAGCAGCGTAGCGAGCGCCAACCAGAGCGCGCGATTCGCCAGGAGGAGACCAGTCATCGGCATCGCGCGTGTTGTGCGTGCTACGGTGTCCCAGTCCGCCGTCGCCAACGTGAGGGCGGCATTGCCGAAGGGGTCGAGCAAGGCGCCGAGCGCATGCCCTGCGTGAACGAGTTGCAGGCCGCTCTGCCAGCATCCGATGAACCCGATGCCGACCAGAAGGATCACCGTGAAGCCACCGCTCAGCGCACCGGCGGCGAAGAATGCCATGGTGACGACGAGCACGTTCGGCACGACGAGGATGACGAGTGGGCGGATGAAACTCGACAGAGCGAGGGGATCGCTCGCTCCGTTCGTCGTCACGGTCGCGATCCACGCCCCCAGCGAAAGTCCGAGGGGGATCGCCGCGTAGATGACCAGGAGCACGGCGAGCGTTCCGAGAAAACGGCCAACGAGGTACGTCCGCCATGATAAGGGCGTCGCAAGGATGAGCCCCTGCGTGCGCGCGGCGACATCACGGAGCACCGTGTTCGCCGCGGTCATCGCGGTGATGACCTGTCCAAAGGCCGTCACCCCCGCCATCGCGTGGGCGATGGCCCACGGAGCGGTGCGCGGCACAGCACCGAGGTCACCGACGAGCATGATGGTGCCGCTGGCGGTGTAGCCTATCGTGAGCAGGAAGAGCACGAGGAAACCGAGCCACGCCAGGAAGTCCCGCGACTGCAGGCGCAGTTCGAATGCGACGAGCGCGCGCAGTGCGGTCCCGCGCATGAGCGCCGTGCCGTCGCTCATCCGCCGTCGTCCGCGGGGACATGCGCGAAGTACACATCCTCGAGCGTGACCTCGGGGCCGCGCCGCTCACGCAGCACCGCGAGTGCGTGCGTTGGCGTATCCTCCGTCACGATGCGCCCCGCGTGCAAGATGCCGAACCGCGCGCACGCGGCGCGTACATCCTCAGTGAGGTGCGTCGAAAGGATGATCACCACGTCCTCCCCGACACCGGCCAGCAGGTCGTAGATGCGCCGCCGCTCGCCGGGATCGAGCCCGGCCGTGGGCTCATCGAGCAGGAGGAGGCGCGGATGCCCAGCGAGCGCGATGGCGAGCCCCAGTCGCTGGCGCATCCCGCCCGACAGTGCCCGAACGGCGACGCGCCGCTTTTCGGCGAGGTTCGTGCGGCTCAGGAGGGCATCGACCCACGCCGCACGCGTGTGACGGTCGGTGGCGCCCTTGAGTGCACAGAAGTGGTCGAGGACCGCCTCGACGCTCAGCGTTGGGTAGAGCCCGAAGTCCTGCGGCAGGTACCCCAGCTGCGCACGGAGCCGTGCAGGCTCGGCCAGCACGTCGATAGGCGCGCCGGTGCCAATGCCCAAGTGTACGCTGCCCGCATCCGGCCGCTGGAGCGTGGCGAGGATACGGAGGAGGGTGCTCTTGCCGGCCCCGTTCGGTCCGAGCAGGCCGAAGATCCCCGGTGGGACCTCCAGCGAGACGGCGTCGAGGGCCCGCGGGCCATTGGGATACCGAACGGTAAGGCCGTGGATGCGCAGCATACCGAGTGGAATCTACTGGGGCGACTCATGACTTTGGCGGCGCCACGCGCTCGTTCGGAACTTCCACCACACTCTGCCCTCATCGATGAGCCAGCCAGTCAGCACTGGGGCCTACGCATGTTCCAGTTCAACCGGGTCTACCGGAGTTCGCTGTCCAGCGTTGCGATCGGAATCTTCATGCGCGCCGCTGCATCGAGCATGCGCACGTCGTAACTGGCCAGCTCCAGCTCCTGGCGCTGGCTGCGCAGGAACTCGATGGACGCCAGGTGGAGCGCGTCGAGCGTTCGTACCGCGATCGGAAACGGCTCCAGGGCGCGTGCAAGCACCGGCGGCGACAACTCGAGGAAGGCAATCCGCTGCACGACCTCGCGCGCGAATTCGCCGTGCGACCCCGCCAGTCCGCGTGCGTTCAGCCGGGTCCAGAGCTCGTACTCGAGCAG
>JAJAYP010000209.1 GCA_026786185.1 Gemmatimonadaceae bacterium
ACCCGGTACTTTGTACCAAGTACGAAGTACCAAGTACTGTTCAGCCGTTAGTACCCGGTACTTTGTACCAAGTACGAAGTACCAAGTACCAAGTACCAAGTACCAGGTACCAGGTACTCTCCGTTCTGTAGCCAGCCGTCGCGCCCCGATCCCCGCGCCGAGCCTACTTGCGCTCCATCGCATCCCTGACGTCGAGCAGGATCTCGAAGTAGAGCTGTTCGCGCCGGTACGCGAAATCCAGCGTGGCCATCTGGGCATCGTCCCCCGTGGCCTTGGCCCGCTCGAATGCTTCGCGGTACATGTCGTCGATGTTGGCGAGGATGCGTTCGCGGGAGCGGGACATGCTGACCTTCTGGATGGCTTGTGTGGTGAGGCGCGGGGGCTCGTCCCCAGCCTGGGGGGGCTGTTCCTCGTTCGGCGCCAGCATGTACCGCTGGGCCGCATCGAAGAGGCTGCGGCGGGACGGAAGCGACGGAAGCAGAGGATTATCCATTTTGCGTCGAGAGCAGATCTTCGCGCGTGACGATCATCGGTGCGTGTACTGCGGCGAGCGATTCGAGCCGGACGCGCTGACCGTCGACCATGTGCAACCCAGGATTCGGGGTGGTGATCGGTCAGGTGGAAACCTAGTGACGGCGTGCGGGGCGTGCAACGCAAGGAAGGGAGCGTCACCGCTCGCGCATTTTCTTCGCGACGACATCGTGGCGCGCACGCACTTCTTCGCCCTCGCGGCGAAGCACGTCTGGCCCCGCATCCTCCGCTCGGTGGCCGACGAGCTCGATCGCCTGCCAGGGCAGCGCTGACGACTCACACTGCCGCGCGGTCGGCACCGTGGTCAGAGCCGGTGAAACACCGCCTCGTCCACGACGCGCCCGTCGCGGAGATGCTCGACGACGATGCGCTCCAGCAGCGCAGGCGTGACGCCCGCGTACCAGACGCCCTCGGGATACACCACGACGATGGGTCCGCCGGCACAGATCCCGAGGCATGGCGTCTCACCGCGTTTCACGCGGCGTGGCCCGAACAGCAGCGCCTCGCGCTGCAGCAGCCGAGCGAGTTGCGCGTACAGCGCGCGCCCCTCGCGATTCGGCGAGCAGTACCCGCCCGTGCACACGAGCACGTGCCGGGCGTACGGCTCCATGAGCGCATCGAGTCGGAGAGCGGATGGTGTGGGAGGCACGCCGAATCCTAACCACGGCACACGTATCGACACCGCTGCGAGTGTGACGCCGCCATGCACCGGGTTGCCGATGGCGTGTTCCGGACGGATACTCCTGCTCCATGTTGCCGCGCACCGTGGGAACGCTCCGCCTCGATACCGTCGACGTCGCCACGCCGCGTGGCGCGCCGGTGCTCTGCCTGCACGGGCTGTTCGCCGGCAGCTGGGTGTACGAACAGGTGTTGCCGCTCATCGCCGCGCGTGGGTATCCCGCCGCGGCGCTTTCATTCCGCGGGCATCCGCCGGCCGCCGCGATTCCCACCATCGGCCGTACCTCCGTTGCGGCGTACTGCCACGATGCGTTCGAGGCGGCGCGCGGTCTCGAACGCCCGATCGTGATCGGGCACTCGATGGGTGGATTGGTGGCGCTGCTGCTCGCCTCGCGCAATCTCGTGCGTGCCGCCGTGATCGTGTCGTCCGCCCCGCCGCGCGGGATCAGCGTCCTCAGTGCTCCGCTGCTGCTGCGCATGGCCCGTTACCTCCCCGCGCTCCTCCTCTCGCGACCGTTCGTCCCGACTCCGCGCGATCTCGACATGCTCGTGCTCAACCAGGTGCCGCGAGACGCGCGACCGGCGCTGCGCGCGCGCTTCGTCCCCGACAGTGGCCGCGCAGCGCGGCAGATCGCGCTCGGCGTGTACGACGTCACGCTGCCCGCCGGCCACGCGCCACTGCTCGTCGTCGGGGCGGAGCACGATCGATTCGTTCCGCTCAGTGTGGCGCGACGGCTCGCCCGCCGATACGACGCACCGCTGCACGTGGCTCGTGGGCACGGTCATTTCCTGTTCGCCGAACCGGGATGGCAATCCGAGGTCGGCGCAATGCTCGACTGGATCGACGCGCTGCCGGCGCCGGCGCGGGAACCGTCGTCCGTCGCATGGACGGGCGAGCGCGCAGCGGTGAACCGTACCCGCGGCTGAGGGATTACACTGTCATATATCCCTACAGCCGACGAGCGATCGACCATGTCCGACCAGGAGATAGACCTCAAGCGATACGCGAGGCCAGAAGCCCTCGTGAGCACCGCGTGGTTGGCGGCGCATCTCGACGATCCGGGCCTGCGCATTCTTGAGAGCGATGAGGACGTGCTGCTCTATGAGCTCGGCCACATTCCGGGCGCGCTCAAGATCGACTGGCACACCGACCTCAACGACGACGTCCAGCGGGACTATGGCGGTCGCGTCGAGTTCCAGGCGCTCGTCCGCCGACTCGGAATCGACGAGCGCACGACGCTCGTGTTCTACGGCGACAAGAACAATTGGTGGGCTACCTACGCGCTCTGGGTCTTCCAGCTCTTCGGCTTCACGGGCGCGAGGATCCTCGATGGTGGCCGCGCGAAATGGGAAGCCGAAGGCCGCGAGATGACGACCGACGTCCGCGCGGTGACGCCGTCCGCGTATACCGCTGGCGAGCGCGACGACACACGGATCCGCGCCTTCATGCCGGAGGTGCGTCAGCACGTCGAAGCACACGGCCGGTTGATCGACGTCCGGTCGCCCGACGAGTTCACGGGCGCAAAGTTGCACATGCCGGATTATCCGCAGGAGGGCGCGATGCGCGGTGGACACATTCCCGGCGCACGAAGCGGCCCGTGGGCGCGCGCCGCGAATGCCGATGGCACGTTCAAGAACGCCGCCGCGCTCCGCGAGATCTACGAAGGGGATGGCGGACTCACGGCGGGCGACGACGTGATCGCCTACTGCCGCATCGGCGAACGGTCGTCGCACACCTGGTTCG
>JAJAYP010000210.1 GCA_026786185.1 Gemmatimonadaceae bacterium
CCTCTACCTGGCGCACACGCGCAAGACCGAGGCGTTCGAGGCGTATTCCCGCCATTACCTGGCGACGTCGGGCCAACTGTACCATTCGGATCTGCACCAGCTCGCCGACTACCTCGACGACTATCATCCCGCACTCGACGTGGCGATGCAGTCGGCGCACGCCGGAAGCGAGATGATCACGGAGATCTACGTTCCCCGGCATCGCCTCGTGGATTTCCTGGCGGAGGCTCGAGAAGATTTCCGGCGGGAACGTGTGGACCTCGTCTACGGCACCATCCGTCTCGTGGAGCGTGACGACGAGAGCGTGCTGGCGTGGGCGCGCGAGGAGTGGGCCTGCGTGATCTTCAACCTGCATGTCGAGCACACGCCGCGCGGCATCGCGCGGTCGGGCGAGCATTTCCGCCGGCTCATCGACATGGCCGTACGACGCGGCGGAAGCTATTACCTCACCTATCACCGCCATGCGACGCGCGAGCAGGTGCTTGCCTGTCATCCGCGCTTTCCCGAACTGCTGCGCGCGAAGCTCGCTCTCGATCCGTCGGAGCGGCTCCAGAGCGATTGGTATCGGCACTACCGCGACATGCTGATGGGACACGAGTCGAAGTAGCGACGGAGGCGACGCACGCTGGTATACTCCGTCCACTCCAGCTCGTCGCCGCTCGATCACCGCCTTCTCTCGTCACATGCGCGTCTGCTCCGCACTCCGTGGTCGTGCTCTCGTCGCTTCACTGGCGATCCTTGTCAGCGTCACCCCCGTCCACGGGCAGGCCGCGGCGCCGACAGGCGCCGCGACCGCGCGCGACATGGCTCGCGCGCTCCGCGTGCTGCGATCGTCGCCGGTGATGGACGGGCACAACGATCTGCCATGGCGAATCCGCGAGGACACGGTGCGCCCGCGCGACGTGGAGGCCTACGATCTCCGGACGCGTACGCCGGGCATGACCGACCTCGCTCGATTGAAGCGCGGCCGTGTGGGCGCGCAGTTCTGGTCCGTGTACATCCCCGGCGAGCCGGCCGACGCGACCTATGCGTCCAACGGCAAGGTGACGAGCTCACCCGGATACGCTCGCGTGCAGCTCGAGCAGATCGACATCGCACGCCGTGTCATCGCGCGATACCCGGCGCTCCGCTGGACGCCGACGTCGCGCGAGGTGCGCGCGGCGATGGGGAGCGGCGGCGTCGCGTCGCTCCTCGGGCTGGAGGGTGGTCACGCGATCGAGAACTCGCTGGAAACGCTGCGCATGTACCACGAGCTGGGAGCCCGGTACATGACGCTCACCCACAACGTCACGCTGGACTGGGCCGACGCGGCGCAGGACAGCGCGCGGCATGGCGGACTCACCGCGTTCGGCCGTGAGGTGGTGCGCGAGATGAATCGGCTCGGGATGCTCGTGGATCTCTCGCACGTGTCGCCCGGCACCATGAGCGACGCACTCGACGTGACGTCCGCGCCCGTCATCTTCTCGCACTCGGGCGCGCGCGCGCTGGTGAATCACCCGCGCAACGTGCCCGACTCGATCCTCGCGCGCCTGCCGAGAAACGGCGGAGTGGTGATGGTGCCGTTCGTCACGGTGTTCGTGTCGGCTGCCGTCAAGGCGCACGATGATTCGCTGCAGTCGCTCATCACCTCGTCGATCCGGCGCCGCGGCAGCGACAGTGCTGCCGTGCGCGCGGACATCGCGGCCTGGCGCGCCGCGCATCCGCGGCCCAGTGCGACGATCGGTGACGTGGCCGATCAGATCGAGCACGTCCGCCGGATCGCGGGTATCGATCACGTGGGACTCGGCGGCGACTTCGACGGCATCAGCGAGAACGTCGTCGGACTCGAGGACGTCTCCACCTACCCCAACCTGTTCGCCGAACTGGTGCATCGCGGCTGGAGCGATGCCGACCTCGCGAAGCTGGCCAACCGCAACGCACTGCGCGTGCTGGCGCGGGCGGAGGAGGCATCTGCCCGCCTGCGTGCGGTGCGCGGTCCGTCGCAGGCGACGATCGCCGCGCTGGACGGCGGCGTAATGCCCGCGCGCTGACTCGCCCTACAGCGCGTTGATGTCCGGATTCTCGAGTATGCGTTTCGGCGCACCGCTCACCGCAGCGGTGATCATCGCGCGTCCCACCTGCTCCGTCGTCGTCACGTAATCGGGCGCGACGCGCTGGATGAGCGGAAGCACCGGCATCAGGATCGCGTAGAGCACGCGGTACCATCGAGTGCTCGACGTGATACCGTGCATCGGCACGATGAGCGCTGGCCGAAACATGTACGCGGCCCTGAAGGGAAGCCGGAGCAGTGCGTTTTCCGTTTTCCCCTTCACGCGTGCCCACATGATCCGGCCGCGCTCGGTGCCATCGGTGCCGGCGCCCGAAACGTACACGAAAGTCGCCGCGGGGCTCCGACGGGCGATCCGCTCCGCCGCCGCCAGTGTGAGATCGTGGGTGACGCGAGCGTACGCCGCCTCGCTCATGCCAGCGGCTGAGGTGCCGAGCGAAAAGAAGCAGGCATCGACGCCGGTGAATTCCTGTTCGAGCGATGACAGGTCGAAGAGATCCGGCACCGCGATCTCGCGAAGCTTGGCGTGTTCATGGCCGGTCACACGGCGGCCCATCGTCACCACGCGGGTGACGCGCGGATCGAGCAGGCACTCGCGCAGCACGCCCTGCCCTACCATGCCGGTTGCGCCGAAGATGAGAACGTTCATGTCAGGAAATATGCATGGAGCGTCCCGGTCCTGCGCGTGCGGTCAGGCTGGACATTCGCTCCCCTCCGATGCACTCTCCTGCCCGGTCGTGCGGATACGCCACCCAGTCACTCCCGCCGTCACATGCATATCGCGTCAGCTCGTCCGTCACGTCGTTCCTCCATGGTGCTGGCCGCGGGCCTGTTGCTGATCGGACTCGACGGGTCGGCGCAGCAGCCCGTCCGGCCCCTCCGATTCGCCGTCACCTTTCCGGCTGCGAGGAGCGCTGCGCCGATCGACGGTCGCCTGCTCGTCATCATCTCCGCCGATACCATCGGCGAGCCGCGCAAGCAGGTCAGTGACAACGTGAACACGGCGCAGTTGTACGGCATCGACGTGGATGGATGGCGGCCGGGCGAGACTCGTATCGTCGACGCGAGTGCCTTCGGTGCGCCCCTGCCGTCCCTCTCGCAGCTGCCACGCGGACGCTACCGCGTGCAAGCGCTCGTGAATCGCTACGAAACCTTTCGGCGCAGCGATGGACATACGGTGAAGCTCCCGCCGGATCGTGGCGAGGGGCAGCAGTGGAGCGTGAAGCCGGGCAACCTCTATTCATCGGTGCGGAGCGTCGTGCACGACGGAGCGAGCGACGGCGCGCCGATCGCGCTGGTGCTCGACCAGGAAATTCCCGCCGTCGCCGATTTTGCGACGAAGCAGTCGAAGTATGTGAAGTACATCAAGGTGCGAAGCGAGCGTCTCTCGAAATTCTGGGGGCGCGACGTCCACCTCGCCGCATGGGTGCTGCTGCCCGAAGGATTCGAGTCGCATCCCGATGCGCGCTATCCGCTCGTCGTCAATCACGGACACTTTCCGGCCGAGCTGGAGTTCCGGGAGACGCCGCCGGACTCTGCGCTCGTGCCCGATTACAGCGCGCGGTTCGACCTGCGCGGCTACAACCGCATCCAGCAGCAGCTCTCGCATCAGTTCTACAAGGACTGGACGGGCCCGGGTTTCCCCCGCGCGTTGCTCGTCGAGATCCAGCACCCCACGCCCTACTACGATGACTCGTACGCCGTCAACTCGGCAAACAACGGCCCGTATGGCGACGCGATCCAGTACGAGCTGATCCCCGAGATCGAGCGGCGCTTCCGCGGCATCGGACAGGGATGGGCGCGTTTCACGTTCGGCGGATCAACCGGCGGATGGGAGGCGATGGCGGTGCAGATGTTCTATCCGGACGCGTACAACGGCGCGTGGGTCGCCTGTCCGGACCCGATCGACTTTCGCGCCTATACCGTCGTCGACATCTACAAGGACACGAACGCCTACTACGCCGCCGGCCCGTTCAAGCGCGTCGCGCGGCCCGGACAGCGCAACTACCTCGGCCACCTCAGCACCACGCTCGAGCAGAGCAACCACCGTGAGCTCGCGCTGGGCACCAACAGTCGCTCGGGCGACCAGTGGGACGTCTGGGAATCCGTCTACTCCCCTGTCGGCGCCAACGGCTACCCGAAGCCGATCTGGGACAAGCGCACCGGCACGATCGACCGGAGCGTGGCCGAATACTGGCGCGAGAATTACGACCTGTCGCACATCCTCAAGCGTGACTGGGCGACGCTTGGCCCCAAGCTGCGCGGCAAGCTGCGCATCTATGTGGGCGACATGGACAACTACTACCTCAACAACGCCGTCTACCTCGTCGAGCAATTTCTCAGGTCGGCGACGCCCGCCGCCGATGCGGTGATCGACTATGGCGACCGTGCCGAGCATTGCTGGAACGGCGATCACACGCGCTCGAATGCGTACTCCAGACTTCGCTATCCGCAGATGGTGCTGCCGTGGGCGGTGGAGCGCATGCTGATGACCGCGCCGGCGGGCGCCGATCTGAAGAGCTGGCGGTACTGAGCGAGGTCGCCTCGGGCGCCGGCCTCGCTAGAGCGAAAACATCTGCGTGAACTTCACGATAACGCCGAATCCGCTGGCCGGCGCATCGGGCGTGGTGATGCGCTGCTGATTGAGCACGATGAACAGGTCGC
>JAJAYP010000211.1 GCA_026786185.1 Gemmatimonadaceae bacterium
CACTGCTCGAGCGGCACGTCGGTCTCCCGACGACCGAACGGGCCGCGAGCCGCGCCGTCGTGTGGCTGACGGTCGCGGCGCTTGCCGTGCTCGCCCTCGGTGCAATCGCGCTCGCGATCTTCGTCGTCCGCGCGCTGCTCGGGGCGCTTTAGGCAGACTTCGAGAGCGACTTCATGTCGATCACGAACCGATACTTCACGTCGCTCTTGAGCATGCGCTCGTAGGCTTCGTCGATCTTCTGCATCGGGATCACCTCCACCTCCGACGTGATGCCGTGCTCGGCGCAGAAGTCGAGCATCTCCTGGGTTTCGGCGATCCCGCCGATGAGCGAACCGGTCACGCTGCGACGGCCCATGATCAGGCCGAACACGTTCGGTGACGGATGCGGTTCGGCCGGCGCGCCCACCAGCGTCATCACGCCATCCCGCTTGAGAATCGCGATGAATGGATCGAGGTTGTGCGGTGCGGCGACGGTGTTGATGATGTAGTCCAGCGTGTTCGCCCGCGCCGTCATCGCGTCGGCATCCTTCGAGATCACGACCTCATCTGCACCCAGCGCCAGCGCGTCCGCCTTCTTGCTCGGTGAGGTGGTGAACAGAACGACGTGGGCGCCGAGCGCGTGGGCGAGCTTGATCGCCATGTGGCCGAGCCCGCCGAGGCCCACTACACCCACCTTGCTGCCCTTGCCAACCTTCCAGTGACGCAGGGGCGACCAGGTCGTGATGCCGGCACAGAGGAGCGGCGCCGCGGCGGCAGGGTCGAGCTTGTCGGAGATGCGCAGCACGAACTTCTGGTCCACGACGATGTCCTTCGAGTAACCGCCGTACGTCACGCCGTTGGTGTGCTTGTCCGGGCTGTTGTACGTGCCCGTCATGCCGCGCTCGCAGTACTGCTCGAGTCCATCGGCGCAGCTGGCGCATTGCTGGCAGGAGTCCACCATGCAGCCGACACCCACGACATCGCCCACCTTGAAGCCCTTGGCTTTCGTGCCTGTTGCGGCGACCCGGCCGATGATTTCGTGGCCGGGTACGCAGGGATAGACTGTGCCCGGCCATTCGCTGCGAGCGGTATGCAGGTCCGAATGGCAGACCCCGCAGTACATGATGTCGATGCGCACATCGGTCGGCCCGGGCTCGCGCCGCGTGAAGGAGAAGGGAGCGAGTGGCGCGTCGGCGCTCGTGGCGGCGTAGCCAAGTGTATCGATCATTGAATGAAGAGCTGGTTCGGGAGGACGACAGGCTGAAAGAAGTGAATACCTTCACCGCGTCCTTGGTTCACGCGGGCAGGCGTGACGGGCATGGCGCCCGGTGCCCACGGGGCGCATGTTGGCGCATGCGATCCCTCCGAATTCTCGCGTTCGCGCTCGCGGCGCTTCCGTATCCAGGCCAGGCGCAGGCGGTGGCACGCCAGACGGAGGCCGACGCATACACCCGGTACGAACTGCTCGCGCCCGGCTCGTCGAAGTTCCGCATCGTGTACGAGGTGACCGCGACGACGGCCGGCGCGACGCACTACTTCAACCCCATCCGGAAGGGGAGCATCGCCACCGACGAAAGCGTCGTCGATCGCGCCACCGGCAAGCCACTCGCGTTCGACATCGTGGGCGGCGTGGTGGCGCGATCAGGCGGCGTGCGCACCAACGACACGTCGCAGCAGTACATCAGGGTCACGCTCGCTCGCCCGGTCCCTGCGGACCCGGGCGAAGCGCGCGTGCTGATCGTCAAGACATACGAGGATTCGCTCAGCTACTTCCTGCGTGGCGACACGCTCGTCTTTTCCCGTCCGCTCGGCATCAAGCGCAACGCCGTCGTCCTGCCTCGCGGATACGAGCTCGTCGCATCCACGTTCCCCGCACAGGTGCTGCAGGAGCCGGACGGCCGAGTCGGCATCAGCTTCTGGAACGCAACGCCCTCGGAGGCGGCGGTGACTGTGCGGGCCCTGCCCATCACGGGTCGCTCCGCCGCCCCGTCCAGCATGGCGGCGCGGCTCGAGGAACGAGCGCGGCAGAATCGGGAGATCGTCTATTTCCTGCAGCAGCCGGAAACGAGTGCGTTCGATCTCCACCATGACTACACCGAGTCGCGGCCAGGCGTGAGCACGTATCTCAATGTGGTTCGCGCCGGCAGCACCGTGTCCAATCCGCGGGCGCGCAATCTCGATACGGGCGAGGCGCTCCGATTCGAGACGGTCCGGGGCGACGCGATCACCGCCGCGAAGCTCGACGTGCCGAACGTGACGCCCGCCACCGAAGTGGTGGTGTTCCACTTCCCGCGCGTGGAACCCGGCACGTCCGTTCGCCTGCGCATGTTCGAGACCTATACGGACACGGCGCGCTACCGGCTCGCCGGCGAGGAGCTGGTGTGGGATCGCAGCTTCGGCCGTCCGACCAACGCGGTCGTGCTGCCCGCCGGATGGATGCTGACCAACAGCTCCATTCCCGCGACCGTGAGCACTCTTCCAGACGGACGCGTGCGCCTGGATTTCATCAATCCTCGTCTCGATGAAATCGCGGTCCTGATC
>JAJAYP010000212.1 GCA_026786185.1 Gemmatimonadaceae bacterium
CGCCACCGCGCCCTGACCACGAAGCCACGACTCCAGGTACAGCAGCGCCACCTCGACGTTCATCCGCACGCCCCCCTCCGTGACCATCCCGCCCGGGACGGTGGCGTCGATCAGCAGATCCGCCGGCCCAAGCACGGCATCCTGCCGCGCGGATTTCTGATGCGGCTGTCGGCCGAGAATCCGGTCGAACACCTCGGTTGCTACCGGAACGAGGTCGGGATGTGCGACCCACGTCCCGTCGAATCCCATCGCGCTCTCACGCTCCTTGTCTTCGCGCACGCGCGACATCGCGCGTGCGTTCACGGCGTCGTCCTTTCGGCTCGGGATGAAGGCCGCCATGCCGCCGATCGCGTGCGCACCGCGACGGTGGCAGATCGTCACCAGCCGTTCGGCATAGGCGCGCATGAATGGCACCGACATCGTGAGTTGCGCCCGATCTGGCAGGAGCTTGTCGGCGCGATCCCGAAACGTCTTGATGAAGCTGAAGAGATAGTCCCACCGGCCGGCATTGAGCCCCGCGGCGTGCTCGCGCAGTTCGTAGAGAATCTCCTCCATCTCGAAGGCCGCGGGCAGTGTCTCGATCAGCACCGTGGCCCGGATCGTTCCGACCGGCATGCCGAGCGCATCCTGCGCGAAGACGAACACGTCGTTCCACAGCCGCGCCTCACGGTGGCTCTCCAGCTTGGGGAGGTAGAAGTAGGGCCCCGATCCCTTGTCGAGCAGCGCGCGCGCGTTGTGGAAGAAATAGAGGCCGAAGTCCACCAGGCTTGCCGACGCCGGCTTTCCGTCGATGAGCAGATGACGCTCATCGAGGTGCCACCCACGCGGGCGCACCACGAGCGTGGCCGTGCGGTCGTCGAGCCGGTACTGCCTTTCTCCGAGGTCGAGTGCCAGGGTACCGCGCACCGCCTCCATCAGATTGCGCTGGCCCTCGACGAGATTCGCCCAGGTCGGCGAGCAGGCATCCTCGAGGTCGGCCATGAAGACGCGCGCCCCCGAGTTGAGCGCGTTGATCATCATCTTCCGATCGGTCGGGCCCGTGATCTCCACGCGGCGGTCCGTGAGATCGGCCGGCGACGACGCGACCTGCCATTGAGCGGCGCGGATCGAGCGCGTGTCGTCCGCGTCGAGGAGCGGCGTTCCCTGCGGGTGCGAGCCAAGCGCGTGACGACGCTCCTGTCGTGCAGCGAGACGCTCGCGACGCTGGGAGTCGAAGCGGCGGTGCAGCGAGACGACGAACGCGAGTGCGGCGTCCGTGAGAATGACGCCGCCGCCGGCGACCGAGGGAGCGCCCAGCGTTACGGATTCGTGAGGCAAGTCGGGCATGACCACTGGCAAAGTGTCGAGGAGACGGCGACGTTTGGCGCCGCGCATCCTATATTAGCGCCCTATCGGATCGCTTACGCACGTCCTGGCACCGAATCGCCGCGTCCGCACCCGGCTTACGACCGTCCGGCCCTTCCCCGGACGCCCCACAGGAGGATGGAGATGACGCTTCACCGTGCCTCACGGTACACCCTCGCGTTGGCACTGCTCGCGGTTCCGCCCGCGGCCGGCGCGCAGGCGTTCGGCCTGAATGAAATCGGCTCATGCGCACTTGCGCGTGGATTCGCCGCAACCGCAGCGCCGTGCGACGACGCATCCAGCATCTATTGGAATCCCGGCGCCATGCCCCGTGCCCGTGGCTGGTCGATCTACGCCGGCGCCGCGGCCATCATCATCGATGGCGACTTCATCCAGGACACCACGTTCAACCGATACGAGGGCGACGTTCCGACGGCCGTCGTTCCGCACTTGTTCGCCACCTACCGCGGCTCCGGCAAGATGGCGTATGGCCTGGGCGTCTATGTCCCCTACGGGTTGACCTCGCAGTGGAAGGATGACTTCCCGGGCCGATTCGCCGCCAAGAAGGCGGCACTTCAGACCATTTATGTGCAGCCGAACATCAGCTACCAGATCTCCCCGAACTGGTCGGTAGGCGGTGGCCCGGTCTTCGGCCATTCGAAGGTGGAGTTGATCCAGGCGGTCGATTTGTCGCAGCAGCGCACCAGCGCGACCGGACCCACTTTCGGGCAGCTCGGCATCCCGTTTCGCACGGAATTCGCCCGGGCCACACTCAAGGGCTCGGGCACCGCCTTCGGCCTGGACGTCGGCGTGCACGGGAAGCTGACCCCGGACTGGCAGATGGGCCTGCGGTTCCTGTCGCAGCTCTCGTTCGATTACGACGACGCCGACGCGGTCTTCGAGCAGAGGCCGACAGGCCTGACGCTGGCGGCCAACAATCCGCTGGGGGCTCCCCCAGGTACTCCTGTCGACGCCCTCGTCGCCGCACAGTTCACCGGCTCGGGTGCGTTGACGCCGCAGAAGGTCAGGACCCAGATCCGGAATCCCGCCCAGATCCAGCTCGGCTTCGCGTATTCGGGCTTCCAGAACACCTTGCTCAGTGCGGAGTATGCTTACGTGGGCTGGAAGTCCTTCAACCAGCTCCCGGTCGATTTCCAGGGAGGCGCGACGGACCGCGTGATTCAGGAGGACTACAACAACACATCGGGCATCCGGCTCGGGGCTGAGCACCGGCTGCTGAGCGGCATCGCACTCCGTGGCGGCTTTACGGCGAGCGCCGCCGCGGCGCCGGACGAAACCGTTACCCCTCTCCTCCCGGAGCAGGATCGTGCGCTCGCCATGCTGGGAGCGGGTCTTCCGTTCAGCGGCCGATTCGTCCTCGACGCCACCTATGCACACATCTTCACCCCGGGGCGCCGCGGTCGCATCGACGAGCGCGCCGCCGGTAGCACGCAGGCCCAGGCCATTGCACTGAACAGCGGCTCTTTCGCGCTGAGCGCCAACGTCCTGTCGCTCAGCATCAAGGCCTCCTTTTAATTCCACGCCCGGAGAAAATCAGGATGTATCGACTGACCAATCTCGCCCGCGTGGCGGCACTCGCGCTCGTCGGCGCGGCGACGGCCTGCTCTGCCGATCGCGTCGTCCTCGGCTCGAACCCGCCATCGGGCGGGGAGATCTTCAAGAGCTATGTCGCGCTGGGCAACAGTATCACGGCCGGGTTCCAGAGCAGCGGCATCAATGACTCCACCCAGCGGCAGAGCTATGCGCGGCTGCTCGCCGCGCAGATGGGCACCCAGTATCACTATGCCGCGCTCAGCATGCCGGGGTGCCCGGCGCCGGTGGCCAATTTCCAGACCCAGGCGCGTGTGCTGACGGGGCTCCCCACCGGGACCACCACGGCCCCACCCTGCTCACTCCGAACCTCCAGCTCCATCACCGACGTCCTGAACAACGTCGGCGTACCGGGCGCCACGTCGTTCGACCCGGTGAGCAGCTCGACCGCCGCATCCAATGCACTGACGACATTCATCCTCGGCGGCAAGTCCCAGGTTCAGCGCGCGCTGGTGGCCAAGCCGACCTTCGCCTCGGTGTGGATCGGGAACAACGACGTGCTCGGCGCCGGCGCCGCAGGCATTCTCGTACCGACGCCCGCGCTGGGACAGAGCGGTATCCTCACCACGCTGGCGACATTTTCCGCCAACTACGACGCCCTCATCAAGCAGCTCGTGGACAGCGCGCCCGGAATCAAGGGCGTGCTCATCGGCGTGGTGCAGATCAGCGGCATTCCCCTGCTCAGCTCCGGCGACACACTGTTCCGGGCGAACGCCGCGAACCCGGCACTGTTGAGGGCCATCGCGGGCACCACCGTCACGGTCGATCCCGCGTGCAGCGGATCGAGCGTGCTGGTGAACGTGCCGTCGCTGCTCGGCGCAGTGCGCGCCGGCCAGCATCCGGCGTTCATCTCCTGCACGAAGAATGTCCCGGCGGCTCCCGTGGGCGACATCTTCGTGCTCGACGTGGCGGAACAGGCAACGCTGCAGGGCGTGATCGACAGTTACAATGCCTATCTATCGGCGAAGGCGGCGGCCATCGGGTTTGCGTATTACAATCCCAATCCGCTCCTCGCGGCAAATCGGGCCACCAACGCCATCCCGCGCTTCCCCAATTTCACGAGTGCCACGGCGACGTTCGGCGCCCTGATCTCGCTGGACGGATTCCACCCGGCAGCGGGAGCACACAAGCTCGTTGCCAATGCGCTGATTCCCGTCATCAACGCCAAGTACGGCACCAGCTTGCAGCCCGTACCGTAGACGGGACGGCCGGGTGGTATCGTGTGCACCGATGGGGCGGAAGCGCGTGATGGCGGGGGCGCCCCGCCCCCGCGCGCGGGCGGGGGTACCCCCCCGCGGGGCCCCCCGCGGGGGCGCG
>JAJAYP010000213.1 GCA_026786185.1 Gemmatimonadaceae bacterium
ACAGTGCGCATTGCCCTATTGCCGTCCGTCGGTCACCCGCTGCCCCGATCGACCATGAAACGGTCCGTCGTTCTGCTCGCGCTCCTCTCGGCGATGTACACTCCGGCCGCCGCGCGGGCCCAGCAGGCTCGCGTCCTCGTCTTCTCCAAAACCGCCGGCTATCGCCACAGCTCCATCGGCGCCGGCACCGCCGCTGTCCGGCGGCTCGGCCAGGAGACCGGGTTCGACGTCGACGCCACGGAGGACGCCGGCGCGTTCACCTCGAAGAACCTCGCGCGCTACCGCGCCGTGGTGTTTCTCAACACCACCGGCGACGTGCTCGACGCGGCGCAGCAGGACGACTTCGAGCGCTACATCCAGGCGGGCGGCGGATGGGTCGGCATCCATTCCGCCACCGACACGGAATACGACTGGCCCTGGTACGGCCGGCTCGCTGGCGCCCGGTTCAACGGGCACCCCAACGATCCCAACGTCCAGCATGGAAAATTCCGCGTGCTCGACAAGAACCACCCCTCCACCGCCGGACTGCCGGATCGCTGGGACCACGAGGACGAGTTCTACAACTTCAAGTCGATCGATCCCACGATCCACGTGCTCGTCGACATCGACGAGACGAGCTATCACGGCGGGACGAACGGTGACCGGCATCCGATGAGCTGGTATCACGACGTCGACGGCGGCCGCGCGTTCTACACGAACATGGGCCACACCGAGGCCACCTTCGCCGAGCCGCTCTTCCTCCAGCACCTCCGCGGCGGATTGCGCTACGCGATGGGCCCGGGGCCCGTGGACTTCAAGCGCGCACGGCCGGAGGAAAACCGTTTCACGAAGGTCGTCCTCGCCAACAACCTGAACGAGCCGGTGGAACTGGCCGTGCTGCCCGACGAGCGCGTCCTGTTCGTCGAACGGCGCGGTGCCGTCAACCTCTTCACGCCCGCGAACGGACGCGTGACGAAGATCGCGAACATTGCGGTGAGCCTGAAGTACACGGACAGCAGCCAGGCGGAGGATGGCCTGCTCGGACTTGCGGCCGATCCGAACTTCGCATCGAACGGCTGGGTCTACATGTACTTCTCGCCCGCCGGACCCGAGCCGAGGAACGTGCTCGCCCGGTTCCAGATGCGCGGCGACTCGCTCGACGTCGGCTCGCAGAAGGTGCTCCTCGAGGTGCGCACGCAGCGCGACAAGTGCTGCCATACGGGCGGATCTATCGCCTTCGACCCCAAAGGCAACCTCTATCTGTCCACCGGCGACAACTCGAACCCCTTCGCGAACGGATACGCGCCGGTCGACGAACGGCCCGGGCGCACTCCATGGGACGCGCAACGCTCGTCGGGCAACACGAACGACCTGCGCGGCAAGATCATCCGCATCCATCCCGAGCGCGACGGCACGTACACGATCCCCGCGGGCAACCTCTTTCCGCCGGGAACGGAAAAAACGAGGCCCGAGATCTACACGATGGGCCACCGCAATCCCTATCGCGTCGACGTCGACACGCACACCGGCTTCGTGTACTGGGGCGACGTGGGGCCTGATGCGTCGGAAGATTCGGCCGGACGCGGCCCGCGCGGCTACGACGAAGTCAATCAGGCGCGGAAGGCGGGCAACTTCGGCTGGCCCATGTTCGTCGGCGACAACAAGCCGTACTTCAGCACGACCTTCGCTGATTCGGTGAAGGTGATCTCTGGTACGCCGTTCGATCCCGCGCACCCGATCAACCGCTCGCCCAACAATACGGGGCTCACCGCGCTGCCGCCGGCACTCGGCGCGTACGTCTGGTATCCCTACGCCGCGTCGCCGGAGTTCCCGATCGTCGGCAGCGGCGGCCGTACCGCGATGGCGGGACCGGTGTTCTACCGCGACGACTTCCGCGGCGCCACGCGTCCTTTCCCGCAATACTACGACGGAAAGCTGATCGTCTACGACTGGCTGCGCGGCTGGATCATGGCGGTCACCATGGACGCGAAGGGCGATCTCGTGTCGATGGAGCGCTTCATGGCGAGCACGAAGTTCAGCAATCCGATGGACATGCAGTTCGGGCGCAGCGGCGACCTGTACGTGCTGGAGTACGGAACCGCGTGGTTCCAGGGAAACGAGGACGCGCGCCTCGTCCGCATCGAGTACAACGCGGGCAACCGGAAGCCGATCGTCATGGCCGCGGTCGACCGGTCCGTCGGCGCGCTTCCGCTGCGAGTGAAGCTGTCGTCGGCCGGCACGATGGACCTGGACGAGGATTCGCTGCGCTACCAGTGGACCATCACTCGGCGTGATGGCAGCGTGCTTGCGACCTTCGCCGAGCCGAGTCCGTCGTACACCTTCGCGCGTGCGGGCACGTACACGGCGACCCTTGCCGCGACCGATGCGCTCGGCGCGCGTTCCACGGCCGCGGTGCAGGTCGTCGCCGGCAACGAGCCGCCGGTGGTGGACGTGGCGCTCGCCGGCGGCAACCGCACCTTCTACTTCCCCGGCGTGCCGGTGCGCTACGCCGTGAGCGTGGCCGATCGCGAGGACGGCACGCTGCGGAGCGGCCGCATACCGGCCGGGCGCGTGAGAGTGACGGCGCAGTACATCAAGGATGGCGTTGCGCCCGCCGCACTTGGCGATGCGCCTCGCGCCACTGGCAGTGCGGCAGTCCAGAGCACGGGGAGGCGAATGATCGAGGGCAGCGACTGCCTCGCCTGCCATCAATTGAACAGGAAGTCCATCGGCCCGGCCTTCGTCGACGTCGCCAGGAAG
>JAJAYP010000214.1 GCA_026786185.1 Gemmatimonadaceae bacterium
CTGTCGCTCGAGCGGCTCGGGATCCGGTACGGGCTCGAGGACTGCTATCGCATGGCGACACACGGACGCTGGCTGGCCCATGTACCGGAGCTGCGCCGTGGATTGAAGCGCGGCTTCACATTCTACCGACACCACCCGGACGAGCCCTTCCAGAATCGCGGCGTCGAGTCGGAGCGGTTGCTCGTCGCGGCCAGTCCAGATGACGCGCTCGCGGACACGCACTGGGTACGCGCGGACGTGGATCACCATTTCGTGCGCGAGGCCGTGGCCGCGGGGGTGGACTATCGCGATGGAGTGGAGCTCACGGCGGTGGACTTTTCGGGTGACGCAGTACACCTCGTCGGGAAGCGGGACGGTGAGGCATTCGAGCTACGCGCGGGCTTCCTCGTCGATGCGTCGGGTCCGGGCGGTTTTCTCGCGCGCCAACTCTCCATCCCGTCTGGTCTCGCCCGAACGGAGACCCGCTCCGCCATCGTATTCGGTCATTTCGATGGCGTACGGCTGATGGAGGACGTCGTGCCAGGCATGCCACGAGGCCCGTACCCCGATGACTGGGCCGCGGTACACCATTTGATCGACGAAGGCTGGATGTACTCGCTCCGGTTCGATCACGGAGTGACGAGCGCCGGCTTTCTCCTGACTCCGCGCGGCATCTCATCGCTCACGGGCAACAAGCCCGTCGACGCGGCGTCGCTCTGGCACACCGTGCTCCAGCGCTATCCGACGCTGACGAACGCATTCGCCGACGCGACGCCGGTGATGCCGATCGCGTATCGTCCGATGGTGCAGCACCGGCTCACCCGAGCCACCGGCGACCGATGGGCGCTCTTGCCCCATACCTACGCGTTCGTCGATCCGCTGTTCTCGACGGGCATCGCCTGGAGCCTGCGCGCGGTCGAGCGACTGGCCCTCGCCTTCGAATCCGCTGCAAGCAGCCGCCGTGCGCCTGCGCTGAACGTGCTGGCCCGGTACGATGCGGCGCTCGACGCGGAGGCCGATCAGATCGATCGGCTCGTCGCCGGCTCATACGAAGCGATGACGCACTTCGATCTGTTCGCTGCCCACGCGATGCTGTATTTCGCCATCGTGTCGTTCGCGGAGGTGAGCCAGCGAATGGCACCGGAAGAATCCGCGGCATGGAACGGTTTCCTCGGCGTGGACGATGACGTCGTACATCCCTTGTTGGGTGAGGGCTTGCAGCGGCTCGGCGCAATCACGAAGCGCAGTGGCAGCGTCGGTACGGCGGACGAGCGCCGAGCATTTGCGGACTGGGTCGCGCGCGCGATCGCGCCCCGCAACATTGCCGGACTCGCCGAGCCCGGGCGGCGGAATCTCTACCCGCTCGACCTCGATGCGCTGGTCGAGAAACACGCACTGCTGGGGATGAGTCGCGCGCAACTCATCGACGCACTTCCGGCGCTGCGCGGGATGGCGCCGGAGCCGTCATTCGCCAACGCATCGCCCCGGGAGCATTCTCCTACCCGATCGTGACGTCCCCTTCCCCACAGTTCCGCCGCCGATCACGTTTGCGGCAAGCCGTCCTCGTTCACCCCTCGAGCTCGGGACTCTCATGAAATCGCTGCTCTGGTCGTCGGTACTCTCGCTCCTGGTCGTCACGACGCTACCTGCCCAGACCCGGACCATCGCCGAGCGCCTCGGCTATCCGGCCAACGCGAAGCTGCTCATTCTTCACGCTGACGATCTCGGTGTTGCGCACTCCGTGAATGTCGCGAGCCTCAGCGCGCTCGACAGCGGTGCGATCTCGTCCGGGAGCGTGATGGTACCGACTCCCTGGCTCACCGAAGTCGCCGCCTACGCCAGGGCCCATCCCAACGCGGACCTCGGCCTGCATCTCACGATCACGAGCGAATGGGAGACCTATCGCTGGGGCAGCGTCGAACCGAAGGATAAGGTGCCAAGCCTGCTCGACCGCGACGGCACCTTCCCCCGGGGGACCGACGTGGTCGCGACGAGAGCGACGGTGCCCGACGTCGAACGTGAGCTTCGTGCGCAGATCGACCGGGCCATTGCGGTCGGGATTCGCCCCACACATCTCGACAGCCACATGGGCGCGCTCTTTTCCACTCCCGAGCTACTCGCGACGTACGTGAAGGTCGCTCGGGAGTATCGTCTGCCATTCCTGGCGATGCGAGGCGATCCGCGTATCGCGCCGCAACCACCGCTGTCGATACACGACGTCCTGCTCGACACGTTGATCGCCGCGGACGTGAGCACTCCGCGCGACCAGTGGGCGAAGTTCTACCTCGACGCGATCGCCAACCTCAAGCCCGGCCTGACGGAGATGCTCGTGCATCTCGGCCATGACGATGCCGAGCTGCAGGCCGTGATGGTGAACCACGAGCCGTACGGATCCACCTGGCGCCAGCGCGACTACGACGTCGTGCGAAGCGCCGAGTTCAAGCGGGCGCTCAAAGCCAACAATGTCATTCTGGTGACGTGGAGAGAGCTGCAGAAACTCGTACCGCAGGCCTGATCGAGCGTCGCGCCGGCCGGGTGTAACGTCACCATGCGACCTGGGGTGACGGGTAGTAGTTGACGCCGAGCAGCCGCCAGCGCGGCGCGTGTGCGGCGATGCGCGTCCGAAAGCTTTCCCAGTTCCGCGCGGAGGTGGGCGTCCATCCCACTTCGGCGAGCGCGGGCAGTCGCGGCATCAGGAGGAACTGCGCTGCGGAGATGTTCGACACCGTCTCCGTCCAGAGTGGCGCCTCGATGCCGAGCACGTCGTTCTCCGTGAGTCCCTTGAAGAAGGTCACCGGGTCCCAGTCGTACGACGCCTGCAGCTCGACGTGGGCGGCCCAGGCGAGACCGAGCTCGGTGGCCGGCGTGTACTTCATGTCGAGATACGCCTTGGTCGCTGGCGACATCACCAACTTCGCACCTTGCCTCGCGGCGAGGAGCAGGGTGTCGGCGTGCCACATCTGCGCGATCGTGCCGGGACGCATCTTCGCCCGGCCGATCTCTTCCCACCCGATCATTCGCTTCCCGTGGCGCGCGACGATGTCCTGCACACGCTCGATGAATGCCGCGTACTGCTCGCGCGTCAGCACCTCGACTTCGTCGCCGCCCATGTGGATGAACGGTCCGGGCGTCATCGCCGCGAGCTCGCGCACCACGTCGTCGACGAACTTGTACGTGACCTCCTTGTCGTGGCAGAGCGCGCTCCACCCGACGCGGATTCCCGTGTACAGTCCCGGCATCGGGGCGTTGGGCGACGGCACCGGAACCGGTCGGCTGCACCCCAACTCCGGATATGCGGCGATGGCGGCGTTGGTGTGCGCCGGCACGTCGATCTCCGGCACGACGGTGATGAAGCGATCCGCCGCGTAACGCACGATCTCGGCGTAGTCGGCCTTGGTGTAGTAGCCGCCGGGCCCGCCGCCCACCTGGGTGCTCCCGCCGATCGTGGCGAGTCGCGGCCACGAGTCGATCTCGATGCGCCAGCCCTGATCGTCCGACAGGTGGAGGTGGAGCGTGTTGAGCTTGTAGAGCGCGAGGAGATCGACGAACTGGTAAACTTCCTTGACCGTGAAGAAGTGCCGCGCCACGTCGAGCATGGCGCCGCGATAGGCGAAGCGCGGGCGGTCGACGATGCGACCGGCGGGGATCGTCCACTCCTTCGGCACTCCGGCGACGCTCTGCTCGGACTCGATCGCGGCAGGCAGCAGTTGCCGCAGCGTCTGCACGCCTCGGAACAGTCCGGCGGGCTCCGCGGCCACGAGGCGCACGGAGTCAGACGTAATCGTGAGCTCGTATCCCTCCGCCCCGCGGCTCGCCTCGCCGCCGCGCCGCAGCACGATCGCGCCGGCCGGCGCGGCGCCGTCCGCGGCCGACACGGGGAACAGCAGGCCCGTGGCTGGGCGAAGGAGCGTCGCCATCCACGCACCCACACGTGATGCTTCGCCGCCACTCGCGGGCACGACGATCGTCGTCGTCGCGGTCAAGGCGAACGGCGGGCCCTCCGCAGACGTCACGGAGGCGGGCGCGGGCACCAGGCGATGCGCGCCCAGCATGGTCAATGCGGGCGCCGACTCGAGCGGCACGCGAGCCGGTAGAGGCGTGGGCTCCGGAGCGCGCGCGGCACCACACGCGGTGATCGCGCACGCGAGGGTCAAGGCGGAGACTAGTTGCGCAGTCGGAACACGGTAGTGGAGCATGCCTGACGGTCCTGGTTGTCGATTGTGGGTGTGTGCACCAGTGAAGGGTGCCGTGGGAATGAACCTGCTGGCGTCCGGCTCGTCAGCGCTGCCGTCGTGCTGCACTTCCCTTCACGACACGCGTGTTGAACTCCCGGAGGTAGCGCACGTGCTCGGGATCGGACGGGTATACATCATTCTTTCCAAACGGGTAGCTCGTTGCGCCATGGTACGGGAGCGGATGAACCGTGGTGCCGAACGCCGTGTTCAGGTCGGAGTCCTTGATCCACCCGTCCGTGTACAACAGGAAGTCACGCGTCCAGCCGGGAGGGAGGGTCTTTGCGGAACTCGCGTCGAACTGAATGGTCGCCTCGTCGCCGGGGCCCATGATCACGTACATGTCGTCGGGATTGCGGAGCAGTGGCAGCACGTCGCCGAAGCGGGTGAAGGCGCCCGTGATCGGCCGCCACGGCGACTCCTTCGTCACGTCGTCGTAGGCGAACCAGTACGGCCCGTACCGGCCACCTTTTCGATAGGTACGTGAGAAGCCGCGGAAGTGGAGATCGGCCGACACCGGCGCAAGCGTGGTGGTCGCCACCGGGCTGCCTTCGAGCGCGCGCGCCACGAACGCCTGATCCCAGTAGATCTGCATGCTCGTGCGAATGCGGACCTGATGATTGGCTGTGGGAAACTTCCCGGCCAGATTCACCACGATCGTCTTGTCCTTCCCGGAAGGAAATCCGATGTCGGCGATCGCCGTCTGCCAGTTGCCGTGCGCATCGCGGACCTCGAGCGAGGGAGAGGCAAGTCTGCTCGATGGCTGTTGCGACAGTCCGACGTTGATGCTGGCGTCGGTGGGATAGATCCAGCCGCGCAGGAAGAGATGCGTGTTCGGCCAGCCGGCGGCGTCACCGAGATCCAGGATGAGATCGTGCGGCTGCACCACGCCCTGATACTGGGTCGGCAGGAGGTTCGACACGTACACGTCGTCGGCATCGCGCAACGCCGGCAGGACGTCGCGACCCCGTTCATCTGTCGCCGAACGTGGGGCGCTGCGTTCCGCCACCTGGAACAGGCGGAGCTTCACCGGCCCGGGGGGCACGAATCGCTCGTCGACGAATACATCGACCGAATCGGGATGATCGACCGCGACGAGCGAGAGCTTGTCGGCGTATGCCGTTTCCCACAGCTCCTCGGTGAGCTGTATGACATAGCGTCCATCGCGCGGCTGGAGCGCGTCACCCGGAATGCGCACGTATTCCTGTGAGGCACCCGCCGGTGCGAAGGCGCTGGTGCTGCCCATGAGCCCGAGCGGCATGCCCAGCGCGCTCCGCCACATGGCGTCGGTCACGAACCGGAAGCCGGTGCCGTCCCACGTGTACACGAACGCGCACGACCCCTTCAGCGCCTCGCGCTCGACGACCTCCTGGTCCGATCCGGGGAAATAGATCGTCTGCGGAACGCCATTCGGCCATTCGACGCGCAGCACATCGGCCTTGAGGTGCGAGCCAAGCCCGAAATGCGTCGTGCGGCCGGTGGACACCCGTGTCTGATAGATCTCCCCCGCGCGCAGCTCCAGCCGCGCCCCGATGCCGAACGCATTGTTCTTGCCGCTCCCCGTGCGGAGCGCCTTGAGCTCCACGTTCACGGCGAAGTTGCTGTTGCCCTGTTCGTTGCGCAGCAGGCGTGGCGCGCCGGCACCATCGATGAGTGCGAGGTCCTCGTCGCCATCATCGTCGACGTCCGACACGACGATCGCCGCCGCTCCCGCAGCGCGAAGGGTAGGCGGGATCAGCGTCGAACGGTCGACGAAACGTCCCGATCCGTCGTTCCGGAACAGGAACACGCGGGATGGACCCGTACCGCGGGCCGCGGACGTGCCCACGACGAGATCGAGCCACCCGTCATTGTCGTAGTCCACGAACGTCGCGCCAGCCGCCACCGTGCCACGGAGCGATTGGATGGCAGCACTCGCGCGACGGTCTCGCGTGAACGTGCCGCTGCCATCGTTGCGCCACAGCGCCGATTCAGCGCCATTCGCGGCCGCGACGAAGAGATCGAGGGAGCCGTCGTTGTTGTAGTCTCCCACCGTCGTCGTCGCTGACGCGCCGCGCTCGGCGAGCCCGCTCGCGGCGGTGACGTCGGTGAATCGTTGCGCCCCTCCGTTCCGGAACAGCGCGGGAGTATTCGCGCCACCCGAGAAGACGAGGTCCAGTCGTCCGTCACCGTCGAAATCGCCGAAGGCTGCGTCGCGCGCCCCGGCGCCCACGAGGCCGAAGCTCGCCGTTGCGTCGGTGAAGGTGCCGTCGAGATTGTTCCGATAGACGGTGCGCTGACCCTCCCCGACGAGGAGCAGGTCGAGATCACCGTCGTGATCGAGGTCGCTGAACAGCGCCTTCTGCGCGCCGCGAACGTCGGCAATGCCCGCCTTCGCCGTCACGTTCACGAAGGTGCCGTTTCCGCCGTTCCGGAACAGCTGCCCCCGTGCGTCGCCGCCGATCGCGAAGAGATCGAGCCATCCATCGTTGTCGACGTCGGCGAAGGTGGCGTAACTCGCCCCCTGCGCAAGGGAGATACCCGAGCGCTCCGTGACGTCCTGAAGAAAACCGCCCTGCACCCGATAGAGCCGCGCCACCGATCTGTTCGCCGCGGATGACCAGGTCGAGACGAACAGGGCATCGGCTCCGTTGCCGTACACGTCGCCGGCGGCGATCGCATGCGAGACAGCCCGCATTCCCGGAGCGGGCGCCGCGCCCGACCGTTCAGATGCAGTCGCCAGTCCCGCGTCGTCGGTCGCGTCGACGAATCGTGCCAGATCGATGGTCGCTCGCTCACGCCCGCCATGCAGCGAGATGAAATTGCGTGGCACGAAGGTGAGGACGGCCCGACCGGCGATCGGCCCCTCGGTCCATTGCACATCGGCCATGGACGCCTGATACGGGGCCGTCACCTCCACGAGCGCCAACAAGCGATCCAGCGTCGTGCGCGATCGTTCGAGATCGCCTTTACGCAGCAACTGGATCGTGCTGTCCAGATACGCTCGCGCCTCCGGTGGAAGGGCGGGCGGAATTCGCCGGACATCCTCGAGGTGCCGAACGGCGCTATCCGCTTCGCCGATCCGCGCGAACGCGAGCGTGAGCATCAGGCGCGCGACCAGATTCGCGGGAGCAACGGCGAGCACTTCTCGCAGCCGCTCCCGGTACGCTCCGGCCGAGGCGCCACCCGGTTGCTGCGCCTCGAGCTCGGCGAGCGCATACAGGACGTGAGCGCTCTGCGCGGAATCGCGGCGCAGACGCTCGAGCAGTGCCCGGGCATCCAGAGCGCGCCCAGTGAGGGCGTAGACTCTCGCCAGTGCGAGTCCGCTCTCCGTGCTCGCCGGGGCCAGCTCGCGAGCACGCCGCAACTGCTTCTCCGCGTCCTCGTAGCGACCCGCCTGCAGGAACGTGAGGCCGAGATCCGCGTACCCTTCCGCATCGTCCGGCGCGAGCGTGGTGAGCTTCCGGAACTCGGCCTCTGCCTCCGCGAGCTGATTGCGCCGGAGATAGCTGAGTCCCAGCATCCGGGTGGTGTACAGCTCCTGAACGGACGCCGGCTCGGTCCGCCGGCACGCGGCGCCGGTCGCGATCGTCACGGCACAGAAGGAAATGGCAAACGCTCGCCGGACCAGCTGGGTCATGCGCGCCTCATCAACGGGGTGGTGGCAGGGCCAACCGCCAGGCACTCGGCGAAGGCGTGCGCTGCGATACGATACCCTCACGCCAGTTCTTCGACCAGCCTGCGGTCGCCATCGTCGAGTGGCGTTGATTCCGCGCGAGCATCGGCGACATCGGAGATGCCACGCGGATACCCTACCCGAAGCCAGGTGCGGCCGCTACTCTCTCCGACCGCCACATATCCACGGCTAACGGTCAGGGGGTCGCGCCATCGGAACGTCCATCTTCGCGCACCGCGTCATGCGCGCCGCGCTCGTCGTGTGCTGCCTCGTGCCGATCGGCGCGGGCCGCCCCGCGCACTCACCGCAGTTCGCCCGATTCGTCGATCGATACCTCGACGACTTCGCGAGGCGCCACCCCTCCATCGCGGCGGGCAACGGCCTGCATCAGCACGATGACCGGCTCGACGATTTCTCGGCGCGCGCCATTCAGCTGGAGGTCGCGGCGCTCGAGCGTGACCGCGCACTCCTGGCCGGTTTCGATCCCGCGACCCTCTCACCGGACCAGCGGGTCGACCGCCGCATTCTCCAGGGTGTGATCGACGGATGGCTCCTCGAGCAACAGACCCTCGAGAACTGGCGTCGCAATCCCATGCTCTACGCATCGGCGCTCACGGACGGCATTCACAACCTGATGACCGTGGAGAGCGATCCCCCTGCCCTGCGGATGCGGCGCGTCATCGCCAAGCTGGGTCAGGTGCCTGCACTGCTCGCGGCGGCTCGCGCGAACATCTCCAACCCACCCCGGCTGTTCGCTGAGCGAGGCGCCACGTTCATGCGGGGCGCGAGCGCGATGCTCGGAAAGGATCTCGACCTTGCCTTCGCCGGCGTTGCGTCCGCCGAGCTTCGCGATTCGCTGCGACGATCGGCGGACCAGGCCATTCCGCTCATCGACGCGTACGCGTCGTACCTCGAACAGGACGTGATCCCCACCGCCTCGGGCGATTTCACGATCGGCGGCGCCAACGTTGCGCGACGGTACCGCGCCGAAGAACTGATCGACGTGCCGCTCGCCGACCTCGAGTCACTGGGCGAGCGCGAATTGCTGCGCGAGCAGGCTGCCTTCCGCAGCGCGGCGGAGCGACTCGCGCCGGGCAAGGATCCGCTCGAGACCTGGCGCTCGGTCCGGCGCGACCACCCAAAGCTTGGCGGCGTGGTGAACGCGACACGCCTGATCACCGATTCCCTGACACAGTTCGTCAGGCGTCGTGGCATCGCCTCCGTGCCGGCCGGCGAGCGCGTCGTCGTGCTGCCGGCGCAGCCCTTCGACCTGGGCTTCGCATCGATGCATGCGCGGCCACCGTTGGACAAGCCGTCGGTCAGAAGTGTCTTCTACATCACGGACGCGCGCGCCGACCTGCCCGTGGAGCAGCAGGACGCGTGGCTCGAGCGCTACAACTACGCGTCGCTCTCCAACACCGCCGCGCACGAAGCGATGCCGGGCCACTGGCTGCACTCCATCTACATGCGCCGCACGCCGGGCAAGATACGCCGCATCTGGATCGGCCTGAATCCCTTTCCGCAGCCGTCCTCGGGACAGGATGGTTGGGCGCACTATGCCGAACAGATGGTGCTCGACGAAGGATTCGGCGAGGGAGATCCCCGCTTGCGACTGGCGCAGGTGAGCGACGCGCTCACGCGCATCTGCCGGCTGCTCTCCGGCATCAGGCTGCACACCAGGGTGTGGACGCTCGACGACGCGCAGCGGTGCTTCGAGCAGCAGGCCTACGTCGCGGCGCCCGCGGCGCGGCGCGAGGCGGAACGTGGCGCGTACGATCCGACCTACGGCGGATACTTTCTCGGCAAGCGCGGCCTCATCACCCTGCGCGACGATTTCGCCCGGCAGCGAGGCTCGGCGTTTTCGCTTCGCGCATTTCACGAGCGCATCATGACGAACGGCATCGCGCCGATCTGGGCTCATCGGCAGCTGATGCTGCCGGGCGACACCTCTGCCGTGATCCGTTGATGGCGCCGGTACGGAAGACGATCGCGCGCGGCGAACCCGTGAAGGTCGGCGTGCTTGGCGCCGGTGCGTGGGCGGAATTCGCGCACCTGCCAGGCTTCCGGCGGGATCCGCGCTGCCAGCTCGTCGCCATCGCCGACCCCAGCGTGGAACGCGCACAAGCGTTCGCGACGAAGTTCGATATTCCGCATGTCTACGCGTCGCATGAGGAGCTCATCGCGCGGGCGGACATCGACCTGGTCGATGTGTGCACGCCCAGCGCAACGCACTTCGAGCTGAGCTGGGCGGCGCTCAGCGCCGGCAAGCACGTGCTCTGCGAGAAGCCGGTGGCGTACGATTTCACCGAGACGCGCCGCGCCGCCGAACTCGCGCGTGCGATGGGGGTGAAGACGAAGCTGGGCTTCACCTTTCGCTACAGCCCCGCGATGCAATACATGAAGGAGCTCATCGCCGCCGATTATCTGGGCACCCCGTTCATCTTCAACGGCTACGAGCAGAACTCACAATGGCTCGATCCGACGAATCCCCTCCGGCAGGTGGATCACACGGCTGATCAGTCGGTGATCCAGGTGTCGTCGCTGGAGGGATACGGCGCCCCCATCATGGATCTGGCGCACCTGTTCATGGGCAGCCGCTTCCGCGAGGTCGTCGGAACGATGCGCAACTTCATTCCGGAGCGCGTCGTGCGCGCCACCGGCACGATGATGCGGATGAACATCGACGACGGCGACGTCTTCATCGGTGACTTCGAGAGCGGAGCCTTCGGTTCCATACAGACGAGCTTCGTCACGGTGGGAAATTATCCCGGCCTCGAGGCGAGAGTGTACGGCAGCAAGGGTGCCCTCATCTGCCGGCTGGTCGAAGAGAACGGCATCTGTGAGTCGCTCAAGGGCGCGACGGCGGACCAGGTGGAGTTCCGGGAGCTCGAGATCCCTGCGCGGTTCTATCCGCCAGGCGGCAGCAAGCAGGAGTCGTGGCGATCGCTGTTCTATGCCAATCTCATCAGCTCCTTCATCTCCGAGATTCTCGACGACGGACCCGGGAACGAGGGCAACTTCGAGGATGGCGCGCACGTGCAGGAGCTCATCAACGCGGTCGAGCTGTCGTGTCGGGAGCGCCGCTGGGTGTCGATCCCGCTCGCCCGGTGAGTGATACGCTGGACCAGTTCTTCGAGCATTACTTCAGGCGCCGTCCGGTGAATGCCACCTTCACCGGCGTGCACCGCTACGACGCCCTGCTTCCCGACTGGTCGGTCCGCGCTCTGGCGGCGCAGCGGGCCGAGATGGTCGCGCTGCACGCGGAGCTCGCGGCAGCGCACCCGGCCCCTCCATCGGAGTCAGGATACCGCGACGACGTCGTATCGCTCGACGCCGAACTCGCGCGGGCCTTTCTCGAGATACAGCTCGCCGAGGATGCCGGCATGCATGGCGTGCGAGGCAATCCTGCGCTCTGGGCGGGGGAGGCGGTGTTCTCCATCATCTCGCTCATGATCCGTGACTTCGCGCCCTTCATCGACCGCGTCGACCTCGCGACCGCGCGGCTCGACGCACTGCCGGCATTCCTGGATGAGGCGGTGGAGGCGGCGAAGGAACACGCTTTTCCGGAGTCGTGGACGACGCGGGCACTTCGCGACTGCCAGGGCGCGGCCATCCTGCTCACTCGGGGGATCGAACGGTGGCTGGCGTCTGGCGTCTGCGCCCCCTCACAAGCGCTGCTCCTTCGCCATGCCGCCGACGGAGCGAGTCGCGCCGTCGAGCGCTTCGTGTCGATGGTGCGCGCGCACGCCGCATTGCCGGACGACGCCGCCGCCTGCGGGCCGGCCCTCTACGATCTCCTGCTGCGCCGCGGTCACATGTGCAACCGCTCGCGAGCCGAGTTGCTGGCCAATGCGCGCGTCCAGCTCCGCGCCGAACAGGCGCGTCTCGACGCCATGGCACGCGAACATGCCGACGGGTGGCCCGATGTCCAGGCGCGTCTCGCTGCGCTGCATCCTGTGCCAGACGACTACCTCGAGTCGTTCGCGCGCACGTGGGCCGCCTGCCGCCAGACGGCGCGCGCGCATGACGTGGTCACCTGGCCTGATTGGCCGCTTCGCTACACCACCATCCCCGAGTGCACGCGCGATGCGGCGCCGTTCCTGTACTATCTGTTCTACCGCGCACCGGCACCGTTCGACACCTACGACGTCCACGATTACGTCGTGCCGCCCCTGCCGGCAGGCGACGCAGAGGCACACCTTCGCACCTGGAACAGCGCCGCCATCACGCTCAATCACGTCGTCCACCATGGCGCGGTGGGTCATCACCTCCAGAACTGGCATGCCTATCACCGCGCCGCGTCGCGCGTCGGAACAGTTGCGGCCGTGGACTGCGCCAATCGTATCGGGATGTTCTGCGGCGGCACGATGGCGGAAGGCTGGGCATGCTACGCTACGCAGTTGATGGATGAGCTGGGATTCCTTTCCCCGCTCGAGCAGGTCTCGGAGCAGCATTCCCGCGTGCGCTTCCTCGCGCGCGCCATCGTTGACATGAGCTTTCACGAAGGGTCGCTTTCCTTCCATGACGCCATCGCGCTCTTCACCACCGAGACGGGAATGGATTCCTCGACGGCGCGAGCCGAAGTGGTGAAATGCTCCATGTTTCCCGGGACGGCGATCATGTACTGGCTCGGCACGCAGAGCATCCTCGAGTTGCGTGCGCAGCGCCGGCGGACTCAGGGTTCCGCCTTCACGCTGCGCGCATTTCACGATGAGCTGCTCGGGTACGGCTCCCTGCCCGTGCCGCTGGTGAGCCGGCTCATGCAGGCCAGGTCGTCATGAAGCGTCTGCTCTGCTGTGCAGCGCTGGCGCTCGCATCATGTGGCGAGGCAGCCGGTCGCCGAGGCGCCTCCAATGCGTTGCTTATCGTGGGGTACGACCGGGAGCCCGATACGATGAACCGGTACGCGACCCACATTCTGGAGGACATCCAGACCTGCGTCATCGAAGGGCTGGTGACCACCGACGAGCACATGAACGTCGTTCCCGTGCTCGCTGCGGAACTCCCCACGCTCGCGAATGGCGGCGTGGTCATGACGTCGGGCGGCGGCATGGACGTCACCTGGAAGCTGCGACCGGGCGTGACGTGGCACGATGGCCGCGCGCACACCTCGGCCGACGTCAAGTTCACCGCGGATGCGATGATCTCGGGCGAGTGGAAGCCCGAGAGCACCGATGGCTTCGATCGCATCCGATCGGTCGACACGCCGGACTCGCTGACGGCGGTGGTGCACTACAAGGAAGTGTACGCGCCCTATCAGATGCAGTTCCTGCGCGGTACGCTCCCAAAGCATCTGCTCCAGGGGCGCGACATCGACAAGGCTACCGACTACAATCGCAGCCCGATGGGAACCGGGCCGTACCGCGTCGCTGAATGGAAGACCGGTGAATACGTGCTGCTGGAGAAGGCCCCCAACTACTGGCGCGGTGCGGCATTCCCGAAGATCGACCGCATCCTCTTTCGCTTCCTCGCCAACACCACCACGCGGATCAATCAGCTGAAGGCGGGCGAGGTGCACCTCGTGCCACTCGTGCCGTGGGACAAGGTGCGCGAGCTGAAGACCGTGCCGTCGCTGCGCCTCAATCAGGTGCTGGGCAACGGGTACGAGCACGTCACCCTCAACCAGCGCCACTTTCCGCCCTTCGCGGACGTGCGCGTGCGCCGAGCGCTCGCGCACGCCATCGACCGCGAGCTGCTGGTGCGTACGATCCTCGACGGGCTCGTGACCACCGTGAACGGGCCGATCCAGCCTCTCTCGTGGGCCTACGAGCCGAACGTCGCGACCTACGCGTTCGACCCGGCCAGGGCGAGGACCATGCTCGACGACGCCGGCTGGCGCACCGGCGCCAACGGCGTGCGCAGCAAGGAAGGGCGATCGCTGGCATTCACCATCATCACGCAGGCCGGGTTCGCCATCCGCGAGAACGTCGCGCAAGCCATCCAGAAGCAGTTCAAGGATGTCGGCGTCGACGCACAGGTGAAGTTGATCGATGGCACCTCCATCAGCCCCGTGTGGTTCAGCGGCGATTTCGATGCGATGCTCCACTGGTGGCAGCAGGGCGCCGACCCGGAGATCACCACCTTCTTCGCCGCCGACAAGATTCCCCCCGCCGGTCGCAACATCGACTACCTCGAGGATGCGGAGCTGACCCGGCTGCTGTACGCGTCGGACCGGACGGTGGATCGTGCGAAGCGCCGCGAGCTCCTGCGAGAGGTCCAGCAACGCGTCGCGACGCTCGTGCCGGAGCTTTTTCTCTACAACACCTCCAAAATCGACGCCGTGCCCGCGACGCTCCGGCAGTTCAAGGGCAATCCGAGCAACGCCGGACCGTTCTGGAACGTGCACGAGTGGAACATCGTGAGCGGCGCGCCGTGATGCCGGCTCGCCCGCACTGAGGTGAGCGGCGTGTTGTCGTTCGCCAGCCGTCGCGCGCTGCAGGTGGTACCGTTGCTTCTCCTGGTGTCACTCCTGGTCTTCGCGCTCATCCACGCGGCGCCGGGTGGACCGCTGTCGCTGTATCTCGACAACCCGAACGTGCGCCCGCAGGACATCGAGCGGCTGCGCCGCCAGATGGGTCTCGACCGGCCGCTGGCGGCACAGTACCTCGCGTGGCTCCGCGCCTTCATCGTCGGCGACTGGGGCTACAGCTACGCCGATGGCCGGCCAGTCATGGACCGCCTGCTCGAGCGGGTTCCCGCCACGCTGCAGCTCATCGGCATCTCTTCATTCGTCGCCGTCATCGTGGCGACGATCGTGGCGCTCGTGTCGTCCGTGCGGCGAGGCTTCGATCGCGCGGCCACGATCGGCGCCGTCGCCGGCATTTCGCTCCCGGTCTTCTGGTTGGGGCTCGTGCTCCAGCTCGTCTTCGCCAATGCGCTCGGCTGGCTGCCGTCGTCGGGCCGCTCGACGTTCGGCGGCTCCGGCACACTCGATCGCCTGGCGCATCTCGTCCTGCCGGCCGCCGTTCTCGCCGTCGCCCATGCGGCGGCGTGGTCGCGGTACCTCCGGTCATCCATGCGGCAGGCGCTCGCCGAGCCGTTCATCATGGGCGCGCGAAGCCGCGGCGTGAGCGAAGGACGCATCGTCACTCGACATGCGCTCCGCAATGCGCTGCTGCCCTTCGTCACGGTCGTGCTGCTCGACGCATCGATGATGGCGTCAGGTGCGGTTGTCACCGAGAGCGTATTCGCGTGGCCCGGCGTCGGCGGCCTGTTCACCGAGGCTCTGGCCAAGCGCGACTACACCGTGCTCATGGCGTTTCTGATGTGCGGCTCGGTGGCGGTCGCGGTGCTCAACCTGGTGGCCGATGTCGTCGTGCACACGCTCGACCCGCGCACGCGCGGCGAGACATGAGCGGCGTGCATCGCACCGGGCGCGTCACGGCACTGGTTGCGGCGGCCGGTCTGGGTCTGCTCATCCTCCTCGCACTCCTCGCGCCATACGTCGCACCGTACGGCGTCGACGTCATCGACCTCGCGCAGCGGCGCGCGGCACCCTCCGCGCGACACTGGTTCGGGACGGACGAGCTGGGACGGGACCTGCTCACTCGCGTGCTCTTTGGCGCGCGCGTCTCGCTCGCGATCGGGCTCGTCTCGGCAGCACTGAGCGCCGCGATCGGCGTCACGGTCGGCGCGCTCGCGGGTTACGTCGGCGGCGCCTCGGATGCCATGCTGATGCGGGGCACGGACGCGATGCTCTCGGTGCCACGACTTCCCCTGTTGATGATCGCGGCGGCGGTACTCGCACCGGGCGTCCCATTGCTCATCGTACTCGTGGGCGCCGCCGGCTGGATGGAAACCGCCCGCGTCGTCCGGGCCGAAGTGCAGTCGGTGAAGACGCGGGATTTCGTCGTCGCGGCGCGAGCGCTCGGGGGTTCCGCGCCACGTGTCGTGTTGCGCCACGTGCTGCCAGGTGTGCTTCCTACCGCCGCCGTGTCGCTGACACTGGCAGTGGGACGTGGCATCCTGCTGGAGAGCGCGCTCAGCTTCTTCGGCGTGGGCGTGCAACCACCTGCCGCGAGCTGGGGCAACATGCTGTACCAGGCACAGACCACCATGAGCAGCGAGCCGTGGCTCGCCCTCGTGCCCGGCGCCTTCATCTTTCTCACGGTCCTCTGCTGCAACATGCTCGGCGACGCACAGTTCAGGAGTCGCGCGCTCGCGTCGTGACGCGGTGCGGGGGAATCAGTACTGTCGCTCGCGGTCGACGATCCAGCGCGGCTGCTCTCCACGCTCCAGCGCCTCGAGGCATTCCAGGAACCCAGCCGCTGCACCTTCATTGGTCGTGATGCCCGAGATGTGCGGCGAGATCATCACGCGCGCATCCGTCCACAGCGGCGAGTCCACCGGCAGCGGCTCGGTTTCGAAGACGTCCAGCGCGGCGCCGCGCAGCCAGCCCTTGTCGAGCGCTTCCGGCAGCAAGCCCTCGTCCACTACCGCACCACGTCCGGCATTCAGCAGCACGGCATTCCGGCACGACCCGAGCACAGCCCGGCCGATCAGGCCTCGCGTGTCGCGCGTGAGGGGCAGCGTGGAGATGAGCCAGTCCGCTCGCGAGGCGAATGTCGCAAGCGCCGTTACCGTGCCGCACTCCGAGAACACCGACCCCTCGCCCGCCCCGGAACGTGAGATACCGAGCACTGTGCAACCCAGGCTGCGGAACAGCCGGCCAACGTGCGTCCCCACGTCACCCGTGCCGACGATCACCGCCGTCGTGCCACGCAGCATGGCGACGTCGCGCGGATTCCATTCGCGTCGGTGCTGATCTCGCGCGACGTCGAGCAGCTGCTGCGAAAAGGCGAGGGCCCTCGCCAGCGCCCATTCCGCGATCATCGGCCCGAACGATTCGGTCGTGCGCGTGAGCAGGATGTCTCGCGGCAGCTCCACGGGCAGGAGCCATGCGTCCACACCGGCGCCGGTACAATGCACCCACCGGATGTTGCCCATGGTGCCGAGGGTCGGCCGGCGAAAGCCGAGGTACGTGTCGCCCCATGCCAGATCGTCGGCCGTCACGTCCGTGTATCTGCTTCCGCGCACTGCGAGATCCGGACGCGCGCGGTGCAGCGCTTCGGCGAGGGGGACGTGGGCCTGTGCTCCAATGACAACGCGCTTCGCGGAGATATGCGGCACTTCCAGCCCTCCCTCATCCGTGGTAGGCGAGGAAGATATCGCGAGATCGCGCGGGACGATGCGGGACGTCCTCGGTTGCCCATCCGATGAATGCGCTCCATACTGGCCGCGGAGCAGCTGCGGGATTCCCCTTCTCGAGCGAGGTCTGGCCATCATGAGTGCATTACGTACGGTGCCGAAGCGATTCCTCGTCGTCATGGCGCTGCTGGCCGCGACCGTGCGACCGACGTCAGGGCAGAGCACGGGAGCGGGGCTGAGCGCGGTCGTCGGGTCGGACGTGGAGGGCGCGAAGCGGTTGTTCTCGTCGTGGCTGCAGGGTCAGATCGCCTATCGCGGGCTGCCCGGGGTGGTGGTCGGCGTGGTCCACGACCAGGAGCTCGTGTGGTCCGCCGGATTCGGGTATGCCGACACGCAGGGCCGGCTGCCGATGACGCCCGCCACGAAGTTCCGGATGGCATCGCACAGCAAGCTGTTCACGGCCACGGCGATCATGCAGTTGCGCGAGCAGGGCAAGCTCCGGCTCGACGATCCGGCCGCGCAGTATCTGCCCTGGTTCAAGGTGAAGCGCGCCGCGCCGGACGATCCTCCCATCACGATCGCCGAGCTGCTCACACACAGCTCGGGACTGCCGCGCGAGGCGGGACCGCACTGGACCACCTACGAGTTTCCCACGCAGGAGGAACTGCGCACCCTGGTCGCGGACCGACAGGCCGCATTCGCCCCGGAAGTACGGTGGAAGTATTCCAACCTCGCCTACTCCCTCGCGGGCATGATCGTGGAATCGGTGAGTGGACAGCGCTGGGCCGATTACGTCAGTGCGAACATCTTTCAGCCGCTGGGAATGAAAGAGTCCAGCGTGGACCAGAAGGCGAGCGGACTCGCGGTGGGCTACGGACGCCGCATGCCCGACGGATCGCGCGCCGTCATGCCCTTCGTCGACGCGCGGGGGATGGGCGCCGCCACCGGCATCACCTCCACCGTGGGCGACATGGCCAGGTTCGTGTCGGCACAGTTCTCGACCGGACCGAGAGGTGGGCAGCACATTCTCGGCACCGCCTCGCTGCGTGAGATGCACCGCGTCCGGATGCTGGAGAACAACTGGACCCAGGGCAGCGCGATCGGATTCGCCGTGAGTCGCGTGCGTGACAAGATCTACGTGGGTCACGGTGGCGGATATCCCGGCTACACCACGCAGACACTGATTCAGCTCGACAGCAAGGTGGGTGTCATCGTGCTGACGAACACGAACGACTCCAACCCCAATGACATCGCCACGCAGCTCATGAGCACGGTGGGTGAAGCGGTCGCCAAGTCCCGTCCAGCCGCGCCGGATCTGGTCGCGTGGAATCCCGCGTGGGCACGATTTGCCGGCTCGTACCGCGGCCCCGGTGGCGACTCCGAGGTCGTGCTGCTCAATGGTCGTCTCGTCATCCTGACACCCAATGCGACCAGCGTGGAGAACACGGTGCAGCTCGAGCCGCTCGGGAACGGCGAGTTCCGCTTCATGGCGCCCGGCGGCGGCGGGCCGGTGGGAGAAGTCGTGCGGTTTGTCGAGGATGGTGGGCGGGTCGTGCGGATGATCACCGGCGACTCCTGGGTGGACAGAGTCAAGGAATGAGCAGCATGCGGACCGCGAAGTAGCGTTGTTCGACGGACGCGTGGTGGAGCCGGTGGCGGCGTAGCGAGACGTCCGCGACTACTCCAGGCCTTGCGGCCGTTCAGTCATTGCCGGGTGTGGGGCCAGTGGCAGCTGACTCGGCCGCCTGCGCGAAGCTGTCCGCCACCGCCTTCTCCTTGGAGAGGGTGACGATCGCGCCGTTCACCGTGATGCGCACGAACGGGCTGTGGTGATACCCACC